>MHZX01000125.1 GCA_001828935.1 Rhodocyclales bacterium RIFCSPLOWO2_02_FULL_63_24
GAGGGCCTTGGGCAGCAGTTGGCGGGTATCGATGCGGCGCTTGAGGGTGAGCCAGAAGAAGAGGCCGCCGGGCGGTGTTTGCCAAACGGCCAGATCGCCGAAGTGGCGACTCAAAGCGGATTCGAATGCATCGCGGCGCTGGCGGTAGCGATCGGTCAGCGCGTCCAGATGCGCGTTTCGTGCCGGATCGTTCAATTGCTGCAGGACCAGCCACTGACTGATGCGGTTGCTGTGCAGATCGGCTGCCTGCTTGAGACGGGTGAGAAACGGCAGCAAACCCGGTGACGCGGCGAGGTAGCCCAGGCGCAGACCCGGCGCCAGGCTCTTCGAAAACGATCCTTGATAAATCCACGGTGCCTGGTGCAGCAGGGCGCAGACGGGGGTCCGGTCGCACGGATCGTATACCAGGTCGCGATAAGGATCGTCCTCGAACAAGGGAATCCGCGCGGTATCACAGGCGCCCGCCAAGGCGGCACGCTGGCGGGTAGTCAGGCAGCGGCCACTGGGATTCTGAAAGGTGGGGATGGCGTAAGCGAAGGCGGGCTTGTCAGGCTGCAGCGCGCGCGCATCCAGGGTCTCCGCGTCGTAAGCAACGAAGCGCGCACCGAAAAAGCGGAACACCTGCAACGCCGCCAGATAGGTGGGCGACTCGACCGCCACCGCGGTGTCGGGATCGATGAACAGCTTGGCGACGAGATCAATTCCCTGCTGCGAACCGGACAGGACCAGCACCTGTTCGGTGGAGCACCGCAGCCCTCTTTCCTGCAGATCGTCGGCAATCCGCTGGCGGAGTTCCCATTCGCCTTCGCTTGAACCGTATTGCAGCATCTGCGGCGGCATCGCGTCCAGGCTGAGTGACGGAAAGCTTTCAACCGCCGGCAAGCCGCCTGCAAACGAGATCATGCCCGGACGATCGACCATGGCCAAGATCTCGCGAATAGGCGATGCATGCAGATCGTGCGTGCGAGAGGAAAAGCGAGGGCTGTCGTACGTTGCACAAGCGCTCATGGCGAGTCGTCCTCCAGCTTGGTTGGTTAATGTCAATATTATTGACCTATAGACAGCCTAGCAGCCCTTTGATTATCATGTCAAGATGGTTGACCTACCCGTCATCGTCGGCTCGCCTTCCGCCGCGTCACGCGAGGCCGAGTTACGTCTCGCCATTGAACAGCTCTACTTTGGCTATCGCGCCTTTACCGCGCCGCCCGACCGCATCCTCGACCAGCGTGGCCTGGGCCGCGTACATCACCGCATTCTCTATTTCGTCGGTCGCAACTCGCAGATATCGGTCAATTCCTTGCTGAGCGTGCTCGATGTCAGCAAGCAGGCGTTGAACGCACCCTTGCGGCAACTGATCGAAATGCGGCTGGTGGCGATGGATACCGCCGAACATGATCGGCGCGTGAGACAGCTTCGCTTGACCGCGGCCGGGGCACGATTGGAGGCACAGCTGACCGGCGCCCAGATGAAGTTGCTCCAGGCAGTGTTCGAACAGTCAGGAGCCGAAGCAGAAGCAGGCTGGCATCAGGTCATGCGCTGTCTCGGCGAGAAAGGCTGACGCCAGTCATTGCAGTCGGCGCAAGTCGTCATGCCGGCGACAAGCGATCGGGGTTACCCTCGTCCCGAATCTGGGCTATGATCCGCCCGCCAAAGAGGCCGCCGTCTGATCGATGGTGACCTTCCGTCGTTGCGCCGCCAACACCCCCCGGTGGAGCAACGTATGTTCAATCCAAGACACAATTTTGGAGAAATACCATGGGCGCATCCGACGCTGCCGCACAGCATCTGCTTACCTCCGCCGCCTTGCGCGAGGTTTCCCTCGAAGACAAATACACGCAGCGTTCCGGACGGATCTATCTTTCCGGCATCCAGGCACTGGTGCGCCTGCCGCTGCTGCAGCGCTGGCGCGATCAGGCCGCCGGCCTGCATACCGCCGGTTTCGTATCCGGGTACCGCGGATCGCCCTTGGGCGGCCTTGACGAAGCCTTGTGGAAGGCGCAAAAGCACTTCGATGCCCACCATGTGAAATTCCAGCCGGGAATCAATGAAGACATGGCGGCCACGGCGGTCTGGGGCAGCCAGCAGGTGGCGCTGATCGGCCCGAGTCGCTACGACGGCGTCTTTTCGATGTGGTACGGCAAGGGGCCTGGTGTCGATCGCTGCGGCGACGTCTTCAAACACGCCAACCATTTCGGCACCAGCCGGCATGGCGGCGTGCTGCTGGTGGCAGGCGACGATCACGGCGCGTTTTCTTCGACGCTGCCGCATCAGAGCGACCATATCTTTGCGGCCTCGATGATTCCCTTGCTCTATCCGTGCAACGTGCAGGAATACGTCGACCTCGGCCTGCATGGCTGGGCCATGTCACGCTACTCGGGTTGCATGGTCGGCTTCAAGGCGCTGGCGGACACCGTCGAGTCGAGCGCCTCGATCGAGGCCGATCCCTTCCGCGTCAATATCGTCCTGCCCGATGAATTTGTCATGCCGGCGGGCGGCCTCAATGCGCGCCTGGAGATCGAATATCTCGGCCAGCAGGCGCGCCATCAGGAAGCGCTGATGCAGGATTACAAGATCTATGCGGCGCTCGCCTACGCCCGTGTCAACCATCTCAATCGGACCACGATCGATACGCCGAACGCGCGGCTCGGCATCATCGCCTCGGGCAAGTCCTACCTCGATGTGCTGGAGGCACTTGAGGAACTGGGCATCGACGAGCAACATGCGCAGCAGATCGGCATCCGCCTGTTCAAGGTGGCGATGCCCTGGCCGCTGGAGCCCGACGGAGTGCGCGAGTTTGCCACCGGACTGGAGGAAATTCTGGTCGTCGAGGAAAAGCGCCAGATCGTCGAATACCAGTTGAAGGAACAGCTCTACAACTGGCGCGAGGATGTGCGCCCGCGCGTGATCGGTAAGTTCGACGAGAAGGGCGAATGGGTCCATCCGCGCGGTGACTGGCTGCTGACCAGCAAGGCGGAATTTTCCGTGGCGCAGATCGCCCGCGTCATTGCCTCCCGGATTGCCCGCTTCCATCGCAGCGAACTGATTGCCGCACGGCTCGACTTTCTCGAAGCCAAGGATGCCGTCCTGAAACGGGCCGTCGGCACACCGGTCCGCCCGGCCTATTTCTGCTCGGGCTGTCCGCACAATACCTCGACCTGGGTGCCGGAAGGCAGCCTGGCGCTGGCGGGCATCGGTTGTCATGTCATGGCCGCCGCCATCTTTCCCGAGAGCAACAAGACCATCACCCATATGGGCGGCGAAGGCGCGACCTGGATCGGCCAGGCGCCTTTCTCCGACTTGAAGCATGTGTTTGCCAATCTCGGCGACGGCACCTACTACCATTCTGGCTATCTCGCCATCCGCGCCGCGCTTGCCGCGAAATCCAACATCACTTACAAGATACTGTTCAATGACGCCGTGGCCATGACCGGTGGGCAGCCCGTCGACGGGCCGACGTCGGTACCGATGATCGCCAGCCAGATGGCGGCCGAAGGCGTCAAACGCATCGCCGTGGTCGCCGAAGATCCGACCCGCTACGACTCGCGGGAGGGGCTGCCCAAGGTCGTCACGGTGCACCCGCGCAGCGAGCTTGATGCCGTGCAGCGAGAGCTGCGCGAGTTCAAAGGCGTCTCGGTCATCATCTACGATCAGGTCTGCGCCGCCGAAAAACGCCGCCGCCGCAAGACCGGCGCCTACCCCGACTTGCCGCGCCGTCTGTTCATCAACGACGCAGTCTGCGAAGGCTGCGGCGATTGCGGCGTGCAATCCAACTGTACTTCAATGGTGCCGCTGGAGACGGAGTTCGGCCGCAAGCGGATCATCGACCAGTCGTCCTGCAATAAGGACTATTCCTGCGTCAAGGGCTTTTGCCCCAGCTTTGTCACGGTTATCGGCGGCTGCTTGCGCAAGGCCAAAGCGGACGGTGTGGCTGGCGGTTCCAGCGATGCCGACAGGCTGTTTGCCACGCTGCCCGATCCGGTCCCGCCGGCGCTCGACAAGCCCTACAACATTCTTATCACCGGCATTGGCGGCACAGGTGTCATCACCGTCGGTGCCCTGCTCGGCATGGCAGCCCACCTCGAAGGCAAGGGGGTGTCCGTGCTCGACATGACCGGCATGTCTCAGAAGAACGGCTCGGTCACCTCCCATGTCCGGCTCGCGGCCCGGCCCGAGGCGATTCGCGCCCAGCGCATTGCCACCGGCGAGGCCAACCTGGTGCTTGGCTGCGACATGCTGACCGCCGGTGGGCAGGACGCGATCTCGAAAATGCGGCCCGGCCGCACCCACGCCGTCATCAACACCTACGAGCAGCCTGTCGGACCGTTTGCCAAGGATCCCGACTGGACCTTTCCCAGCGCGGAAGTACGCAGCCTGATCGAGGAATCGGCGGGTCAGCCGGTGGATTTCATCAATGCCAGCCGCATCGCGACCGCGTTGATGGGCGACTCCATCGCGACCAACCTGTTCATGCTCGGTTACGCTTGGCAGCGCGGCCGCATTCCGCTCGCGGAAAACGCCATCCTGAAGGCCATCGAACTCAATGGCGTGGCCATTAAGGCGAATCGTCAGGCTTTTCTCTGGGGGCGCCGCGCGGCGGCCGATATCGACGCAGTGACGCGCATTGCCCTGCCGCCCAAGCCGGTCGTGGTGTCGTTGCCGCAGAGCCTGGATACGCTGCTGGCCAGACGTACGCAATATCTCGCGGCTTACCAGAACCAGGCCTATGCCGATGAATATGCCATCTTCGTGAATCAGGTGCGCGCCGTCGAGGCCGGTTTGGGAAAAGGTTCAGGGTTGCGTCTGACGCAGGCCGTGGCACGCAACCTGTCCAGGCTGATGGCCATCAAGGACGAGTACGAGGTGGCCCGACTGTATGCCGGCGAAGACTTCAAACGCATGTTGGCCGACACCTTCGAAGGTGACTACCGCTTGCGCTTCAATCTGGCGCCACCCCTGTTTTCCAGGAAAGACGCACAGGGTCATCCGATCAAGTCGGAGTATGGCGCCTGGACCCTGCGCGCTTTTGTGCTGCTGAGCCGCTTGCGCCGACTGCGCGGCACTGTCTTTGATATCTTCGGTCGCAGCGCCGAACGCCGCCTGGAGCGCCGCCTGATTCAGGAATATCGGGAAACGATAGCCAGCCTGCTACCCCGGTTGACCAAGGACAACCTCCCGCTTGCCATCGAAATCGCATCACTGCCAGCGCGGATCCGCGGCTATGGCCATGTCAAGCTGGCCAGCATCGAAGCCGCGCGCGATGCCGGCCAAGATTTGCTGAGGGAATTCGCACGGGAGAGCAGTGGCGTTCTGGCAGCGTAGTCGTTCAATCCCATGTCCCCGATATGTGAACAAGGAGTGCCGATGCACCACAATTCCCATCAGTCAGGCGACGCGGCCACAGGGCTGGTCACCCAACTGACCGAACGAGAAAGCGATATCCTGCTCATGGCCGCGCTCGGCTACAGCGATACACTTGTTGCCCGGCTAATGAAGGTCAGCGTCCGCACGGTCGAGGGTCATCGGCGTGAGCTATTCCGCAAACTTGGCATAGGCACCGTCGACGGACTCGAGGCCTTGATTGCGGGTAGCCTGCAGCACCGAGCCGAGTCCGGCGCTGTCGGCACTGAAGGTTCCGCTGGGTTTGTTCGGTGTGCTCGGTAACCATGACTTCTGGATCGGTCCTGAAGCCTTAAACACTCTCACTTTGGCCTATACATTGGCTCTGGGCGTGCATTGGCTGCGCAACCGGAATGTCCGCGTGGAACGGCAGGGGACGTTCATCCAGTTGCTCGGCATCGACGACTACTGGGAGGACTCTTCGTCGCTCGATGCAGCCTGCAAGGGGCTCGACGCGCACGCGCTCCGCATCCTGCTCAGCCACAATCCGGACAACAACGAGGAGATCGAGCTGAGCAAGATCTACATTGACTCGGTGATATCCGGCCATACGCATGGCTGTCAGGTAGCGCTGCCGCTGCTGGGACAACCGGCAATGCCGTCCAGATTCGGTGAGAAATACCGGGTGGGATTGGTGCGCGACGGCGAGCGGCAAACCTTCATTAGTCGCGGCGTGGGGCATCTGGTGGCGCCGATCCGGTTCAACTGCCTGCCGGAAGTGGCTCTGATTACCCTCGTGTAGCGGGTGTTCAGCGTGCTTGGTTGCGCCCTTTGCCGCGCAGGAGCCTGACCAGCAGATACAGCACACCGATGATCATGGCGATTCCGACCAGCGAGACGGCCAGTTCGGGGCCGCCCACGCCGACGGCGAGGGCGTCATCGGGCGCTGCGGGCGGAGGTGGTTCGGCGCCGCCCGGTCGTGCCGCATTTCCGTCGAGCTGTTTCAGTGCCGCTGCCGTCTCGAGCGCTTTCTGGTTGGCCGCCTCCCACGCCTGGCGGGCTGACTCCCTGGCGCCGGATTCGCCTGCCGCGGGCGGAACTGGGCGCGGCGTTGCGGACGGGTCTTCCGTCTTGAGTCGGGCCAGGGTCACCCGCGCCAGTCCTGCGTAGCGCCCTTGTGGGTAGTGCCTGAGATACTCTTCGAAGACGCCGGCATTGCGGTTGTCCTTGATGCCATTCCACAACTCCTGCTCGATTTCATCGGCGCTTTGCACTCGTACCGGACGGGGCGCCACCACTGCCGTGGAGGGCGTCCCGACATTCACGGTCGCCGGGGCGAAGAAGTAGAAGTTGCCGCGTGCCTCGTTGTAGATGGCCGGACGCTGGTCGTGACTGACCGTGCGCGCCAGCGTTTCCACGGATTCCTGGACATCGCGCACCAGGTCCTCGATGCGCATACCGGGGCGCTTCATGCGGGAGACGAACTCGCGGGTGAACACGCCATTGGGGTGAGGATCGCCGTCGCTGAGACGATCCAGGGCCTGCTGGCCCTTGCTTGCCGAATACACCACCATCTGCCCCTTGGGTGGTTCGATCGCGCTCAAGCCACGGGTCGCGCCGATGCTGCGGCCCTTCGACTTGAGCGGGTTGTCGCGACAGGCATCCACCAACACCAGCGCGAAGGATGCCCTGGCTTCGCTAAGCTTGTCGGTCAGGTCGTTCAGTCCGTAGGCGGTTTTCTCGACTTCGCTTTCGCTGTTGGCCTCGATGTCCACCGGCAGCAGGTAGCTTCCCGTCTTGATCTGGACACCGTGTCCGGCAAAGAACACCACGACCTGGTCGCCACCGGTGATGCTGTTGGCCAGTGTTTCCACGGCCTTGACCATGCCTCGGTAGTCGAGGTCGCGGTGGAGCAGGACTTCAAACCCGGCCGCCTTCAGTTCGCGGGCCATCGCGGTCGCGTCGTTCCCGGCCTTTTCGAGTTTGCTGACTTTTCGGTAGGCGTCGTTGCCAATCACCAGGGCAATGCGCTTGCCCGGGTTCGCCGGGGAGACGGCCAGCGAACGTCCAGCGGCCGGCGCCGGCGCCGGCACGGCTGCGTGCGCATGGGCCAGCGCTGCGCAGGCGAGCGCCAGCGCGATCAGGCGTAACAGAAGGGCTGTCATGACGATAGAAAGGCGGGACGGCGCACTGGGCCATCATAGGCGAGCTGCCTCGGCCGCACAAGAAATCAGGCGCTCTTGTGCGCTCCGATGCTCGCTTGGGAAGCAATGCGGGTATATTCGACAGCCGGGATGTTCTGGGCAAAGACCTTTGATCTGGAAGCGGAACGCGGCGGAGACGGGCGAAGCACAGCGTACCTTGGCGTGGCTGGCCGGCGTGCTGATGCTGTGCGGCGCGATGATTCCCTCGCCGGTGGGGCGGGCCGGGGTTAGCGGACTGGGAGCCGTCGTTGCGCTGGCGCCGCTGACCTTCGGATCGGGCAAATTGAAACTGGTGGGTCTGGCGGTCTTGCTGGTGGCGCTGTGGCTAGTCGTCGACGCCTATCCCGCAGCAAGGGAAGAGATGAATCGCCATGCGGCGCATGCAAGAAAATCCTAGCCGGCCGGACCGACGTCAGAGCCAAGCGAAAGCCGCAGCGGGCATTGTCTGGCGCTTCTGGCCGCATTGCGTCTTGATGTTCTTCTCCTGGAACGTCTTCGCGCTCGAACCGGGGAGTTCGTCGCCGGACAAGCCAGCAACGGGCGCGCTTATGTCGTATGCGGCCAAGTCTGGTGCCTATCGTGTCGGTATTCCTGAGGGATGGGAAGCGACCTGGAGCCCGGCACCCAACGGCACGGATGCCTCGGAACTGCAACTGGCGGCACCGGATCAGGCGTGGCCGAACCACGTGGTGATAAGCATCTTGCATTACGCGAGCGTCCACCGGACGTTGCAGCGCTATCTGTTCGACATCGAGAATCCGACGATCGGCGGCCGGGAGGATGTTCGTAATCCGGTCTCCGAAGCGCGCGTGGCCGGACTTGAGGCCAAGTCACTGGACGTGGCGACCTATCGCTATCCGCTGCTTGGTACGGATGGCGAGAAAGTCGCGGCGTTACGGCGTCATGTGGTGGTGCCGGCGGGTACCGGGTTCTTCGTCTTTCGCTTTGATGCTCCCAAACAGCTGGCGGCGGCCTATCGCGTGACGTTCGAACGTGTCGTTGCCTCGTTCGTGCCGCAGGTGCCCGCCGCGACATCAGCGCCAGACCCGATCCCAGATGACGAATACGAAGTCCTGACCGCCTTCTTCAAGTCACCGCCGCCGAAGGGGTCCGATGTCCCCGAGTACTTTGACGCCACGGTGGCCGGCCGCTACCTGGTCGGTCGCACGCTGGCCCCACGCCAGGCGCGAACGGCGACTTGGCCAAGCACGGCGCTGGGCGAGCTCGGTGCGGAACTGATCGAGGACTACTGGGAGAAGAACCGCAAGGAATGGCTGTTGACCGACCGGATCTTGGTGCCACATCTCCGGGTAGTTTCGTCGGAGGAGGTGAACGCCCAGTTGTCTGCCGGGCTGAAGGGTAGTGGCGGCAGCGACAGGAGGCTGCACGGTGGGGGGATCGTCTATGTGTCGCGGATAGGCTTCAATCGCGCCAAAGATGCGGCTCTGTTCGGTGTCGCGGTCAATTACCCGAGAGCCATGGGCGCGCGCTACCTGGTGCTGATGCAGAAGCAGGACGGGGCATGGCGCCTCGTCCGGGCCGCCATGGAGAGCTTGATCATCCAGTAGCTTGGTGGTTGAGCTATTCGGTGGGCCGTCTGGTGAGCAAAAACAAAAAGCGCCCCGAAAGGCGCTTGTCTACCAGGTTCTTGGCCAGGGCAATCGCATGAATCTTATACAAGACCGAACAGATGGGCGCGGTAGGCATCGGAAGTGGCGGCGATGAGTCGTCGAACCTTGATGCCGCCTTTGCGCGGGACGGGATCAAGGCGGATGAGATTCATGGTGATGTGTTTGAGGACGGCGAGGTTGTGAGCGGCATGGCCGGTGCGCGCGCGCATCTGGTCGTCGGCGAAGACCACGTCCATGCACCAATGGAGGCTGTTCTCGGCCGCCCAATGCTGACGGATGGCACTGCCGATGCGTTTGGCGTCGGCGGGCAAGCTGCTGATGTAATAGCGCTGCTCGATCGAAGTCTTGCCCCGGATCGTCCGTTCGGCTTCGATGATGACGAACGGACTTGAGATCGGGCCATTGTTCCGGCTTGTACAGGCAATCAAATCGCTCGTGCGCATTTCGCGGAACGTGACCGCTGATTTCGCGTCATCGTGACCGATGGCGGGATGCTGCATGGATTTTGATAAATGTTACCTCAATCGGTCACGCTCGCCGTGAAACGGCGGTCACGCTTTGGCGAAATCACCGGTCACGATCACGCGAAATACGCATCGCCGCCGTGCGCGAATCGTTGCCAGACGCGGCGATCGTCTTCGATCGCTTCCACGTCATGCAGATGTTCAGCAAGGTGATCCGCGATTGCCGCCGCGCCGAGTTCAAGGCCGCCAAGACCCTGGGCGACCTGACCGGCCAGCAAACGATCAAGGGCAGCTTGTGGCTGCTGTTGTCGAATCGCACGACCCTCAAGGAAACCGACCAGGGACGACTGGATCAACTGCTGGCGCTGAATCAACCGCTGGCCTCGCTCTACGCGCTCAAGGAGCAGTTGCAGCGCCTGTGGCAGCCCAACTCCACGGTCGCCGAAATGACCCAGCGCCTTGACGACTGGTGCGGCATGGCCAAGGCTGCCAAGATCACCGGACTGGCGTCCTTCGTGAAGACCTTGCAGTCGCACCGCACCGGCATCTGCGCTTACGCCGATCATCCGATCACGACCTCGCGGCTGGAGGCCGGCAACGTCTCCATCGCGCTCCTGCGCCGTCGCGCCAGAGGCTTGCGCGACATGGAGTAATTCAAGCTCAAGATCTTCCAGCTCAACACCGCGGACATCCCGTCGTTCCTCTATACAAAAATGCCAGAGAGATCATGTCAGCCACGGATTTCTGCCGTAGGAAACCCGTGAACAGCCACCGAAAGGATGTACCACGATGAACAAATCCGAGCTGATCGAAAGCGCTGGCCACCAAAGCTGAACTTTCCAAAGCGGCCGCCGGCCGTGCCCTGGATGTCTTGGTAGAAGAGATCGCGACCGCAGTCGCCAAGGGCGACTCGGTGACACTGGTAGGCTTTGGCACCTTCAAGTCCGCAGATCGCGCAGCTCGCGAGGGCAAGAACCCGAAAACCGGCGAGACGATCAAGATTAAGGCGACGACCGTCCCGAAGTTCTCGGCAGGCGCGTCCTTCAAGGAACAGGTCGCGAACAAGGGCAAGGCGAAGAAGTAATTCGATGGGGCGTTGCCGAAACACCGCAGCGACCCCTGGAAATAATCAACGACCGTTGAGTTTTCCTTGCTTCGTGATGTTGAGCAGGGCAAAATTCAACGGTCGTTTATCTTTTTAGGAGGCTCCGATGGCGGTCAGGGAAATCAGTATTGTCTCGATCAGCGAACTCGGGGACACCCTTCGTCGCGTTCGCAAGGAATCTGGCCTGACCCAACGGGATGCCGCCGCCCTGTGTAACGTGAGCTTACCCTTTCTGAACGGGTTGGAGCAGGGCAAGACCACCGCCCAGATTGGCAAGGTGCTGTCCGTCTGTCATCGCTTCGGTATCGAGGTCAGGCTGCGACTCCCCATGGCGCCCGGTGAGGCAATATGAGCAAGCTATGTGTAACAGCCAATGGCGCGTTCGTCGGCACCCTTGAAGTGATGGGTGGCCGGTGGTCGTTCAACTACGCATCAGACTGGAACGCCTATGCGCTTTCGCCAAGTTTGCCGCTGGCGACGCGCGGGTATCAGGATTCGGGTGACTTCCGACTCGTCGAATGGTTTTTCGAGAACCTTCTACCGGAAGGCCGGTTGCGTGAGTTGATTGCTTCGCGGGATCGCATTGATCCGAAAGATACCTGGGCCTTGCTGGTTCGCCATGGGCAGGACACGGCTGGGGCGCTTTCTCTGCTCCCCGATGAAGCTGGCGAAATTCAGATCGATCAAGAGATCCTGCTTCCCCTTTCACGGGAGGCATTGCAAGAGAAAATTGAGGAATCGCGCACGCGCAACCTGCCGCTCATGGCGTCCTGGGACGACATCCGCATGTCACTGGCGGGCGCTCAGGAGAAGCTGGGCTTGCGCATTGATGCCCATGGCGCAATGTTCCTGCCGGAAGGGGCGGCTGCCTCGACGCATATCGTCAAGCCGGAGAACGCCAGCGCGGATTTCCCGTTCTGTCCGGCCAATGAGTTTTTTTGCATGCGATTGGCGGCTGAACTGAAGGTTCCGGTACCCAGCGTCGACCTGAGACATTTGCCGGAACCGCTGTACGTCATTGAACGTTTTGACCGTGAGTCGGCCGACCCGAAAGGAGAACCCGGAGGAAGCGCTATCCGGCGACTTCACCAGATTGATCTGTGTCAGGCGCTCGGGGTTTCGCCCTCGAAGAAATACGAGAGCGAGGGCGGATTGGGCTTGCACCATCTGTTCGAGGTTCTCCGTGGCACATTTATCGACCGTCCCGTCGTTGCCGCCAACGCGGTCGTGCAATGGGTTGCCTTCAACTACCTGATCGGCAATCTCGATGCGCATGCCAAGAACATCGCTTTCCTGATGCGGGGTCAGAAAGCCGCAGTTGCACCGTTCTACGACATGTTGTGCGTCGAGGCCTATCTGCCGCGGGCAACCATGTCGATGGCCATCGCCGGTGAAAACAAGCCCGGCTGGGTCGAGGGCATCCATTGGGACGCCATGGCCTTCGAGGCGGGGGTGGCGCCCAGGCTCGTCCGTGGCGTTTTGTCGCGAATGAATTCTGACCTGCCGGATGCGATCTCCAAGGTCATCGGAGATGAACGGCTACTGCCTACCGAACGTGACTTCATCCGCGAAAAAGTGCTGCCGGTCATCGAAGAACGGCGGGGGTTCGTTACCGATGCCCTCAAGGGCCGGCAATCAACCATCATTGAGCTATTGAGCCTACGAGAGCTCGATCCGGAAGTGGTTGAGCGGCTGAAAGCTCGTTCATTCTCAACATAACTGGGCAACAGCGATACGAATTGTGCGGGGGCACTGGGATCGAAATGCGACTATTGGAGGCGCATTTCGATCCCACCGAGTCCCGCCGCATCCCTACTATTTCATTGCCCTTGGATATCCAGAATCGAGGGAAAGAGCGCAAGCATGATAGGGGGATGGATGAAAACATTTGATTTGCTGATGGCTGCTGCCGGCGGAAAAGCCGTTGTCACGAAAAAAAAGCGGGCGAAATTATCGGTGGAGTGTCAATCAAGAGACTGAGAAACCTTCGATCGGAACGGAAGGAGTTGATCCCCACGATGCAGATAGGCGGAAGGCGCTTTGTCTGCATTAACGATTTGGCAGCTTTTGTTGATCGGCAAAGGGCGAGTGCGAGTAAGGCATCGCCTCAACCTGTAGCAATTTTTGCTCAGCCGGTTCGTCGGGGTGTGGGTCGCCCGAAGAAGGTCGTCAATAGGAAAAACAGGGAACCCAGTCCTGCGGGATGAGGCCCATGAGAAATTGCTCTCAAGCCGCAAATGGGAACAAATCGGGAACAGGCCTGACGGGATTGGATGGGATTTTCGGGAACAATTGGGAACAAAATACAGTAGTTATCCACAGGGATTTCATCGTAAATGAGTTTGTGAGAATCCAGATGCAATAAAACAAAAAACCCGCAGAGCCTTAAGCTGTGCGGGTTTTCATAATCGTTGTGGCGGA
>MHZX01000126.1 GCA_001828935.1 Rhodocyclales bacterium RIFCSPLOWO2_02_FULL_63_24
GAGATCGAGTTCGCCGGCGGCTTGTTCCACATCTACCGGCATCCGGTCGGGCCTTGAGGCCTGCCAGCGGGGCACTGTCGATGTCCCTTGGCTGCAATCGTTTGGAATGCGGGCAGGAGGGCATAGAATGCTCGACCACAATCGGGAATGGGGGAGGCACCGCATGACATCGCGCGCAATCATCGTCTTGCTGGCGTCCCTGGTCATTGTTTCCGCTGCTTCCGCTGGCGACCTGCCGGCGGGAAACTGCGCCGCACCGCAGGCGGCGACAGATCTTTCGCACTGCGATTTCTCGCGCAAGAAGCTGGCGGGGAAGGATTTGCGCGGTGCGCGTCTGGCCGGCGCCAAGCTGGAGAGCACGGATTTCCGCAAGGCCAATCTGGCTGGCGCGGATTTGCGCCGCAGCAACGCGAAATGGGCCAATTTCACCGGAGCGAATCTGGCCGGTGCCGATTTGCGCAATGCCGATCTGTTCCACGCGACCTTCGACGAAGGCGACCTGAGCGACGCGAATCTCGCGGGAGCCTATTTGTTCGGCGCGAACCTGATCAACACCAAGGCGCCGCGAGCCGATTTTTCTGGAGCCTACCTGAAGGACATATTGATGGAAGGGATCGACCTGTCGGACGGATCGATCCGCAACTGCTATGCATTCCGCGGCGTATTTTCGGGTGCGCGCCTGGTCGGTGCGGACCTGTCAGGCGCCGACCTGACAGGCGCGGCGATGGAACAGGTCGATTTCACTCGTGCCAAGCTGAGGGCGACGCGGCTGGCGGGCGCCACCTTGCGCCAGGCGATCTTTTTCAAGGCGGACATGGTCGGCGCCGATCTGGCCAACGCCGATGTCTGGAACGCGAGCTTCGACAAGGCCATGAACATCGGTGAATCGGTGCAGGAGGCGCTGGTCGAGCCATTCGTCGTCAGGGACCGGCGGTAGAGGCCGCTTCGTCGGCATGAGATGAGAGCCTGGACATGAGTACCGAAAACCTTGGTTTCGAGTTGCAGACGGCCGATGGCGTGGGTCTAGCGGGCCAGGCCTGGATACCGCCGGCGCCGCACGCCGTAGTGGCGTTGGTGCACGGCATCGCCGAACACTCCGGGCGCTATGCCTTCCTTGCGCAGCGGGCCACCGAACGCGGCCTCGGCCTGGTGTCGGTGGACTTGCGCGGCCATGGCCGCTCGCCGGGCGAGCGCTCTTATGTCGAACGCTTCGACGATTACCTGCTGGACGTGGATGCGCTGCTGGAGCAGGCGCGGCAGCGTGCCGCCGGGCGCCCGGTATTCCTCATGGGGCACAGCATGGGCGGCGCCATCGCCCTGCGCTGGCTGGCGCAGCGTAAGCAGCCGGTGGCGGGGCTGATCCTGTCGTCGGCGGCGCTCAGGATCGGCCGCGACGTGCCGCGGTTCCTGCTCGCGCTGGCACCCCTGCTGTCGCGTTGGGCGCCGCGTCTGCGCGGCACCCGCATCGACCCGGCCTTGATCAGTCGCGACGCTGCCGCCGTGGCGGCCTATGTCGGCGATCCGCTGGTCAGTCTCAAGGCGCCGCCGGCACGCACCGGCGCTGAGCTGCTGCAGGCGATGGTCGCCAATCGCGCGGCGGCAAGCGGACTGGCGTTGCCGGTGTACCTGTTTCACGGCGACGCCGACCGGCTCACCGATCCGGGCGGCAGCCGGGAAATCCACGACGCGTGGGGCGGCGCTGATCGCATACTAAGGCTGTGGCCGGGCAGTCGCCACGAAACGCTCAATGACCTCGATCGCGAAGCGGTGGCGACCGAACTGCTGGAGTGGGTGCTGGCGCGCAGCGCGCAGCCGCCGGCGGCCGCTTAGGCGGCCTGCGCCGAATCGCGTTGGCGTTCGCGCAACCAGTCGATCAGCACGTCGCCGGGCATGGGCCGGGCAAACAGGTAGCCTTGAACTTCGTCGCAGCCGTGGAGCTTGAGGCAGTTCAGTTGCGCAGCCGTCTCGACGCCTTCGGCGATCACCTTCAGCCGCAGGCTGCGACTCAGGGCGACGATGGCCGCCGTGATGGCGGCGTCGTCGCTGTCGGTCAAGATGTCGCGGATGAATGAGCGGTCGATCTTGAGCGTGTTGATGGGAAAGCGTTTCAGGTAGCTGAGCGAGGAGTAGCCGGTGCCGAAATCGTCGATCGAGAGCTGCACGCCCATGCCGCTCAGGCGCTCAAGCACGTCGTGTGCTTCGAGTACGTCCGCCAGCGTGCCCTCGGTGATCTCCAGATCCAGGTACTCGGCGGCAAGGCCGGTGCGCTGCAGCGTCTGCGCGACGCATTCGACCAGATCCTGCTGGCGGAACTGGCGCGGCGAAATATTGACGGCGATGCGTATCGGCGGCAAGCCGATCTCCTGCAGGGACTTGTTGAAGGCGCAGGCCTCGGCGAGCACCCAGCGGCCGACATCGACGATCATCCCGGTGTCTTCCAGCACGCCGATGAACTCGATCGGCTGGACCAGGCCGCGCACGGCATCGTTCCAGCGCAGCAGCGCCTCGATGCCGACCGTGGTGCCGCTCTCGACGTCGATCTGCGGTTGATAGTGGAGCAGCAACTCGCCGCGGTTGAGCGCGCCGCGCAGCTTGTTTTCCATCAGCAGCCGTTCGTAGGCGCGCTGGTGCATGTCCTCGGTAAAGAATCGGTAGGTATTGCGTCCATGCTCCTTGGCGCGGTACATCGCGCTGTCGGCATTCTTCATCAGCCCGTCCAGGTTGTCGGAATCGTTGGGATAGATCGCGATGCCGACGCTGACCGTGCAGAACAGCTCGTGACCATCCAACGGGAAAGGGTGCGACAGGTTTTCGATGATCTTCTGCGCCAGGGCGGCGACGCCGTCCATCGACGCCATGTCCTCGACGATCACGGTGAATTCGTCGCCGCCCAGGCGCGCCACCGTGTCGCAGGCGCGCAGGCAGGCCAGCAGGCGCTTGGCCACCAGCTGCAGGATGCGGTCGCCGACTTCATGGCCGAGGGTGTCGTTGATCGCCTTGAAGTTGTCGAGGTCAAGGAACAGCAGGGCCAGGGAACGGCCCTTGCGTGCCTCGTGCTTGATCGCCCGATCCAGGCGCTCGCGCAGCAGGTTGCGGTTGGGCAGGCCGGTTACCGCATCGTAGTTTGCCATGTAGGCGAGGCGGGTCTCGGCCTCTCGGCGTTGGGTGACGTCGCGGAAGCTCCAGACGCGGCCGGCGATCTGCTCGCCGATGCGGCGCGGTCGCGAATAGCACTCCAGCACACGGCCGTCGTTGAGTTCGAGGGTGTCGAAGCTGTCCGCATCGGGGTGCGCTTCAAGATGCCGGGCGGTTTCCAGGAAGGCGGCAGGGGTCGTCAATTGCCTGGCCATGAAGTCCGTGACGTCCCGCGTGGATTGCGCCTCGACGACTTGGGGCGGAATCATCCACATCTCCAGCAGCTGGACGTTGAAGCTCTCGACCCGCAGTTCGTGGTCCACCGCGAGAATCCCGTCGGCGGTGGCATCGAGCGTGGCGCGCAGCAGGGACAGCGACTGCTCGATGCGGGATTCGGCCTGCCGGCGTTCGGCGAGTTCCTTGCGCAGGGTCTGGTTCCGCTCCTCCAGTTCGGTGGACATCACTTCCAGGGAGTTGTCGATCAGGCGACGATCCGAGTCGTCCTGCTCATAGCCTGCGCTGACCGCGTCGAGAAAGGGGCGCCATGCGGCGGGAACACTGTCCGGATCGCCGAGATAGCGCTGGATCTGGCGACGCAGCAGGCTGTGCATGATCGACCTACACTTCACTCAAGGTGGTGATGGTCATCGTCTGGTTGTGCAGTTCGCACTTGGCGCTTGGCGTATGCGGCGATATCTCGCCGTAGGAATAGAAGCCCGCCAGCACCGCGTCCTTGCCCAGGACATCGCGCACCCCTTCGACTTCTTCCTCGATTCGCTGCTTGAGCACCAGCTTGCGGCCGACGCAGCTGATCAGGATGGCCAGTTGCGGCGGCGCGCCGGAAAGGCTCTGGCTGATCTTCGCGGCGCCGATGGCACCGTCGATCAGGCGCTCGAAATTGGCTTTCATCAGGCGCGCATAGGCGCCTTCCGGCATGTCGCCGGCGAAGGTCAGGCTCTGCTCCGTTTCATTGACCCCGAGTATGGTACGCACCACCGGCTGATCGTGTTCCGCCGAGCGCAGTGTCAATGGAAACAGCAGCCCGGCGGCCGGCAGGCCGGCCGCGTGTTCGCCGAGGTAGCGCTTGTACAGCGCCAGCGCGGACTCGCCGTCGAGTTCGTACAGCACGTTGCCGGACGAGCGGGTGATCAGCCGTTCGGGACCGAAAGGATCCCAGCCGCCGAGCGAGCCGAAGCCGACCCGGAGCCGTTCGCCGTACATGCCCAGCGCGGCGATGCAGCCTTCGGTCGGCGGCCCGTCGGCACTCACCAGCGTGCGGCCGAAACGGGCGCCGTCAGCGGACAGGCCGCCGGTCGAGACCACGCCGGCCGGGAGGCCGGCGCGCAGGCCGGCAACCAGTTCGGTGCCATTGACGTGGAGGCCGTCCGACAGCACGAATACGTGCGCCAGGCCGTCGGCGTCGAGGGATTCGGCCAGGCGGCGGCCGGCATTGCGGCTGTCGCCGGCATCGCTTACGGCGGTGCGGGCCAGTTGCAGCCGGGTATGCTCGAAATGGACGGCGGTGGCGACCACCGTGTCGTCGGTGACCTGCGTACCGCAAATTTCCCCTGCGGTGGAGCAGCCCATCAGGATGGCTGCGGGATGGCGCTGGCGTATCTGGCGGAAAATGGCGGGGTCGTCGAGTAGCGCCCGGCCGCCGAAAAACAGCACCAGCCCGGCGTCCTCGACCGGCGCGCCATGCAACTGCCAGTGGCCGCTCGGGTCGATGAGTTCCTGAGAAATGCGCATGTCTCCTCCCGTTTTGTACAGTCGGCGAAGGCCCGTGATTTCAGGCGATATGCCTAATATTGTGCGGTGATTCTATACCTTAAGTACTATCGGCAAGCCATCCCTGGATGAACTCGGTCAATGCGGAAATAGAATAATCCATTAGCGTTGCAGGGTCGGATGTCTTATAGTTGACACGTCACAAACACGCGGGGCTAAACCGCGCCTCGCGTGTATCCCGAGTTGGTGCCAAAGTGCCGGCTTCCTCTGTAGATCGGGAGCAACTCCCGACTGCGCCGTGATGGGATCGGTGGGTTCTGCCCTCAAGGCTTGGATCTGCCGATCTGTTGTTTCATCGCTATCCCGTGACCGAGTGCGCCTTCCGACGCTAGTTCGCAAGCTGCTTGCAGCGGGATTTGGCATGAAATCCATGATAGTGGCGCGGCCTTGTTTCTCTGTTGAAGAAACACCGATCCGCACAGGCAAGGGAGCAGGTGGCAGTGGAGTCGTTGTCGAATCTGGCGGTAGCGGGGGCATTCATGGCCGGGCTGGGGGTCGTCCTGGCGGTGCTGCTCGCGTTTGCGAACAAGAAGCTCTTCGTCTATGAAGACCCGCGCATCGGCGCGGTCGAGGATCTGCTGCCGAAGTCGAACTGCGGCGCCTGCGGCCAGGCCGGCTGCCGCGATTTCGCGGAAAAGGTGGTCGGCGGCGACATTATTCCCGCGCAGTGCACGGTCAGCACACCGCAACAACGGCAGGGCATCGCCGACCTGCTCGGCGTCGCCGCAGGCATGGTGGAGAAGAAGGTAGCGCGGCTGGCATGCGGCGGCGGCCAGCACGTGGCTTTCCTGCGCGCCCGCTACGAAGGCCTCAAAACCTGCCGTGCCGCGGCGGTGGTATCCGGCGGCGGCAAGGAATGCGCTTGGGGCTGTCTCGGCCTGGCCGACTGTTCCCGGGTTTGTACCTTCGATGCAATTGCCATGGACGCCCACGGCCTGCCGCAGGTGGACAGCGAAAAATGCACGGCCTGCAACGACTGCGTCGAAGTCTGTCCCAAGGGTTTGTTCAGCCTGGAACCGGTGAGCCACAGGCTCTGGGTCGCTTGCAAGAACCAGGCTGACGGCGACACCGCGGAGGCTTCCTGCGAAGTGGCCTGCACCGCCTGCGGCAAATGCGTCGCCGACGCGCCGATCAAGCTGATGCAGCTCGCCGGCAATCTGGCGGTGGTCAACTATGACTGGAACGACCAGGCGACGCGCCTGCCCATCGAGCGCTGCCCGACTGGCGCCATCGTCTGGTTCGAGTCGCCTGACCGGGCCGCGAAAGGCGCCGCCGCCAAGAAAATCCTGCGCAACGATCCTTTGCCGTTGCGCCACTGAATTCGATTTACGAGGAATCCGTCATGTCAATTTCCAAGCTCAAGAAACTGTTCTCCTTTTCCTTGCTGGAAACCGCCGCAGCAGGCAGCGCAGCGAAATCAGCGAAATATCCCGGCGTGCGCGATGCCGTCGATGGCAACACGGCAGTGATCCATGTCGAGCGCGAAGCGTCGGATGCGGCCGGCGCCTATCCGATCACGCCATCGACCCAGATGGGCGAATACTGGGCCGAAGAAGTCGCCGCCGGCCATCTCAATATTTCCGACCGACCGCTGATATTCATCGAGCCCGAATCGGAGCATGCGGCTGCAGGCGTCACCGCCGGCATGTCCATGACCGGCCTGCGCGCCGTCAATTTCTCATCAGGGCAAGGCGTTGCCTTCATGCACGAGTCGCTCTACGCCGCCGTCGGCAAGCGCCTGCCCTATGTGCTCAACATGGGCTGCCGCGCCATCACCAAGGCGTCGCTCAATGTCCATGCCGGCCACGACGACTACCACTGCATCGACGATACCGGCTTCATCCAGGTGATGGCCAGGAGCGCGACCGAGGCGGCCGACCTCAACCTGATCGCGCGCAAAGTTGCCGAACTGTCGCTGACGCCGGCCATCATCGGCCAGGACGGCTTCCTGACCACGCACCTGATCGAGTCGGCGCTGCTGCCGGAGCGCGAACTGGTCGCCGAGTACCTTGGCAAGCCGGACGACATCATCGACACGCCGACGCCGGCGCAGGAAATGCTCTTCGGACCGAAGCGGCGTCGCGTGCCGGCGATCTGGGACGTGGATAGTCCCGTGGTGTCGGGCACGGTGCAGAACCAGGATGCCTACATGCAGGCCACGGCCGGCCAGCGACCGTATTTCTTCGACCACATCGAAGCGCTCACCGATTCCTGCATGGAGGAGTACGCCGGTTTGACCGGCCGCCGCTACCAGCGCGTGGCGACCTACAAGGCCCAGGATGCCGACTACCTGATCGTGGGCATGGGCAGCATGATCGTCCAGGCCGAAGCGGTAGCGGACTACCTGCGCGAAACGCGCAAGCTCAAGGTCGGCGTGGTCAATCTGACCATGTTCCGTCCTTTCCCCGGCGACCTGCTGGGCCATGTGCTGCACGGCAAGAAGGGTGTGGCGGTGCTGGAGCGCACCGACCAGCCGCTGGCCGAGGATCTGCCGGTGGTGCGCGAACTGCGCGCGACGCTGATGAAATGCGTCGAAAACGGCATGGCCGCGGCGCAGGGGCAGACCGGCGAACTACCTTTCCCCGGCTATGCCAGCTACGGCGCGGGCGACATGCCGCGCCTGTATTCAGGCTGCTACGGGCTGGGCTCGCGCGACATGCAGCCCGAGGCCCTGATCGGCACGGTGGAGAACATGTTGCCGGAAGGAAGCCAGCGCAAATTCTTCTACCTCTCGGTCGATTTCGTGCGCGATCCGATCAACCCGAAGGATGAAGTGCATCAGCAGGATCTCGCCGACAAGTACCCGCGCATCCGCGAGATGGGCGTGCGCGGCTCGGAGAATCCCAACCTGCTGCCCAAGGGCGCAATCACCGTGCGCATGCACTCGGTCGGCGGTTGGGGCGCGATCACTACCGGCAAGAATCTGGCAATGACCCTGTTCGAACTGCTCGGCTGGGACATCAAGGCCAACCCGAAATACGGTTCGGAGAAAAAGGGCCAGCCGACCACCTACTACCTGTCGGCGGCGCCGGAGCCGATCCGCATCAACTGCGAGTATGTCTATGTCGATGTCGTGCTGTCGCCCGACCCGGCGGTGTTCGGCCACAGCAATCCCCTGTCCGGACTGAAGAAGGGCGGCTTCTTCATCATCCAGTCCAACCTGGGCGAGCAGACCTGGGCCAGCTTCCCCGTGTGGGCGCAGAAGTTCATTGTCGATAACGAGATCCGCGTCTTCTATCTCGACGCCTTCCAGATCGCCCGCGACGAAGCAGGTGCGGCGGAACTGCAACTGCGCATGCAGGGCATCGCCTTCCAGGGCGCCTTCTTCGCCGCCAGCCCGACCATGAAGAACGCCGGGCTGACCGAGGATGCTCTGTTCACGGCGATCGAGGCCCAGTTGCAATCCAAGTTCGGCGGCAAGGGCGCACGCGTGGTGGCGGACAATCTGCGCGTAGTGCGCCGCGGCTTTACGGAACTGACCGAGATCACCGACAAGCAGGTCGGCGTCACGCGCAAGGCGTTCGTCAAGAAAGACGCCGGCCTGCCGATCATGCTCAAGCAAATTCCAGCGGGCGACGGCAAGGTGGCCGACATCCATCGCTTCTGGGAACAAACCGGCAACTTCTATCTGACCGGCAAGGGCAGCGACAACCTGGTCGATCCCTTCATCGGCGCGTCCCTGCTGCCGGCGGCTACCGGCGTCTTCCGCGACATGACGGGCATCCGCTTCGAGCACCCGGTGTGGCTCGCCGAAAACTGCACGGCCTGCGGCAACTGCTACACCGAGTGCCCCGACTCGGCGATTCCCGGTCTGGTCAGCTCGGTGGCGGACGTTTTCGGCAGCGCCCTCAACCGCATCGAGACCTCCGGCACGCCGACGCGCTACCTGCGCCGCGCCGTGCGCAGCGTCGAAAAGAAATTGCGGGCGCTGGTCGACCGTCACGGCGGCGCGGTGCGTCCGCTGATCGATATCGCCATCGACGAGGTGATCGCCGAGGCGCCGGACGCGGACCGCGCCGGCC
The DNA here is from genome assembly GCA_001828935.1 of Rhodocyclales bacterium RIFCSPLOWO2_02_FULL_63_24. GTDB lineage: Bacteria > Pseudomonadota > Gammaproteobacteria > Burkholderiales > Rhodocyclaceae > Sulfuritalea. Next base: position 8,946 of record MHZX01000126.1, read on the forward strand.
TCGCCGCCGAGTTCACGCAGTTGCAGATACAGCTCGGCGGATTCCAGTTCGGCACCACCAAGCCCTACTGGACGCAAATGGAGAAGAAGGCCAAGAACAGTGGCGGGCTCTTCTCGATTACCGTCAATCCCTACACCTGCAAGGGCTGTGCGCTGTGCGTCACGGTTTGCGAGGACAACGCGCTGCAAATGGTGACGCAAACCGAGGAGTCGGTGGATCGCCTGCGGCGCGACTGGAACACCTGGCTCGGCCTGCCGACCACGCCCAGGGAGTTCAGCCGCATCGACAGTCTCGACGAGAAGATCGGCGCGCTGGAAACCCTGTTGCTCGACAAGCACAACTACGGCTCGATGAACTGCGGCGACGGCGCCTGCCTCGGTTGCGGCGAGAAGACCGCGATCCACTTGTTCACCTCGACCGTGACGGCGCTGATGCAGCCGCGCGTCAAGGCTTTCGTCGCCAAACTCGACGACCTCATCGCGCGGCTCGAACAGCACGTTCGGGTCAAGCTTGCCTCGGCGGTCGACCTGACCGATGCAGGCGCCGTGGTGCGCGCCGTGGAATCGACCGGACAGCACGACCTGACGCTGTCCAACCTGGCGGCCAAGCTGACCGGCGACAAGCCCACGCAACTGCTCGATCCGACCTGGGTCAAGAACACCGCGCAACTTCTGGAAAAGCTCAAGGACCTCAGATGGCGCTACGTCGAGGGACCCAGCAAGCGCGGCCGCGCCGAGATGGGGATTGTGAATTCGACCGGCTGCACCTCGGTGTGGGGCTCGACCTATCCCTTCCATCCTTATCCCTTCCCATGGACTTCGCATTTGTTCCAGGATTCGCCCTCGGTGGCGATGGGCATCTTCGAGGGCCACATGGCGAAGATGGCCGACGGTTTCAAGGCCGTGCGCATGGCCGAGTTGGAACTGGCCGGCGATTATCTGCCGGATCGGGACGATGACTTTTTCCGCCGCTTCGCCTGGAACAAGTTCTCGGCAGACGAGTGGCAGTTGTGCCCGCCGGTGGTTTCGCTCGGCGGCGACGGCGCGATGTACGACATCGGCTTCCAGAATCTCTCGCGTGCGCTGATGTCGGGCATGCCGATCAAGATCCTGGTGGTCGATACGCAGGTGTATTCGAACACCGGCGGCCAGGCCTGCACCTCGGGTTTCATCGGCCAGGTCTCGGACATGGCGCCGTTCGGCACCGCGTCGCGCGGCAAGCAGGAGACGCGCAAGGAAATCTCGCTGATCGGCATGGCGCACCGCACCTCGTATGTGATGCAGGGCACCATCGCCCACGTCAACCACCTGCTGGAAAGCTATGTCGATGGCCTGAACAGCCGCCGTCCCGCGCTGTTCAACATCTACGCCGTATGCCCGCCGGAACATGGCGTCGGCGACGACAAGAGCGTGGACCAGAGCAAGCTGGCGGTGGAGGGCCGCGCCTATCCCCTGTTCCGCTTCGATCCCGATGCCGGGACTACCTTCCGCGAGTGCGTCAGCCTCGAAGGCAACCCGGCGCTCGATGCCGACTGGCCGAGCTACAGCCTAAAATACATCGATGACAATGGCGTCGAGCAAAGCATGACGTTGCCGATGACCTTCGCCGATTTCGCCGCCACCGAGGCGCGCTTCCTCAAGCAATTCAAGAAGGCGCCGCCGGAAACCTGGAACGAGAACATGGTGCCGCTGGCCGAGTTCCTCGATCTCGACAAGGATCAGCGCGACGGACGCTTCCCCTTCATCTGGGCGGTGGACAAGAAGAATCGCCTGATGCGCCTGCTGGTCACCGAAGACCTGGTCCGCTCGTCCGAGGAGCGGCTGCATTTCTGGCGCCAGTTGCGCGACGTCGCCGGTCTCGGCGCCCAGGTGACGGATGCCGAGGAAGTGACCGAACGCGTGCGCGCCGAGCTGCTGGCCAAGATTAGTGCCAGCCTGGGGCTTGGCGGCGGCGACGCAAATCCGGCGTCGGGCGGCAAAGTCGGCGCTGGCGGGACGCCGCCGACAGCGGGCGATTACGAGCCGGTCTGGATCGAGACGCCCGAATGCACGGCTTGCGACGAGTGCACCACGCTGGCGCCGAAGGCCTTCGCCTACAACGACCACAAGCTTGCCATCGTCATCAATCCGAAAGGGGCGAAGTTCGCCGACCTGGTCAAGGCCGCCGAGAAATGCACGGCCGGCTGCATCCATCCCGGCTCGCCCTGGAACATGAACGAACCGGGCATTGAAAAGCTCATGGCGCGCGCAGCGAAATTCAACTAAGCCTAAGCGCGATGAACCTGCAAAAAGCATTTGATCCCCAGATTTCGCCGATTAACGCAGATGGATCGGGGCGTTACTTGGGCAGGTCCTACCACATGCCGGGTGAGCCGCGGGCACTGGCCACTTCGTTGTTCTCTCTGCGTAATCTGCGTCATCTGCGGCTTGAACTGAGATTTCTAGCATGAAACTCCTTTCCTACTTTCGCGGCGAAGCTTTCCAGCGCGGCGTGCATCCGCCGTCGTGCAAGCTGACGGCGGAGCGCAAGATCCGTCGCCTGCCGTTCCCGCCACGGGTGACGGTGCCGTTGTCGCAGCATATCGGCAAGGCGCCGCGCCCCATCGTCCGGGTCGGCCAGGAGGTGGTGCGCGGGCAGCCGATTGCCCGCAGCGACGAGTGGCTTTCGGTGCCGCATCACGCGCCGCTCTCCGGCGTGGTCGAGTTCATCGGCCTGCGGCCGGGCATGCGCGGCACCTGGATCGAGTCGATTGTGATTGCCGGCCATCCGGGCGCGACGCAGGAGGATCTGTGGGGCATGCCGCGCGACCTGTCGCAGGCGACCGGCGCCGACATCCTGCAGGCGATCTGGGATACCGGCATGGTCGGTCTGGGCGGCGCCGCTTTTCCGACCCACGCCAAGCTTACGGTGCCGAAGCAGGCCAAGGTGCATACGCTGGTGGTGAATGGCTGCGAGTGCGAGCCTTACCTGACCTGCGACCACCGCGTCATGGTGGAGCAGGCCGCCGACCTGATCGCCGGCATTCGCTACGCCATGCGCGCGACCGGGGCCGTGCGCGCCATCATCGGCGTCGAAGACAACAAGCCGGATGCGGTGGCGACCCTGCGCCAGTCCATCGCCAGGGCGACGGCGGGCGGCGGCTTCGCCGAAGGCGAAATCCATGTCGAGGCAGTGCCGACCAAGTATCCGCAAGGTGCCGAGAGGATGCTGATCATGGCCCTGTTTGGCGCCGAGATGCCGGCCGGTGGCTTGCCCATCTCGCTCGGCATGGTAGTCAGCAACGTCGGCACGCTGGCGGCCCTAGGGGCTTTGCTGCCGGCAGGCCAGGGGCTCACCGAGCGCGTTGTGACCGTAACCGGTCCCGGCGTGGCCCGCCCGGGCGACTACCGCGTGGTGCTCGGCACGCCGCTCAAGTTCGTGCTCGACTACGCCGGTGCGCCGGCCGTCGATGCCATGGATGCACGCCAGGTGATCCTCGGCGGGCCGATGATGGGCCAGGCCATCGCTTCGCTCGACGTGCCCATCGCCAAGGGCGTCTCCGGCGTACTTGTGTTCCGCCACGAGGACATGGCCGAGCGCGAAGGGCGCCAGACCTATCCCTGCATCAAGTGCGGCGAGTGCGTCGAGTCCTGCCCGATGGGCCTCAATCCCTCGACCCTGGGCATGCTCGCCGCCAAGCGCCAATACGAGGAAATGGGAGAGCGGTATTTCCTCGGCGACTGCTTCGAATGCGGTTGCTGCACCTATGTCTGTCCGTCCAACATTCCGCTGGTGCAGCAGTTCCGCGTCGCCAAGCAGATATTGCGGGAGAAGGCGGCATGAACCTGCCAAATACATTTTGTCCGCAGATTTCGCAGATTTTCGCAGATGAGGAATGGCTCCGGGCCCACTACATCCCTGCCGAGTCTTTGGCGCCGGCCGTTGGTTTGTTCAATCTGCGAAATCTGCGGATGGATTCGAGCTTTCTGTCATGACAACCCCGCTCATCGAAATCCGCTCCGCGCCGCACGTGCAGGGGCCTAAGAGCGTCGAGACCATCATGCGGCATGTGGTGTATTCGCTGCTGCCGATCTGCGCCTTCTATGTGTTCCAGTACGGCATCTCGGCGCTGGCCTCGATCGCGGTGGTCACCGCCGCCTGCCTGCTCGCCGAACGCTTCTTCGTCGGCACCGGGACGCAGGCCGGCCGCCTGTCGGACTATTCGGCCGTGATCACCGGCCTGTTGCTGGCGCTGACCCTGCCGCCGGGATTCCCGCTGTGGATGGGCGCGGTCGCCGGCCTGGTCGCCATCGCGTTGGGCAAGGCCCTGTTCGGCGGCATCGGGTTCAATGTCTTCAATCCGGCGTTGGTCGGCCGTGCCTTTGTCCAGGCGGCTTTCCCCACGGCGATTGCGACCTATACGCCATCTTTTCTGGCGGGCCGGTTTACCGAGTTCATTCCCTCCTCGCTGGCCTGGCCGCTGATGGTTCCGGCCGATGCCGCGGCCTGGCTCAAGGCCAAGAATCTCGATGCCCTGGCCGGCGCGACGCCGCTGGCGAAATGGAAGTTCGATGGCGTGGTGGCCAATGCCATCGATCTGCTGACCTCGATCTCGGGCAACATGGCGGTGGGTCCGGCGCCGGTCCTGATCCTGCTCTGCGGCGCCTATCTGGCATTGCGCCGTTTCATGGACTGGCGCATCCCGCTGGCGATCATCGGCAGCGCCGCGCTGACCGCCTGGCTGCTGTATGCCTTCGATGCCCTGCGCTACCCGAATCCCTTCTTCATGCTGTTTTCCGGCGGCCTGATCCTCGGCGCCGTGTATATGGCGACCGACATGGCGACCTCGCCGGTGACGCCCAAGGGCATGTGGGTGTATGGCGCGCTGATCGGCCTGCTGACCGTGGTGATCCGCTATTACAGCGGCCTGCCGGAAGGAGTGATGTACGCCATCCTGATCGCCAACGCGGCGTCGCCCCTGATCGAGAAAGTCACCCAGCCGGTGCCCTTCGGCCGCGGCGTGCTCGACCGCGCCCGCAAGCGCGCCACCTATCCGCTGAATCCGGGTTACATCTCGCGCGAGGAAGCCAGCGCGGTGACACCGAAGAAGCGCTTCCTGCCGAACAAGCCAAAGAAATGACTAGCCCGTCCAACACTCCCGCCGCGGAAACCAATGTGATTCCGATCAAGGTGATTCCGCCGACTCCGCCCGCGCCGCCCGCGTCACCGGCCGGCGCGATGATTCGTACGCTCGGGCTAGTGTCGGCGATCTGCGGCCTGATCATCGTCGGCGCCTACCAGGGCACCTACGATGCGGTGGCCGCCAACAAGCGCATCGCCACCGAGCGTGCGGTGTTCAAGGTGATCCCGGCGGCAAAATCGATTGCCGAGTACGTCGCCCAGCCCGGCGGTGGCATCGAGACAAGAGTCGGCGCTGGCGAGACGGCGATGGTGCCGGGCGCCGTCAAGTTTTTCGCCGCCTATGATGCCGCCGGCAAGCTCGCCGGCATCGCCGCGGAGGGCGGCGCCAAGGGCTACGCCGACACCGTGCGCATCATGTTCGGCTACTCGCCGGACTGCCAGTGCGTGGTCGGCATCGGTGTGGTGGCCATGCGCGAAACACCGGGGATCGGCGACAAGATCCTCACGGACAAAGAATTCCTGGCCAACTTCACGGCGCTCGATGTCAAGCTCAAGGGCGACCTCGCGGCGCTGGCCAACGAAGTCAAGGCTGTCAAGCATGGCGCCAAGACCAATCCCTGGCAGATCGACGCCATCGCCGGCGCCACCATTACCTCGCGCGCCGTCGGCAAGGCGATCAACGATTCGGCGCAGGCCCTGCTGCCGCGCCTGGTTCCCAACCTCGATCAATTGGCGGGCAAATCATGAATCCGAACGCTGCACGCACCTGGGATGAATTCATGGAGGGCATCTGGCACCAGAACCCGGTGTTCGTCATGGTGCTGGGCATGTGCCCGACCCTGGCGGTGACGGTCTCGGTGGTCAATGCGCTGTCGATGGGACTGGCCACCCTGTTCGTGCTAGTGTGCTCCTGCGGCCTGGTGTCGCTGATGCGCAACATCACGCCCAAGGAGGTGCGCATCGCGGTCTATATCGTGATCATTGCCACTTTCGTCACCGTGGTCGACTACGCGATCCAGGCCATCAGCCTGAAGCTTTACGACGCGCTCGGCGCCTTCATCCAGCTGATCGTGGTGAATTGCATCATCCTCGGCCGTGCCGAGGCCCATGCCGCGAAGAATCCGCCGCTGCCGGCCATGATCAACGCGGCCGGCATGGGCATCGGTTTCACCATCGGTCTGCTGGCGCTGGGCGTGGTGCGGGAAGTTCTCGGCGCCGGCACGCTGCTCGGCGTACCGCTGTTCGGCGCCAGTTTCCAGCCCTGGGTGATCATGGTGCTGCCGCCGGGCGGCTTCTTCGTGCTCGGCGCCTGGCTGCTGTTCTTCTCCTGGCTGGCGCGCAGGAAGTTGCGCAAACAGCAGGCCAAACTCGTCGAGGCTACGCAAAATGCATGAGTCGGCCTTCCAGATTTTCGTCAACGCGCTGCTCGCCAACAACTTCGTGCTGGCGATGTTCCTCGGCCTGTGCCCTTTCCTCGGGGTTTCCGGCAAGCTCGATACCGCCTTCCCGATGGGCGTGGCAACCACCTTCGTGATGCTGGTGGCCTCGCTCTGCGCCTACGGCCTGAACCTGCTGCTGGCGGCCGTGCACCTTGAATTCCTGCGCCTGATCTCCTACATCGTGATCATCGCCTCAGCGGTGCAACTGGTTGAAATGGTGTTGAAGAAATACAGCCCCACGCTGTTCCGCGCGCTGGGCATCTACCTGCCGTTGATCACCACCAACTGCGCCGTGCTCGGCGTCGCGTTGTTCCAGACCGCGCGCGAATACGACTTTGTCCAGTCCATCACCTTCAGCGTCGGCGGCGGCGCCGGCTTCACGCTGGCGCTGGTGCTGATGGCCAGCGTGCGCGAACGTCTGCAGCTGTCCAACGTACCCGACCTGGCGCAGGGTACCGCCCTGTCGCTGATGCTGGCCGGCATCCTGTCGCTGTCCTTCATGGGTTTCGCCGGGCTGGGCGGTTGATGATGACTACCTACCTCGTCACCATCGGCCTGATTTTCGGCATCATGCTGGGCGGCATTCTTGTCGAGCGCGTGTACCGCGGTTTCGCCGCCAGGAATCCGCAACTCGGACCTTATCGCGACACCAGCAAGTGCGGCTGCTGTTCGGCCGGCAGCGGATGCAGCGACGCCTCCTGCGATGCCGAGCGCGCGGCGCCAGGCGCCACCACGATTCGTCACTGACCGCCTTTTCCGGAGCCAAGCCCATGCTGATAGTGAAGCCGCCCGCACCGCCGCCTCCCAGGACGTATTCCGCCGTCCTGGCGCAATCGCGCCGCATTACGCCGCCCGCGTCGCGGGAAGACGTGCGGCATCTGGTGTTCCGCACCGGCGACCTGTCCTTCGATGCGACGCCCGGCAATTGCGTCCGTGTCCTGGCGCCGGGGCAGTTCGGCAATCGCTACCACGCTCGGCTCTACTCGATCATGGATCTGGAGCGGCGCGCCGATGCCACCGAGTTCGCCATCTGCGTGCGGCGCTGCTCCTACATCGACGATTTCAACGGCGAAGAATACCGGGGCGTTGCCTCCAACTACCTGTGCGATCTGCGTCCCGACGACGTGATCGAATTCGCCGGCCCGATCGGTTATCCGTTCGTTATTCCAGAAGACAAGACCGCCGACATCCTGATGCTGGGCATGGGCACCGGTATCGCGCCCTTCCGCACGCTGATCCGCCAGATCTACGAAAAGGTCGACGGCTGGCGGGGCAGGGTGCGGCTGTTCTACGGCGCGCGCAGCCCGCTGGAAATGCTGTACATGAACGACGAAAACAACGATCTCGGCCACTACTACGACCAGCCGACCTTCAAGGCTTTTCTGGCGGTCAGTCCGCGTCCCGCGTTCGACGCGCCGGTGGCCCTCGACCAGGCCCTGGAGCTGAACGCCGCGGAAGTCTGGGAGATGATCCGTCGCCCGGGCACACGGGTATTTGTGGCCGGTACCGAGGGCCTGCTGGCGGCGATCGAGCCGGCCATGATCAGGCTGGCCGGTTCGGCGGGAAACTGGGCCGCAGCCCACGCTGGACTGCTCTCCAGCGGGCGCTGGAGCGAAATGCTGTACTGACCCTTGCGCCTGGCCAGTTGCTTGTCAGTGTTGGCGAATCAGGACGGGGCAACTCCCCTCTTTGGGACAGAGCGCCGAGCGTACCAGGCGTTCCGGCATGCCTTCCTTCCACGACCATTCGTAGGGATAGGAGTAGATGCGGATGTTCCATACCGCGCGGGATTCCCTGACCACCTCGATATTTGACTTGAACATTTTTTCCGCGCTGGCGCCGGTACCGCCATGCAGCTCTTGGTGGATCGATTCAAGGAGGGCCTCTGAACGCTTGTCCGGCGAGGGCGGGGGAGGAATATCCCGATCCGCGATGCAGCGAATGTAATGGGTGTAGTAGGGCTTGTCGTCGTAGCCGATCCAGCAGTCGAAACCAGGGCTCGACGACGCCTCCTGCGGCGTCTGGCCGAAGGCCATGCCGGCCGACAAAACTGCTCCCCAACAAACAGCGCGTGCGTACCACATGAAGCCATCATACCCCTGGACGGTTCGGTGCGCCGCAACCGCAAAACATGTTTCTTGTCCGCCAACCGGAAGGGCGGTGCATACTTGTTCCGCATGTAAAAAAAGGAGATGAAGATGCGTATCGGTGTTCCTGGCGAGATCAAGTCCGGCGAGTTCCGCGTCGGCCTGGTGCCGACCTCGGTGCGGGAGCTGTGCGCGGCCGGTCACGACGTCCTGGTGCAATCGGGTGCCGGGGCGCGAATCGGCTTCGGCGATGCCGACTACGCCGCGGCTGGCGCCCGCGTGGTGACCGGCGCGGCGGAGGCATGGGCGGCGGAATTGGTGGTCAAGGTGAAGGAGCCGCAGGCGGTCGAGTTCGCCTATTTGCGGCCGGCGCAAGTGCTGTTCACCTACCTGCATCTGGCGCCGGATTTGCGCCAGGCGGAAGCCTTGCAGGATTCGGGCTGCGTCGCCATTGCCTATGAAACGGTGACCGATCCGGAGGGCAAGCTGCCGCTGCTGGCGCCCATGTCGGCGGTGGCGGGACGCATGGCGGTGCAGGCCGGCGCGCACTTTCTCGAAAAGACCTACGGCGGACGCGGCGTGCTGCTCGGCGGAGTTCCCGGCGTTGCGCCGGGGCGCGTCACGGTACTCGGTGGCGGCACGGTCGGCAGCCACGCGGTGCGCATGGCGGTGGGACTCGGCGCCGAGGTGACGGTGATCGACCGCAACCTGAAGCGACTCGATGCGCTGGATCGCGAATATCACGGACGCGTGCGAACGCTGATGGCGAGCGGGGTGGCGATCGAGGAGGCGGTGTGCCGCGCCGACCTGGTGATTGGCGCGGTCCTGCGCGCGGGCGGTGCGGCGCCGAAATTGATCGACCGCGCCATGCTGAAGAAGATGCAGGCCGGCGCGGTGATCGTTGACGTGGCCATCGACCAGGGCGGCTGCTGCGAAACTTCGCATCCGACCACCCATGCCGATCCGGTGTTCGTCGTCGAAGGCGTGGTGCATTACTGCGTCGCCAACATGCCCGGCGCCGTGCCGCTGACATCCACGCTGGCGCTGAACAATGCCACCTTGCCCTATGTCCGCGCATTGGCCGACAAAGGCTGGCAGCAGTCGCTGCGCGACGATCCAGGCTTCGCCAGCGGACTCAACGTGTGCGCCGGGCAGATCACGCATCCCGTGGTCGCCGCCGCCCTCGGCAAGACGTGCACGATGCCAGCCGACTTCATCGCGGTGTCAGCGCCCGGGAAATAAAAGCAGGGCCCGCGTCATCGCGGGCACAATTGCTGCCGAACTGGGCTCTTAGGCCTGCAAATGGATGTCGGTATAGCTGAGCGGCGGAACGCCAATCAAGGTCGCGATCGGCGTGGCCAGCTTCAAACCCGATCCGTCGGCATCGTAATACAGGGTTTCGCCGTTGTAGACCAGGAAATCGTCTGCATCGGCAGCGCTTGCGCCGATGGCCAGGTGGCCGGCATCGACCGTATCGAAGTTCCTGAAGGCGGCAAAAAATCCCTTGTCGAGCACCAGCGCATCGGTGCCCGCTGCGAAATCGGTGAGGGTGTCGGTATTTCCGCTGAGTTTCGTCAGTGCATCGAATATGAAACTGTCGGCGCCTTCGCCACCGGTCAGGAGGTCGTCGCCGCTGCCGCCAATCAGGAGGTCGCCGCCGCCACCGCCGATCAGGACATCCGCATTGGCGCCTCCATCCAGCACATTCGCCGCGGCATTGCCGGTCAGGATGTTGCTCAATGCGTTGCCCTTGAGGTTGACCAGCAGGTTGGCGGTAGCGCTGACGTCGTACCCTTCCATATTCACCACGGCCAGCAGGGTCAGCGCGGTATCCAGCGAAAGCGCCGCATCGGCGCGGACGATCACGGTGTCGAAGCCGCCGCCTGCTGCCTCGACGCATCCATCCTGGACAACAAGGGCTCCGCTGTCCGCGGCCACCAGGTCGACATAGTAGGTGTCGTCGCCCAGCCCGCCCGACAGGTTGTCGATGCCGAGGCCGCCGTCGAGGATGTTCGCCCCGTCGTTGCCGACCAGGGTGTTGCGCAATGCATTGCCGGTGGCATCGATATCGGCCGTTCCGGTCAAGGTCAGCTTTTCCAGGTGGTCGCCGAGCACGTAGCTGATGGAGGCCTTGACCAGGTCGAAGCCGCCGGCCGTTGCCACATTGGTCTCGGTCACGACGTCGCCGAGGCTATCGACCACGTAGGTGTCGCTGCCGTTGCCGCCGCTCATGAGGTCGGCCCCGGCCCCGCCGTCGAGGACATTGGCGGAGCCATTGCCGACGAGGACATTGTCCAGTTCGTTGCCGCTGCCGTTGATCGCCGCCCGCCCGTCCAGGGTCAGGTTCTCGACGTTGGCCGACAAGGCATGGGTGGCACGGGCAAACACATGATCGATACCCTCGCCGGCGAGTTCGCTCACGGTATCCGACTTGTGGTCGATCCGATAGGTATCGTTGCCGCTACCGCCAATCAGGGCATCGATGCCCGCGCCGCCATCCAGCACATCGTCGCCGGCGCCGCCATCGAGGGTGTTCGCCGCCAGGTTGCCGACCAGGACATTGTCCAGCGCATTGCCGGTGCCGCTGGCGCTGGACAGGCCGCTCAGGGTCAGATTCTCCAGGTTCGCACCCAGGCTGTAGCTGCGCGCCGCATATACCTGATCGACGCCGCCTGCGGTACCCGAGTTGGCTTCGACCACCACGTCGCCGCTGTTGTCGACCGTGTAGATGTCGTTGCCGTCGCCACCGACCAGCAGATCGGCGCCGCCGCCGCCGTCGAGACTGTTGGCGCCGGCGTTGCCGATCAGCGTGTTGGCGATCAGGCTGCCGATCAGATTGATCGGTGCCTCGCCGGTGCCGCTCAAGTCGTAATTCTCGATGTTGGCCGCCATGCTGACGCGGACCGCGCTGTCCAGCGCCAGGCTGCCCGCGGTGCGGAACACCACCGTGTCGCTGCCGGCGTCCCGGACCTCCGTGATGCGGTCTTCGATCTTCAGCGAGCGGCCCGTGCCGCTCACGTCGACATAGTAGGTGTCGTCGCCCAGCCCACCTGAGAGCGCATCCACCCCGCTGCCGCCATTCAGTACATTGGCCCCCAGGTTGCCGACAATCACATTGTTCAGGGTGTTGCCGGTGGCATCGATATTGGCCGATCCGGTCAAGGTCAGCTTTTCCAGGTGGTCGCCGAGCACGTAGCTGACCGATGAATTCACCGTGTCCACGCCGCTGCTGGCTTCCGCACTGGTTTCCGTCGGCAGGTCGCCGGCATCGTCGACCACATAGATGTCGGCGCCGTCGCCGCCGTACATCCTGTCGGCGCCGGCGCCACCGTCCAGCACATTGGCGCCGGCATTTCCCGTCAAGGTGTTGGCCAGCGCATTGCCGGTCAGGTTGATCCGTGCCGTGCCGGTGGCGCCAAGGTCGTAATTCTCGATGTGGTCGGCCATCGCCAGGGGCGTTGCGGCAGTGACGGCGGATGTGCCGCGGAAAATTACCGTATCGGTGCCACCCCCCGCGGCTTCCACCAGTTCATCCTCGGCGCTTGCCGTGGTGCCGGAAGACACCAGGTCGACATGGTAGGTGTCGTCGCCGGCACCGCCACGCAGGCTGTCCGCACCGGCCGCACCGTCGAGCAGGTTGGCGCCGGCATTGCCGGTCATTACATTTGCCGCCGCGTTGCCGGTTGCGGCAATGTCGGCGGAACCCGTCAGGCTCAGGTTTTCAAGATTCGCGGCAAGCGTATGGGACAGGCTGGATATGACCAGATCGGTACCGCCATCGGTTCCCTCGACGATCCGGTCGCCGGTGCTGGAAACGATGTAGGTATCGTCCCCGCCGCCGCCGTCCAGCGTGTCGTCGCCAAGGCCGCCATCCAGCTCGTTGGCGGCGGCATTGCCGATCAGCGTATTGGCCAGTTCGTTGCCCGTGCCATCGATCGCCAGACTGCCGCCCAACGCCAGTCGCTCGACGTTTGCGCCCAGGGTATAGCTGACCTGGCTGCTTACGGTGTCGCTACCCTCTCCGGCATTCTCCACGATGGTGGTCAGCGCATCGGTGATCACATAGTTGTCGGCGCCGCTGCCGCCGATCAGGGTATCGGCGCCGCCGCCGCCGATCAGCGTATCGTTGCCGTTCCCTGCTTCGAGCCGGTTGGCCGCTGCATTGCCGGTCAGGGTATTGTCCAGGCTGTTGCCCGTGCCATTGATCGCCGAACTGCCCGTCAGGGTCAGCAGTTCGAGGTTGGCGCCGAGCGCATAGCTGACGGAGGCCTGCACCAGGTCGATGCCGCCGGCGGCCGCCGCGTTGGTCTCGGTGACGACATCGGCGGCGCTGTCGACACGGTAAGTGTCGCTGCCGTCGCCGCCCGTCAGGACGTCCGTGCCGGCGCCGCCGTCGAGGGTATTCGCGGCGGCATTGCCCTGCAGGATGTCGTTTCCGGCGCCGCCGATGGCGTTTTCGACCACCGCGCCATGGGCGACGGTATAGCCGCCGGCGATGCCCTGCACCCAGGATACATAGCCGCCGGCATTGGCGCCCGTCAGCGGTGCCTCGCGCAAGTCGATGACGCAGTCGGCGCTCGCACCCGCGTTGCTTATGCTGTCGCTGCCCGCCGCATCCCAGATGCAGTTCCATCCGGTGCCCGACGCATTGGTCTGCGGCAGCAGATAGCCGTCGTCGCCCGTCTGGTAACTGCTGTTGGCGCCGTAGATCGCCTGCGCCGCAGCGATGTCCAGCGCCATCGGCCCCGTGGCACCGCCCCAAAGGATGCTGCCGGAGGGCTCGTCGGCCCAGCCGATGTTGTAGGACATCACTGTATTGATGTGCTGGTTCAACTGGTAGGTGCCAAGATCGGAGTTGCTGCCGACTCCGGGGAAGACCTCGCCGCTGCCGCCGCCGTCATGGGGATGGGCGAGCCCCAGGCCATGGCCGATTTCGTGCACCAGGGTGAGAAAGCCGTCGGCACCCGGCGCCAGATTGCCGGCGATGAACTCATTCGAATTGAATACGCCTTGCAGGGGCGCCGCCGCCGAGCCGTCCGGCGTATCGTGATAACCAAGGACGCCGGAGACGCCGGTGATCGAATCCATGGTGGCGCCACTGACCTTGAAATACACCAGATCAGCCGATGTTGCCGGGTCATTGGTGAAGCTCAGGTTGGCGATATTGCCCCACGACTGCAAAGCGGCGCGCAACGCGTCGATCTCGGCGCTGGTCCAGGCTTCGGCCGGGGCGCCGAGGCCGGTGGTCGACGTTGTCCAGTTGAGCGTTACGCCATGGCCGAGGATCGGGGTCCACGAACCACCCCAGACGAGTGTGTCGATCAGGACGTTACCGGTCGGTCGTCCGCTGGTTTCGGGATAAATGGCAGCCACGGCGCAATGATACTAGCCCCCGGCTTGGTCGCGATTCAGCTATTTTCTGCGCACGAAAATGAAGTCGCCGCCCTCGTGCCCGACCTGGCGGATATCGCTGTATTGGGGCGTCTGCTGGGCGCTGAGAACCACCTGGCGGCGCATCGAGGAGAAGATCTGGCTCATGTCGACGACGCCGGTGTTGGCCCACAGCGCATCGATGAAGGCCTTGGCGAACACCGAGTGCTTGCCGCCGCCGGCGTCCTCCACCGGCTCCAGCCCGCCGGAGACCAGCGCCGTGCGCGCGCGCTTCTGCGCCAGGCGCGAGAAGTCGTCGAGCGCCGTCATCTGCACCGCCAGGCTGCGGGTCAAGGTGCCGGCATAGCAACTGTCGGCGACCACCAGCACATGCTTGGCGCGCGTGCCGCGCACCACGTCGGCGATATCGGAGTTCGACAGCCAGTTGGCGCGGCGGTTGGCATCGGCATCGACCGGCAGCCAGAAGCCGCGGTCGGAATCGGCATCGAGATGGCCATGGCCGGCGTAGTAGATCAGCAGGTTGTCGGCATGGGTGAGGGTGCGGCGCAGATCGTCGAAGGAATCCAGCATCTGGTTGCGCGTCGCATCGAGCAGCAGCGTGACCTTGAAGCCGTATTCCTTCTGCAGCAGCTCGGCCACCGTCTTCGCATCGCCGACTGCGGTCTTCAGCGGCGTCACCGAACGATAGTTGTCGATGCCGATCACCAGCGCATGGTAGTTGCCGAAGTTGAGCTTGCCGGCGGTGGGCTGCGCGATCGGGTTGAGCCGCACCGGGGCGGCTTCACCCAGCCCCGCCAGGCGCGAGCGGGCCAGGCTTTCGAAGGCGCCGGTGGGAAACTTGCGCAGATAGGCCTGGAAGTCCACGGGATTGGCGCTGTTCTTGATGCTGTCCCAGAACGCCAGGTCGATTGTTGTCGGTGCTGCCGCCATCGCTGTTCCCGGTTCCGCATACCTGGGCAAGCCGGCGACGAAGGCGCTGATCGGCTTCGAATCGTCCAGTCCCTTGCCGAATGCCGAAAGTGCCGTGTTCCACGCGGACGTGAAGACAGGGCCGGGGCCGGCGAAATTCGGGTAGGGCACGGTGCCCTTGTAGGCGCCCAGGACCGTGTCCAGGGGCCTGCCTTTATCGTCCAGCACCGTTCCCGATATTTCAACCGACACGTCCTGAAACGACATCTGTCCAACTTTGAGTTTGAGTTCGAGGCCGAGCGCCAGATTGCATCCCTGCGGGCCGACTTCGGTCAAGGCACCGACGCGGACAGTTTCCCGGAACCGGGCGTTGAGCGCTTCCATCAGGTCGCTGACCACTCGTCGGGGATCCAGATCAGCGCCGGCGCCCCCAAAGGCCGACATCAGGTTCCTGACCTCGGTGAGGTGTTCCATCGCCTTGTTGGTATTTTCACTAAGCAGCAGACAGACCTTGGCTGCGGCGTAGGCACGACTTGCCTTGGGCGAGAGCGCCTTGAAGGGGTCCTCGGATTTGGAATACTGCGGCGGGGTGGCGCAGGCGCCCAGCAGCGCGGCCAGTGCCATGGACAGGAGAAGTCTGACTGCTCTTGCGCTAGTACGTGCTCGGTTCATGACCTTTCCCGTCGCGGCATGTTGACTTCGGCATCCTAGTCGCTGAGCGGCCGCAGATCAATCCATTATTTGTTCGGTAGCGAGGCAACGGCGTAGTGTCGGCGCCGACTCTTGGACCGCAATTTGCCGGCAATCAGGAAAAGCGCCACTCGCGGCGTTCTTTGAAGCAGTGCAGCCTGTCGCGCCGCGTCAGCACTTCGTCGACGATCAGGGGCGGTGCGCGCAGTTGGGCGGTTTCGGCCAGAACCGGTAGGGTGGTCAGCGATGCGATTCGCATGCTGCCGAGGTCGATTTTCAGAAAGCCGTTGAGGTGTCCGCTTCCAAAACCTCGGACTGGTGCTGTGTGCCCTTATGCAGTCATACATCTGTTACGAAAGCGGGCGCTCAGGAGCGTTCAAGTTCAGGTGGCTGCGCGAGGCTTATCGCGCAGCTTCCGTGCAACGCCGGGTTCGGCCCTTCAAACGCAGCCACGCTATGCAGCTTGCAACAAGAACTCAACTTTCACAGCCTCATATGGAAAAACAATGTGGCCGTCTTCCGTCTTGTTAAGCACACCAGCGTTGAGCAGCGCAGTAACATCGCCGTGCACGGCCTTTACGTCGCGTTCAGCGCGGCGTGCGGCCTCGCGTATGGACACCGGCCCCGCCCCGCAAAGTACCTTGAGAAGTTCCCACCGCTTTTCGGTTAGCACCCTCCAAAGCAATTCGGGAGTGGCAAAGCTGATACGCGCAGTTTTCTGAGCTTTTCCTGTCTTCCAGGCGTGGGCAAACTCGGCCATGGAATCGGCAGGGGTACGCACATCAAGAGTTACTGTTTTCATGGTTCCACCTCGCAATATCCTTTTGGAAGTCGGCGATCAACTGATCCGGCGTAGTAAATGCGTAGGAACTTTCCCTTCTACCGAAATGCCGATGATCGCCCTTCCCAACTTCGTTGTCGTAGCGCAGAACGCATGCACCACGCACGACATAGGCCAGCCTGTACTTGAACGCGTGTGCCGATCCTTTGAGTGGTTTCGGGAGGCGCCACAGTACCAATTCCGCGAACGCCGACGCTGAGTAGACGATACGAGTGCAAACAAGCTGAACAGCTTTCATGTTGGAGATAGTGACAACATATGCGGCTGTTGTCAATCAGTCCAACGCTTACGTACGACGACAAGGGGCCGAACGTTCAAGGTCAGGGACGCTGCGCGGCTTTATCGCGCAGCGTCCGGTGGAATGATGGGTGTGCGCCCAGTGCCAATTTAGGCCCCCTACTAACCCATCTTTCTCAACCGGCGGGGTAATCGAAAGCTAAGTGCCTGATCAGTTTGATCGTTTGGGGTCAAAGGTCTCCACTACGCGGGCATTGACTCGACAGTGGCACGCCCTTGCTTAGCGGTGATTTTTGGCGGCGGTTGTTCGGGCAGGTTCCCGGTTTCGGACAGCGGACCTTTCCACGACACGCTGGCTTACCGAATCACCCGTTCCGACTTGGAACGCAAGACGCTGCGCCTCCTGCAACTGACGCGAGCTGCCCTTGTTTACCTGTTACTCGGGATGCACCGTGAAGAGAAGAGGCGCAGAGCGGGGCAAGAGGGGCTTATGGGGATGATGTCGCTCGATACGTGGAGCGACGAGTGGAGGCGTTGAGGGGCTGATTTTCCCGATCCAACCTCATATAGCCTTACTGCATGATGGGTATTGTTGGGTCGGTGCGGTACCCATCGGCTTCTCGAACTCGGCATTGCATATTGATACGCTTTTCCGTATATTATTTCCATGTCCGATACGGTAAAGCGTATATACAACAAAGAAACCCTCGCTCGGCTCGGCACGACCCTACGCGAGCGGCGGGTTTCGCTTGGCCTGCGTCAGGGACAAGTGCGAGGCATGCGACAGCCGACGATTTCGAAGATCGAGCGCGGCGGAGATGTGAATCTGGACACGGTGATTAATTATGCCGCAGCTCTTGGGCTTGAGCTGGCGCTGGTCCCGATCGGACAATCTAAAGCGGCTCTGAGTCTGGGCGGCAGCGCGCGCACTATCTTTGTACCGGCCTCGCACGATCTGCTGGACGAGTTTTCCGATCTAAAGGATGACACGCCATGACTGCCGTGATCCGCAGTCTGGAAGTGCGTCTGAATGATGTGCTCGTGGGCTATCTCACCCACTTCCCTGATGAGAAGACCTTATTCGTGGTCGATCAGTCCTACTTCGATTACGGAAGCGGACGTCCAATCCTTTCCCTGTCGCTTGGGCGCCCAGGTGACGAGGATGTCACCCAGGCGCTGTTGCACGACGAACGCCACAAGTCGTCGTTTGTAAAAGCGCCACCATTCTTTTCTAACTTATTGCCCGAGGGCGGATTGCGCCGCCGTATCGCGGCGGAACTCAAAACTCACGAGGATCGAGAATTCGACATGCTCGTGGCCCTTGGCCGCGATCTTCCCGGTGGAGCGGTCCTCACGCCTGCGGAAACACCCGAGCTTATTAAGAACCACCGCGGCAGCGCCTTTGCAGCCGTGCCTTCGGTGCCGCCCGAACTGAAGTTTTCGCTGGGCGGTATGCAGATGAAGTTTTCGATGCTGCGCAAGAATGATCGCTTCACGCTGCCGAGTGCGATGGAGGAACTGGGCGACTACATCGTCAAGCCTCCATCAAACGATTACGAAGGCCTGCCCATGATTGAAGCAGCATCCATGACGCTCGCGCGGGCGGTGGGGATTGAGGTCCCCGACGTGATGCTGGTGGAACCCGAGCAGATTGATCTGAAGAACCTTTCGGGATTCCGGGAAGGTGAGCCGTTTTACGCAGTGCAGCGTTTTGATCGCACAAGCAACGCCGGGCGCCGCCACATCGAAGATTTTGCACAAGTGTTCAATCTGCGTACCAACCAGAAGTACGGCCACGCTAACTACGAACTGATCGGCCGCACCCTACTGCAGTACGCCGGCGGAATCGAGGACGTGCGCGAAATGGCGCGGCGCCTAGCTTTCAATGTGCTGATGGGGAATGGCGATGCCCACGTGAAGAACTGGTCTCTGCTCTACGAGGATCCACGTCGGCCGCGATTGGCGCCGGCCTACGACCTTGTACCGACCATAGCCTATATGCCAACGGACCAAACTGTTGCGCTCAACATGGGAGGTATTCGGGACTTCAAGGAAATCTCGCTGGAGACCTTCGACAAGTTCCTGCAGCGCATCGGTCTTCTCGACCGCGTGCGCAAGGATGTGATCGATACAGTGGTCGACACGGGGCGGAACATCCTCGTAGCCTGGGAGGATTACTTCTTTGAGATGGGGGTTCCATCTCAGCTCAGCTATCAGGTCAAGGCGCATCAGCGCGGCTTGCGGTTGGCCTTCGACATCCAGCGGTAAGTCGATTGCACGTGCGGAAGATCGCTGGCGTCGCGACGTGGCAGTCGCATTACTGACTACAAAGCTCGAATCCTCGATGCAGCCCACTTGCTACTCGTGATTACTGCGATAATCAAAAACAGCGCGCCGGTCGCCAGGGTGGCCACAAAGTGCGCTGAACTCGACGGTTCGGCAACTTGTGCAAGATTTGCACTGCTTCGAAACTTGTGGCGTGGTGATTTACGCGGGCACGTCGGGACGCTACCGTGTGCCCCTGCAAGATGGCCTGATACGCGATGTTCTGGGCGATCATCGTCTTGCCCAGGCCGCTGCTGCCGACCAAGATGGTATTGGAGGACGACGCCAGGAAGTCCAGCGTCATCAGTTCCGCAATCGCGCGCTGATCGCACTGCTGCGGCCAGGCCCAGTCGAAATCGGCCAGCGGCTTGAAACGCCCAATATGCGCGCAGCGCAGGCGGCGCTCCAGCGAGCGGCGGGCGCGTTCGGTTTCCTCCCAAGCCAGTAAGGGATCCAGCCAGGACTGGTCGGCACACTGCGCCCAATGGGCCAGTATCCCGTGCAGTTGCAAGGCCGTGGCACGCTGGCGCGCATCAGCAGTCGTCATGGTCACTCTCCATCAGGGTGTCGTAGTCATCGAGCTTGTGGGGACGCACCGGCACATCCCGGTGTTTCACGTGGTCGGGCAGCGCCACGGGAAGCGGCGGCGGTTCCGCCTGGGCGTGCCGCCGGCGCTCTGCGGCCTGCCGGACCGCATTCGGATGCGGCACACCCCGTGTCATCGCATCGGCAATCGCCGCCGTGAGTTCGGTCACGCCGTAACACTCCAGGAGATCGGTCAGCGCGCGCACGGTCCGCCCCAAGGGTTCACCCCGTTCCACCGCCTGGGCCAGCAGATCCCGTGCTGACGGCACGGCCTTGATCTCGTCGGTCGGGAAAGCATCGCCCGGCAACTCAAGCAGGCGTTCCCGCTCCTGGGCGAAGGCCGCGCTGACGGTCAGCGTTTCGTCCTCCGGGCAGAGGCGCAGGCCGGCAGGCCCGAGCACCCAGACGCCGGCCTGCGCATTGAGGTCATCCACAACCCCGCGCCTTGACCATGTCGTAGAGGCGGCTGGCGCGCAGCCGCGGGAACTGGGTCAAGGTCTCCAAGGATGAACGGCAGGTAGGGATCCATCGCACTGGGCCGGCGAACGGCGCCCAGCCGCGGCAAGCCGGCCGCACGCCGGGCGTGACGGCGGGCTTCTTCGGCGCAGGTCGTGGTGCAGTAGCGGTGGCCGCGATCGCAGTGGCTGCAGATCAGCACAGCCGTGCGGCAACCGGCGCACAGGTAGCGTCTTCCGGGAAGGTCCATTGGCAGTCAGCGCCAATGGGGTGAGTGCCGGGAACGCTTGCGTCATGACATACTTCGCACGCAACGTCGTCCCCGGCAGAAGGGGGCTTCGGGGCGCGGCATCGGAACTGGCTTGGAGGTTGGTGCCGGTGTCGCGCCTGCGTTTCCACCGGCTGGACAGCTTTCTACCCCATCCGCACCGAATCTGCCGCGCGCAGCTGCCAGACGACGATTGCTGCGCAATCCATCCGCCGGAAGCCCTGCGGGCAGCAAATCGTAAAACCGGCATATCCATGCCTGACATTCAAAAATCAGAATCACACCCGGCTCGCTTCGTTGCGCTCCCAGCTCACCGACGCCAGATTTCTACGGAAATCCGACACCGTTAACACGGAACACGGGGGATGCTTACGCGAAATCCCTTTTCCCCGCCTGCAAAATAGCGCCTTTCCGGGTTTTAACTCCTAAGCGCCGCAGGAGAACGCTTACATGATTCTTGACTGTTCCCTGGCAAAGGTTCAGTTCCTTGCTAATTTCTTTGTTCGAATTGCCTTGCAGCAGAAGATCAAGAACTCTTTGCTGCCTTGGAGTTAGGCATGGTTGACGTTTTGGTGGATGCTGATTGGCAGGGATGCCTGCCGGGGCAGATTTTTCGCAGGGGCGGCACAGCAGCTCCAACAGACTTTCTGGCAGATAGGCGCTGCCAGCCAAGGTTAGTCGGATTGCCGAGAGAATTGTTGCCAGAGACGAGCCTTTCTGGATGACCGCCCGCGCTCCGCTTTCGAAAAGAGTTATAAGCGATTCGGGATCGTCGTCGTTGCTCAATGCAATAATTGGCAAATCAACATAGTTCCGTCGAATCGCTTTAATGGTTTGCTTGGTAGTGACCAACGATGAACATGAGAGTAGCACCAGATCCAAAGTACTTGTCATGCTGCTCATTTCATGTATTGCCGACTCGCAACACACCGCTTCTATGAGCGACACGCAGACATCGCCCTCTTCCTCCAGTTTTGCCAGCAAAACCCTGGGTCCTTCACGGGAAAGTGGGTGATTGCCTACGAAGAGTAAGCGAATATGTTTCGGGAGCATAGTTGCGGAATGTTGGCGGGGAGTCGTTGTCGAATAATTCTTGGTCGTGTTGCTGTCTGGAGTAACCATCCTCCGGCAAAGCCGGGGGCTTTTCGCAATCCAACGTCAAATCCCCAACATACAACCGCCTCAGTACATGGACTGCTGTAAGCCGTCAATTTCCACACTCCAGAAAATGTCAAACTGATACTGTCACCCCGGCAGAGCCGGGGGGCTTCCTTCCTTTGCCGGGCTAATTGCACCATGCTGTACCGTGCCCGCCGAAACTGACCCGGTTGATGGATGTGGGCGATACGGAAACGCGATATAGATAAAAGATAGAAATGGTAGCGCTCTGCAGATGTTGAACATATAGGTCGCTCGGCAGGTGACGTAGGGCATGTGCCAGGGCAATCGCATGAACGTCAGTCGAGGCCGAGCAATTGAGCGCGATAGGTATCAGAGATTGCGGCGCTGTAGCGACACAGGGCCACGGAAATTGTTGAATACCATGTAGGTGAACAATGGCTTGAAATAGCATCCCGATGTTAAATAAGTGCATGATTGCATGCGCAATAACGCGGCACTGACGCATGTGCATTATGGTTGATGACATTGCTGGTGCACCAACCTGGCACAGCCATGAGCCAAATCGCAGATTATGTGTATCGGAATGCGGGGGCTTCTTGAGTATAGTTTGAAAGGAACGATGATGTTTGGGAAAACCAGTTCGTGCTATCTCATTGTCAGCGAGAGCGAGTTAATTTGCGCTGGGATAAAGGCCGTGCTTATTAAAGCAGGAGTGGGAAGGCTCCTCGAATCAAAGAATATAGCCGATGCTGTTACGCAGGTTCGCAATCAGATGGCGATAGATCTAGTCATTTTCGATGCGAAATCCTCGAATCAAGTTTCTACAGACTTCGCAAGATCATGGTCGTTAAATTTTCCCGGCTTGCCTGTACTTGCAATCGCGCAGAACTTCGATCCGGAGGCCATTGCTTGTGGTCGCGACATGGGAATACGTGGGTTCGTCCCACTTTCCGCTGGCAGCGATGTGCTCCTCGGTGCCATTGACTTGGTGCTTGCTGGCGGGATTTATCTACCTGAAGAGATGCTCGACCATATCCTGCGCAGCCGTAGGCAGCCCGGAAGGGTCGTTGGCGGCAGCGTTGAATTGGCGCGCGAACAAGAATATCTAGGTAGCTTGACGCCACGGCAACAGGAAGTACTGACGCTTGTTTCCAAAGGATATAGCAACAAGGAAATTTGCCGCGATCTTGGCCTTTCAGTCGGGACAGTCAAGAACCACGTTGCCACCATTCTGCGGCAACTTGAGGTCAAGAATCGAACTCAGGCAGTCAGTGTTTCGCGACGCTACGACGGCCCCTTGCGTGAGATGCATGAAAGGAGAGGCGGAAGTCCTGCGTTCGCGTCTGCGATGAGAAGTTTGTAGGGGAAACATTGAATGCGCATTGGATGTTCCGTGCCTTGATCGAACCGCATTATTCGAAGGCTGGAAATGGAAGTCGAGTTCCACTCCTCACTTTCAATTATCTTCGGGTTTTTATAAGGCTATTCGACCAGAATTTGGTTCGTTGCACTATTCTGTCTCGATTTACTCATGCCGCCGCGATTTGCGGTGACTTGTCCAGCGATCCCCTAAGGGTTTCTATTCCAAGCCACGCATGTGCCACAAAAATTGTAGCGCAAGAAGCGTTTTTCTTTCTTTTCCCGGTCGATGCGCTCTGCTATCCTGTTTGTGATGAATCGTCCTCAGGCGGCTGGATAGGTGCAACGTGCGCGCACCGGTCCTATAAGTATTTTGAGGGTCTTCAATCATGGAAACTTGCCGATTGTTGCTGCTGGGAACCCCGCGGTTCGAAGTTGGCGGGAATTTGGCGACTGGTCTCGGTACCGGAAAACGCTTTGCCTTACTGGCCTATCTTTCTGAACAGTCTTCGCCGGTTCCTAGAGACCGCTTGTGCCAACTTTTCTGGCCTGATTCGTCGCGCGAGGGCGCGCAGAGTAGTCTGCGCCAAAGTGTTTCCGCCATCCGCCAGACGTTGGACGCCGTAGGGTTCCCTAATATTGTTGTCGCCGACCGCTTCACAGTCCATCTGAGGCCGAGCGAAGGTTTTTCCCTAGACTCACGTGAATTCAAAGACGGCGTTGTTCAATGGACACCTGAGCTTCGCCGTGCCAAGCAATGCTCTTTCCTAATAAACAATGTTGCCCAACTCTATCGTGGCGATTATCTGGATGGGGTCGACATTACTGATACGCCAGAAGTCAGCGCATGGATCGAATTCCAGCGTCGCTATTACCGAGAGGTGCACGGTAAATTCATTGAAGATCTGCACCAATGTGTCGAAAAATGCGGCGATGTATTGTGTCAGCGAGTCTACGTGCAGAAGGTCATCGAATGGTCAATGCGCAAATATATACAGACGCCGGAGGCGGCTGAAGGCGAAGACGACGACAACAATCCGCTGGATCGATGCGAAACGTTACGAAATCGTCGCCGCCGACGGCCGGTAATCGTAATGAGTTGCGATGTTCAGCCGGCATCGGCTTTTCTGCGAGATCGAGTGTTGCGGCTAATTCGAGGCAACGCCGGGATTGTCGCCAGCTACATGTCGGGGCACCCGCTGGTTGCTTTTTTTTCCTGCAGTTCGGTCCGCGAGGCTTCGTGCGGATCGATCCCTGGCCTTGCCAAGCAAATTGCCGAAGGGGGTCTGCGCGTCTCATTACATACTGGGGAGACCGTATTAGACGATCGTGGACGACCTAATATGGGGGGCGATCTTGCGTACGTCGCGTGGCGGCTTCTAGAGCGGGCACAGCCGCACCGGATAGCAGTTAGCGCAGAGTTCTGGGCCGCCGCTAAAGCTAACTTCTGCTTCGTCGAACTTAGCGGGCTGCCCGGTATTGGCTCCTGCTACGGCATGATAGAGAACTATTCGGTGTGTCCTCTTAGCGACGAAATATCGCCTTGGGTAGGCGGGAGCGAACTCGTGCAGCACGTCGTCGGCCTGCGGCAAGGAGCTGAAAATTCGTCAATGCTGCTTCTTTCGGGCGACAAGGGAAGTGGTAAATCGCGGCTTATTAGAGAAGCCCTGCGAGCGCATGAAGTTACCAATGAAGCCGCCATCGTACTTAACTCATCGTCACAACAAGAATGTGCTCAGCGCCCATTTCATACAATCATCAACGTGTTGCGACAATTCCTCGGTCGCGAACAGTCGGAGGAACTTCCCGACGCAATTCGGCGTGCCAGTCTCGACGATACACCGGATGCCATCGTCTCGCTGATATCCTACTTGCTAACGCCCGACGAAGTCGCTGGTGCTACCTTGACTACCCTCCCGATATTCCTGCGAAAGTCGCTTGTGGATATATTCGCCCGCCTGGTCAGTCAATGCTTGCACGAAAATACTGTTTGGATATGGAAAGACATCCACTGGGCTGACGCCTCCTCGCTCGACGTACTCGAACAGATCATGCGTCGAGCAGAAGGCGGACTGTTCGTCATCGCTACGACAACCGAATTTGTCGCTGGACGATGCTTCGCGGGCTGCGCAAGAATAACCTTACCAGTACTTACGCTGGGCGAGTCGTGCGATCTGTTACGTCATCATTGTCCGGACATTACTGAGGAAATGCTGCTCGATCTTGCGGCGACCGGAAACGGCAATCCTCTTTATCTGGAAGAACTGGCACTTTTCTATCGAAGCGCACAAGTCTCCGGCGGCGACATGCCCGTGCAGGGCAGCCAGGTCGACGCAGTTCTGTCGCGTATGTTTTCGTTTCGTACGATCGCAGAGATTGCTGCTGTGCTGGGCGACAATGCGCGACATGACTGGTTGCTCGAACTGGTAGACGGTGGGAATGAAAACGTCGAGGCGCAGCTAGCCGAAGCTGTTGCGCAAGGTGTTTTATGTCCGCAGAGTGCCCAGAGCGCTCATTCAGTCTATGGTTTTCGCCATGCCTTGCTGCGCCAAGCAGTACTTTCACGCCAGGATGTCGCTGAGCGTCGAGAACTTCACGCTCGCATAGCAGTCATGATGATCGAACGTTACCCACAGTTCTCTGAGAAGCGACCCGAAGTCGTTGCCTATCACCTTGGTGAGGCAGGTTTGGCTCGCGGTGCGACTGACTGGTGGATACGTGCGGCACGGCAGGCGATGTGGTTCGGCGCTCTCCACGAAGCGTGCAATCAATACCGAGAAGCTTTGCGCATGCTCAAGGTGAGCGGCGATGATGACTTGCGTACAGAGCTCGGTATCCAGCTTGAACTGGGGATCGCGGCTCAGGAGTCGCTCGGTTATGGCGCGCCTGAATCGAAGTGCGTCTATCAGCGCGCACTAGTACTCGCCGAGCAAATTGGTGACGAGGTTGGGTACTTCCACGCTCTTCGAGGTATGTCTGTCTGCTCGCCGAACGAAAGCTACACCATTAGCCTTCACGCACGGCGCGAATTACTCTCCCTAGCTCTAAAGTATCGCCGACCCCGAATGCTCCCCATTGCTCATTGTGCGGTGGCCGAGGTATTAGTAAACTTTGGCAAGCTTGACAGTGCTTGTCGGCACCTGCAAGCTGCTTACGACAGTTGCTTGACAGAAGGCGTCGACACGATCTGCAGGAAACACGACGGAATTCCTCATCTGACAGAAAATCTGGGTTGTCTTGCGCTATCCAGGTTATCGTTTGCCGCCGCCCTCTTGGGCCATTCGGAACGTAGTGCCGAATATTTTTCGGCCGGATTGAGCCTCGCTCGCGATACCGAACGCCCTGAAAACGAAGGATTGATGTTCCACTGCGCTGGACTCCTCGCCTTATTATCGAGTGACTACGCCAGCCTCAAATCTCATGCTGATGATCTCGCCAAAACAGCCGCTCGACACGACCTCAATCTGTGGAGTCGCGTTGCCCGATTCTTTCTCGCCGTTGCCGAAGGCAAAATTGACGAGTTCAGTGCCCATATCCAACGTAGCAGCAATGTATCGATTTTTCCAGACTACCCGCGCGGTGCGCCCTACTTCGTTATAGGAGCTGCCCGACGCCTCGCCGAGCGGCGCGATTTTACCGGGGCTAATGCGTTATTGCCGTATTTGCGTCAATCCATTGCACATTGGGGAGTGTTTCTGCTTGCTCCCTATTATTTGGCGTTAAGCGGTCGACTCGATTCGCATGCCGGACGGCATACTGCCGCGTGCCGTAAATATAGATGGGCTCTCACGTGGGCACGCCGACATGGATATCAGATCGCAATCGAACAAGAAATTGCCCGCCTGAGAGCGATCTGAGAAGAAAAGACGTTGTGAAGGGGGCCGTTAGACATGCGCCGTATGGTGGATGTGGTCAGAAGAGAGACGCGGCATCATCTCGTGATACCCAATATCCATGATGTCTCTCCGTGGCTATTGCGTCTTTCCTGATCGCTAACGGCCTCAAGCAGCACCATGCGAGATGGCACCTTCCATATTCCACACGCATCCGCCATGGCTAACTCAGTTCCAGCAAGTCTCGATGAAGCGGCTTGCACCCCATCATTGGGGCCAACGCGCCGAGGCACATGCCTGTGCCGAAGCAGCACTGCCCTCGAACCCAAGCCGAATTGCCGACGTCATTAATCAATGCTACCCTCAATGACGCATCTCGAACGTGAAGATATTTTCGCGCTCACTGAAGACACTCGATCTCCGACCTACTCGGCTCGTTTCTATAAAAATCCCATAGGTTGCATTACTGCAAACGTGGCCGATGAGGTGGCGCCGGCACTTGACGCACTCGAGGCGCAGCAACGTGCCGGTAGACATTTGTGCGGGTATATGCGATATGAATGCGGCTATCCTCTGCACAACCTACCAATGCCGGACCATTCAAGCAAATACAGTGACGATGCTCCTCTGCTGCATTTCTATGCGTTTGACGGATATCAGCAGCTAACGCGCAGTGATGTAGACCAGTTGCTCGCACATTTGGGTGGAAACGACGAAAGTGCGATTTACGCCGCTCGGTTTAATGAAGCAGAGGCCAGTTACCTGGAAAAGTTCACTTACATCCAGGCGCTTATAAGGGCAGGTGAAACCTATCAAATTAACTATACGACACCGTACTCTTTTTGCTTTGCAGGTCCGCCGGCTGCACTCTATCGCAAGCTACGTTCCGAGCAATGCGTAGCCTATGCCACATTCCTAAACTTCCCCGAATGCAGGGTACTCTCGCTGTCGCCGGAGTTGTTCCTGGACCGTTGTGGCACAACGCTCACTAGCAGACCCATGAAGGGTACAGCTCCAAGAGGTAACGACGCTATTAGCGATAAACAGTTGGCGGAGCAGTTGCAAAGAGACACAAAGTCCCAAGCCGAAAATCTAATGATTGTGGATCTTTTGCGTAATGATATTGGACGTGTAGCGGAAATTGGCACTGTCAACGTTGCCTCGCTGTTTGAGATCGAGACTTATGAAACGCTATATCAGATGACTTCAACCGTTATCGGACAGGTATCACGCGACACCGGACTTTCGAGAATCCTTCAGAGCCTATTTCCATGTGGATCAATCACGGGTGCACCCAAGCGTCACAGCATGGAAATCATCAGCAGCCTTGAGCCAGCTGCACGCGGAATATACTGCGGACTAATCGGATATATAGAACCTCACTGCGACTTTCGCTTCAGTGTGGCTATTCGCACCATCGTCACTACACAGTCAGGTAAAGCTGCAATGGGTGTTGGAAGCGGCATCGTGCACGACTCTTCCGCTGAAGCAGAATATGCAGAAGTCCAACTCAAGACTCGGTTTCTTCGTGTAGTGAATCGTGATTTTCGGTTGCTGGAGTCGATGCTGTATGCACCGACATCTGGCGTTGAGGCTTTAGAGCTTCATTTGGCGAGACTCGCTCAAGCAGCGCGTTGCTTCGATTTTCGGCTCGATCTCGCCCAACTTAAAACAACCATAAGTTCTTTCTGTGCTCGTTTCATCGAGCCGCGTCGAATTCGTCTCCAGCTCGCGCATGACGGCAGTCTGTCGCTTACCGATCTTCCAATCGAACGCGCCAGAACAACTCTTTTGCACATTTTGGTCAGCCCATATCGCATTGATAGTACGTCCATATTTCGCCGTCACAAAACGACAGCGAGACAAGTCTACGATTCAGAATATATGCGTGCATGCAAGCTTGGGGCTTACGAAATTATTCTACTGAATGAGCATGGCCGCGTCGCCGAGGCGACGCGCCACAATCTATTCATTCACTGCGGCGATACTCTTATCACGCCTCCGGTGTGCGAAGGTGCATTGCCAGGGATATTGCGCGCGCAATTACTCGCGGACCCGACGAGGCGAATATTGGAGCAACCTTTGGACTTGGATGACCTTCGTAAGGCGAATGGCATATTCGTCGGCAACTGCGTCAGAGGACTGGTCAAGGTTGAACTGAAAGAGTAAATGAATCAGCCGCCGCTGGCTACCTGAGTAGTTAGTGCGCCAAATTCAAATAGAAGAACCAGGGGAGGAAGTAAATGGGGCGGATTCAAGCCTATCGCTATCGGCGAGATCATGGAGGTCGTGAGTTTGACCGGTGGAAGGATTTTGAAAAGTCTTGCGAGAGCGAGAACTTTCTGACCGAAGAAGTTAGATCCTGGGCGATCAGATTCAGGAGTTACTTCACTGCACGCGCTACCGACAACATTAGCGGTATTGACACCGAAAATCTTTGGCCTGCCATGGCGGGAAAAGATATGTTTTGCGGAAAGCCGGGGCGGGGGGGCCATCAACAGTTCACCACCGCCGGTGCCGGCAGCAAGCACTCGCGCTGACTGGCCTTGCACATGCCAACCCAGCGAGCAGGTTTTCGAAATTTCGTGTGTAGCATTCGATATCAGCAAGCGGCGACGCAGCCATGCGTGCCCGCAGGGCTTCCCTCTTTTGCCGCCAGCCAGCGCAATCCCGCGTCAGCCGAATCGCCACGTCCACGTAGCCGTCCTCGTCCAGTGCGAGCCAGTCTTGCCTGCCCAAGGCGGTCAGAAAACTCGCCCCCATACGCCCAGCGAAGCTGTCCCCTGCCAAGCTGACCACCGGCACGCCCATCCACAGTGCCTGCAAGGTCGTCATGCCGCCGTTATAAGGCGTCGGATCGAGCGCGATGTCAATATCACCATACTCCGCCATCATCTCCCGCAGCCCGGATGGACCGCGGAATAGAATACGTTCGTGGGCAACGCCACGCCGGGAGAAGAAATTGGCGAAACGATCCCGCACCGTTCTGTCATCCAGTGACGGCGCCTTGAGCAGGAGGAGCGAATCCGGCACTGCCTGTAGCACCTCGGCCCACAGCGCCACCGTCCTCGGCGAAATCTTCATGGCCTTGTTGAACGAACCGAAAACCACCGGCGCTGCGGCCGGCCTCGGCGCCGGTAGCGGATAATCGTCCATCGGCGCCCAGCAGAAGACGCTGTCGGGCAAGCGCGCGACGCGCTCGCTGCACAAATGCGCATGCGCTTCCGGAACCGCCACGTCGTCGGCGATGATCCAATCCATTCCCGGCAGACCAGTCGAATGTGGATACCCAATAAAACTCGCTTGCACCGGCGCCGCACGCATGGCAAAAACGCCCAGGCGATGATTATTGGTGTGCCCCGCCAGATCGATCAGTACATCCACGTCGCCCTCAACGATCGTCCGATGCAATTCTGGATCCGTCAGGGTCGCCGCCTCCACCCAGCGGTCCGCGCATTCTCTTGCCCGCTGCGTATATTCATCGTACATCGCCCCCGAGTAGTAGATATGGATTTCGAAGCGATCCCGATCGTGCCGAGCCAGCAGTGGCAGGAGCAGGAGGCTGGCCGGGTGCTGGCGATGCAGGTTGCCACTGACGTAGCCGATGCGCAGCCGGCTTGATGCCGATCTCCCTGCGGCCGAAAAATCATATCGGGTGGAAACCGCCTCGGCCATCGGCGCGCACATGCGGCGGTGCAAATCCGCCTTTACCTCCGCCGACATATCGTCTTGATACAACGCGGCCATGGCGATGGACGAGGCCAACCCCGAAGGCGTGCCTTCGCCCTTCCAGTATTGGTCTAGAAGCATTTCCAGATGCTTTCTCGCGTCGCCCAAGCGTCCATGCAAGTCCGCCTCCAGCAGCGTCGCCTGCCGGTTGCCGGACGCCAGCGCTACGGCACAGCGCAGACTCTCGCAGCACTCGGCAAGCCGGTATGTATCCAACTGTATTTGCGCCAGCGCCAGCCACGCACCCTCATCCCTTGCGTTGAGTGCCAGCACCTTGTACAGCATTGCCATTGCTTCTCGCCAGTAGTTCTGCGCGTACACCCTCGCCGACAAGGTCTTGAGAAACTCTGGATTCGACGATCGCGAAGCACGGCTGAAGGCCTCTTCGGCCGCCTTTGCCATTCCGGCGCGCGACAAGGCCTCGCCGAGAAACATCATCGAGCCGTGACGTTGCGGGCGGATGTCGATCAACGGGGAGAGCGCGACAACCGCGCCGCGCGCATCGCCCGAGCGCAATCGCCACACTCCGATCCAGTGCAGAGTTTCCCCTTCGATCACCTCAAGACCTCTAGCGCGCTCCATCAGTTGCCTTGCCGTCTCTGGCTCGCCGAGCGTTTCCCGCAGGCGCGTCAGGAAGAGACAAGTTAGCCAGTCTTCGGGGCAAGTCTCCAGCGCCGCAGCAAACCTGTCGGCCAATACATCCGTGTTGGACAACCTTGGCTGCCCCAATAGACGCAGGCCGTCGGGTTCGCGCCAGCCTGCGCCAGACACCATGTCCCCGAATTGCGCGTTCGGTCTCCGATCGCAGCTCAGCGCCCAACTCGAGGCATATTCCTCTTGCCACGGCAAATCGAATTCCGCGTAGTGGCGCGCCAGTGCATGCCAGATCGCGGCCTTCGTCGGCTCGTCGCGCAAGGACGTCCATAACGCCGAAGCATTGGCGTGCCGCGCCTCGTCGGCGACACTTTGCGTCGGGTGTCTAGTTTTCCTCTTCATGACACTGCCCTGCTGAGCGCGGATGAAAGGACAGTTCTGCCACCTATCCCTTTCTCCAATGCTGCCGACACCTTCGCCACGGTATCGGCCCAATCGTTCGGCGTTTCCTGCCGAAACAAGCG
>MHZX01000127.1 GCA_001828935.1 Rhodocyclales bacterium RIFCSPLOWO2_02_FULL_63_24
CGCCAGCCTGATCCCGCGCCGCGACCCGCTGGTGCTCGACCTCGACGGCAACGGGCAGATCGATGCCGTTGCCAGCACGGCATCGAGCGTCTACTTCGACTTCAACGGCGACGGCATCCTCGATGGCGGAGCCGGCAACGACACGCTGTCCGGCAACACCGGCGACGACACCTACGCTTTTGGCAGCGGCTACGGGCAGGACACGGTCTACGACTACGGCTCGACAGTCGGCGCGGGCGACACGGTGAGGATCGGCGCCGATGTGACGCCGGCCGACGTGACGGTGACGCGGGACCAGAACCACCTGTACCTGAGCCTGAACGGCGGGGCGGACCGGCTGGCCTTGTCGAACTGGTTCTATGCGGGCTACCGGATCGAAGCGGTGCGCTTTGCGGACGGCACCGTTTGGAATGCGAGCGAACTGGAGCAACGCATCAAGCCATTGCCGGGCACGTCCGCTGCGGACACTCTCTTCGGCGGTGCCGCCGACAACACGCTGGACGGCGGATTGGGCAACGACAGCATGGATGATTCAGCGCAGCTATTTGACACACGAGAAAGTCGGCGCTGGCGGGACGGCGAGCGGAGCGTGCGGGCAACTAACGATTCGGCATGGAGGAGATCGGCATGAAAGCAAACCAGCCGTGGTTGAAGCAAATCGCGAAACTTGGATTTTTGTTGACGATGGGGGTAAGCATGAATGCGAGCGCGGGGTTGTTTGGGTTCGGCGGCACAAGTTGGAAGGAAGAAGTGTTGCTGCATGACGGCAGCAAGATCGTGATTAAGCGGTCGCAGAGCTATGGTGGGAAACGCGAAATCGGGCAGACGCCGCCCATCAAGGAGCAGGACATCATCTTTACCGTGCAAGGCTACAGCCAGAGCATCACATGGAAAAGCGAGTACGGTGAAGACATTGGACGATCCAATTTCCTTCTGGTCGCATTACACATCCTTCGCGACACACCCTACATCGTCGCTACGCCAAATTTGTGCCAGTCGTACAACAAGTGGGGACGGCCCAATCCCCCATACGTGATTTTCAGATACGAAGGGAAAGAATGGAGGCGCATCTCTCTGCAAGATCTGCCGGTTGAGTTCAAAGACGTCAATCTGGTTGTTGATCCCAAAGCAGAAGAAAAGGCGATTGCTGCCCAGTCGCTCGTTTCGGCAAATCTCGTCAAGAAGCTCAATAGCAGTCTCGATCAACCCGAATACCGCAGCATTTTGCGGGAAGCAATCAAGCCACCCGCGCCGGGATCAAGCATCAACTGCCCGATTGCGACGACGGCGGCAGGAAAGCCCATTGCCCCGGAAATCGACGGAAAGCTGCTCTATTACAACTGGTGGCCCTTGGCTCAAGACTGGCTCAATAAGTCATACCACGGAAACAAGTAGTTCAATTGATATCGCATACAGCCAAAGGAAACGATCATGGTGACCGAGATTGAATATGCATTAATGGCCGGCCGTGCCTACCTGACGACCCGCAGTGCCATAAACCAATTTCCGATTCCACAAGGGTGGTCGGAGATTTTTCATGTTCCCGACACGGATAATCCTTCATTTCCGGTTACCGATGGCTTCGAGGCCGTCTCATTCAAGCGCGGCGATAACCCCACTGAAATCGTCATTGCCTTCACGGGCACCGACCCGACAGACGTGCTCGGCGATGTGGCTGCCGATATCGGCCTTGCCGAAGGTCTCGGATCAGCACAACTCACGCAAGCGGCCGACTACTACCTTGCCGTTAAAGCAGCGAACCGTAACGCCGAAATCACTTTCACCGGTCATTCCTTGGGCGGCGGACTGGCCGCCTTGATGGGTGTGTTCTTCGGCCGGCAGGCAGTAACCTTCGACCAAGCGCCGTTCGCGGCGTCGGCCGAGGCGCCGCCGGTGTGGCAGTTGCACCGTCCGAACGTCGCGGCGAACCTCCGGCAACATTTGTTGGACAAGGCGCTGTCGGATCCGGACCAAGTAGCGGTCCGCGATGAAATCGTGGCGAATCTGGGCAGCTTCCTCGCGCTACGCGATGCCAACGGCGGCATACTCAACTCGAATCTGGTCAGCACGATTCGTGTCGATGGCGAATTTCTGGGAGCGGCGCCCTACCAGAGAATTGGCTCACTTGCGGTACCGCCGCTCACCCACGGCGACTACTTCGGCCCCCTCGACCTGCACTCTATAACCCTGCTCACCACCTTCGTGCAAAGTGATGCCTTCCGCGAGATGACGAGTCGCCTGCCCCAATTACTGGGGATGATTTTTGATACGAACTTGTTTGCAAACTCAGCAGACACCAGCAAGAAGAACTTTCTCGAACATCTCGTCCGCCATCAAGTCGGTGTGCAAGGCGAATTCGCTCCCGACGCCATGCTCACCCGCTTCACCGCCGATCTCGACAAACTCGTGGTTGCGCAAGGCGGTACGGGCGGCTACCGCGACCTGGTCAAGGCCCTCATCGCCTTCGCCATGGAAAAGTACTACGAGGAAACCACCGATCCCCTGAAGTACCAGACGGAACTCTTCGTCGCGGTCACGGGCGGATTGCAGTTCGACACCCGGGCCATTATCCATACCCCTGGTCTCACGGAAACTCAGGCCGACATCACCAGTACCAAAGGCTACCAGCAATACTTCGTCAAGTTTCTCGAAACCGACCCGCTGTTCACTTTCGCCGAACGCACCCTCATCAAGCAGAACATCGCCGACCTCACCGACTGGAGCGTCGCGGTAGGGTCGTCCGCGATGACCGCGATCGACAGTTTCAACCGTGGCGCCTTCATGCTGGGCAACAACGGTGGCGATATCCTTACCGGCGGCACCGCGAACGACCTGCTGGTGGGCGGCTCCGGCGACGACACCCTAACCGCCGGCGCCGGCATCGATACCCTGATCGGTGGCCTCGGCTACGACATCTACTACGCCGACGAAGGCGACACCATCAATGACAGCGACGGCAAAGGCGTCGTCTACCTCAACAACAAGCAACTCACCTTCGCCACCCGCAAGAACGGCGAAACCACCTGGAAAGACGCCGCCGGCAACACCTACGCCCTGACCAACGGCAAACTCGAAATCAACGACCCCCTCACCATCGAAAACTTCGACAACGGCGAACTCGGCATCTACCTCGACGACGAAGAAGACTCCACTGATCCCAACGGCAGTCCGCGTCCCCCCGGCTACAACCCCGGCAACGCCAGCCTGATCCCGCGCCGCGACCCGCTGGTGCTCGACCTCGACGGCAACGGGCAGATCGACGCCGTTGCCAGCAGCGCCTCCAGCGTCTACTTCGACTTCAACGGCGACGGCATCGCCGAGCGCAGCGGCTGGATCGCCGCGCAAGACGGATTTCTGGCGCTGGACGCCAACAGCAACGGCGCCATCGACGGCCTGAGTGAGCTCTTCGGCAGCGCCACGCAAGACGGCTTTGCCGAACTCGCCCAGCACGACAGCAACGCCGACGGCCGGATCGACGATCAGGATGCCGACTACACCCTGCTGCGCGTCTGGCAAGACGCCAACCAGGATGCCATCGTCCAGAGCAGAGAGCTCAAGAAGCTGGCCGACATCGGTATCACCCAAATCGAGCTGGCCACAACGGCGGCCGATACCCCGATCGGCGACAACCGCCTCGCCGCCACCGGCAGCTTCACCATGAACGGCGAACAACGTCTCGCCGCCGACATCGAACTCGCCGTCAACTTCGCCCTCACCGACTCCAACCCCAACCGGCCGCTCGGCCTGCCGCCGCAACTCGACCCGGCCGTGTTCGACCTGCCCTGGCTCAGAGGCTACGGCAACGTCAAGAGCCTGCCCGTCGCCTACCAGGAAAACCCGGCCCTGCGTCAGGCCGCAAGCGAGCTCGCCGACGCAGGCTGGCTCGCCAGCCTGAGGAACTTCACCGGCTTCATGACCCACTGGAGCGGCCTGGACGCCGCCCACCAGGCCAGGGGCGTCACCCGAACGAACCTGACCACCGAAGACAAAGCCTGGGTATTGGAAAACCTCACCGGCCAGGACGTACAGAAGAGCGCCATCGAAGCGGCGAACTTCGGCGCCATCACCCCCGGCGCCGAGCGGGTCTGGAACACCGCCTATATCGACACTGCATGGAACAGCTTCGTCCAGAGGGAAGCCTTGAGCTTCGCCGTCCAGGCGGGAACCAGGGACTGGCTAAAAGGCGCCAGCTACTCGCTCAACCGTGACCGATATATCGTCACCGATGCCCAAGCGCTGCAAGCCAGCCTGCTGGCACATCTGAATGCGGTGAGCGACAAGGAAGACGCCGCCTTCGCCGTCGTGGCGATCTCAAGCCTCAAGCGGGACGGCGTGACGCTGGATGCGACAGCCCTGAAGCAGGGCATTACCACGACCACCTACCGGAGCCTGTTCAGCGCCGTGCTCGACGATGCCAGCGGCAACATCCACGGGCAGATCGCCACGGGTGCCTTCGTCATCGACACGGGGAACGGCATCGTGGCGTTGGGCATGGGTGGCAACGACGTGCTCAACGGCGGCACGGGCAACGACATCCTCGATGGCGGGGCGGGCAACGATCAGATATTTGGCAACGGGGGGAATGACGCGAGCGTGGTCGAGGTGGGATGGGTCTTGAATAGTCGGCACTGGCGGGACGGCGAACGATGCGATAGACGAAGAGTCGGCACTGGCGGGACGGCGAGCGATGCGATAGACGAAGAGTCGGCACTCGCGGGACGGCGGACGATTGCCGGTGGAGGATGGCGGCATGAGCGGACTCTATCTGCTGGCCGTAATTGCCATCCTCGGCGTTATCGCGGCCTTGATCGCGCGACGGATTGCGCAACCGATTCGAAATACCTGGTTGCGGATGGGGGCTGGATCGCCGCCCAGGGTGGCTTCCTCGCCTTGGGCAACGACGAAGCCGAAAGACGAGCAAATCGGGTTTGGGTTTTGATGAGAAAGGAAATGAAAAATGAATGCGAAGTCAGTTCCTTTAGTTCCGGAGTAACACCATGATATTTTTGATGTTTCTGGCTGGATTTGGCGTGTGGCTCGCTGCGGCCAGCATGCTCTGCAAACGAATTCCGCGCTGGCTGGGGATAAGCAAACACCGAGTTGTCATCAGTGTGCTGTTGTTTCCTTTTGTGTTGGTGGCGCCCGTTGCGGATGAACTGATTGGCCGATGGCAGTTCAATCGACTATGCGAGCGGGAGGCGGTGGTGACGTTGAGTCCGGATTGGGAGAAGGTGAAGCGGGCACAACATACGGACATACCGATCGTTCCAATTGACGGTTATGTCATACCGATCAAAGTACAACGGGTTGAATATGTCGACTTGAGCAGTGGGCAACGATTTTTGTCCTTCAAAGCATTTCATACCAATGGTGGGTTGCTGTTTGGTCGCCTTGGTCTCGGATTGGGGCAAACAACCTCATGCTGGCCAGAGGACTGGATTCAAATTACAAACAAACTAAATACTGATCAACTACTGAAACAAGGAACATCACAATGAGTGATATCAATAAGGCATATATCGATGCACTTTTGGCCGACGCAACCTATGTGGATGTCACTCCTTCAATGAACGCTGATGCGCTTACGGAGGCTCTCCAGGAGCGCATGACCCCCACCCTGGCCGCCCACATAGCCGCCAACTTCGAGGTCGCCAGCAGCATCAACACCTTCGACATCCCGTTGCTCGGTTCCGGTTTCGACGCCACCGTCTGGCGCGGCATAGCAGGCGGCGACTATGCGAACCAAGTCTTTGTCTCCATGCGCGGAACAGAACCTCTCCCCGGTGCCGACCTGCTGGCCGATGGCGACCTTGCCTTGGGTAGCGCCGCCACGTCGGCAATCGTTGATATGGTGAACTGGTGGCTGCGCGAGACAACGCCCACCACTGAACTGGCCAGGCAAATCACATATATCCCAGTCAAAGCCGATTCTGTCGACGTGATTCCGAGTTTTGTTGAGGGTACCCGTGTAGCCGGTACAGGCCGCTTGGTGGGAATCACCAATGTGCAGGTGAATGGCCACAGCATGGGCGGGCATATGGCCAGCGCATTTGCTCGACTATTTGGAGCCGGTAATGGCGTAGCGGGCAGTGTCACTATCCAGTCCATCGCCACCTTCAACAGCGCAGGCTTTAATGGTAACAAGTCGGAACCTCTGTTCCAAGAAATACAAGCATTACTGGGCACCGGCACCAGCAGCTTTGCCCCAGTGAGCGCCAAGCAAACCAACTTCTTCGCCGCCAACGGCATCAACGTCACCACCAACGACTGGTGGTTCACCCAAATGGGCGCCCGCACGGGCTTGTATCAGGAAGAAAGCACGGGCATGCCAAACCACAGCATGTACCGGCTCACCGACTTGCTGGCAGTGGGCGCTGCGCTGGAAAAACTCGACAGCACCTTCACTGTGGACAAACTCAATGCACTATCCAAAGTAGGTAGCGCTGATCCCAAAGGATCTCTCGAAGGCGTAATCGACAGCCTGCGCCGTGCCTTGGCCGGTCCCAATATAGACCCCTTGCCAATCAGTGATGCTGCCGACAGTGACCCTTCGCGTATGACCTTCCAAGCCACGTTGACTGCCTTGCAAGACAACCAAATCTTCAAAGACCTGACTGGCAAACTGCGCATTGAGCCTACCAGTCAAAGCCTGGCTTCACGGGCGCGCAGTGACTTTGGCGCATTGATCGCGTTGCAAGACCTCTCTGCGGTGTACATCAGCGGCACAACGGCCGCCGCCCAGGCCCAACTGGCAGAAATATGGCAAGCAGGCCGCGCCAATGACTATGCCGCCTGGCTAGCAGACAAGAGCGCGGCCACGCCTGGCAGCTTTACAGACCAATGGCTCGCCGACCGAGCCGCCATGCTCACTTGGACCAACAAAGCGCGCACCGACGACACCGCTTTCAGCAGCACCCAACTCTACGTCGACACCGACCAACTCTCCGGCCAGACCTGGAACTTCCAGGCCTTCGACGTCGGGCAGAATGTCCTTGTCCGCGCCACCGGCAGCATTTCCCCCGACGTTCATCACGTCCTCTTCGGCTCCGATAGCGACGGCATCCTCATCGGCGGCGAGTACAGCGACCGCCTCTACGGCATGGCCGGCAACGACGACCTGCGTGGACAGGGCGGAGCCGACTACCTCGAAGGCGGCGGTGGCGCCGACACTCTCACCGGCGGCGCCGGCACGGACATCCTCCTTGGCGGCAGCGGCTACGACACCTACCACGCCGACGAAGGCGACACGATCATCGACGCCGACGG
>MHZX01000128.1 GCA_001828935.1 Rhodocyclales bacterium RIFCSPLOWO2_02_FULL_63_24
CATCAACTCCAAAGTAAATAACATGAGAATCAACGTGTTGCATTATGTCAGATGACAGCGGCAGATGATTGAAATTCAATCTGACAAAGTAGAATTAGGCTCGCTGGTTGCGATCTCTGACCGATTTTTTCCATACAACGATTGGCTGCTGGGACGCGACTACATGCTTGCAGTGCCGGCCTGGATGGATGGCTATTTTTGGTTTTCCAACAGTGGATGGAGTACTCCCTGGTTCACGCCGGCTTTTTGTGCAAGGCAACCCTTCTTTGCTGATCCGCAATCCGGCTACTATTCATTGCCTCACGTCTTGGCAGCGCTCGCCGGACCAATGACAGCAGCCTATTTGACCTTTCTGGCCTCTGCCATGCTCTTCTGGGACGGCTATTTTCTTATGACGATGGCGTTTTCCAGCCGCGCTGCGGCGGCCAAACTTGTCGGTGGGCTGTTGATGCTAAATGGATTCTTGTCTCATCACCTGGTAGTTGGGCACGTTGGTTATCGCGGCTTAGCGCTAGTCCCATGGCTAGCGTTGTCGCTTCTGATTCCGGCGCGATACTCGCTTGATGCGTGGACATCAGGCATCGCGGCGGGAGTTATCCTTGCCTACTGGGTACATTCCGGTTTTGGCACGCAAATGCTGGCTGCCACATTGACGATCGTGTTGAACACATCTACGTCGACAACGCCTCGACCGACGGCACCGTGGCCGCGATTCGGCGTCTCGCCAGCGCCGACTCCTGCGTCAAGGCCATTGTGAACAATCGCAATTTCGGCATCATCCGCTCATCCAACTACGGCTTGCTGCAAGCGCGCGGCGATGCCATCATCAACATGGCCTCGGACATGCAGGAGCCGCCGGAACTGATAGGCGAATTCATTTCTAAATGGGAGCAGGACTTCAAGGTCGTCGTCGGAGTCAAGCCGGAAAGCCATGAAACCGCGCCAATGTTTGCCTTGCGCCGCCTCTACTACGCCACCATCGGCCGCATCGCCGACGTCAGGCTGATTCCCCACTACACCGGATTCGGCCTTTACGACCGCGCAGTCATCGAAGGCCTGCGCCGCATCGACGATCCCTACCCCTACTTCCGCGGCCTGATCGTCGACATGGGATTTGCCCACGTCGAAGCTCCCTATGTTCGACCACAGCGCAAACGCGGCATCACCAAAAGCAATTTCTATGCACTCTATGACATGGCAATGCCGGGTATCACCAGTCACTCCAACGTGCCGTCGCGCCTGGCGACCATGGCCGGATTCGCGCTGTCGGCGATCAGCCTCCTGATCGCGCTGGGCTACCTAGTGCTCAAGCTGACGCAATGGGAGCAGATGTCCTTAGGCCTGGCGCCGATCCTGATCTGCTTCTTCTTCGCCTCAGTGCGGTTGTTCTTCATCGGGCTGCTGGGCGAATACATACTCCATATCCATACCCAGGTGCAGAAGCGGCCGCTGGTGATGGAACGCAAGCGCATCAACTTTACGCCGACCGATGAATGACGCCCTC
The DNA here is from genome assembly GCA_001828935.1 of Rhodocyclales bacterium RIFCSPLOWO2_02_FULL_63_24. Lineage (GTDB taxonomy): Bacteria > Pseudomonadota > Gammaproteobacteria > Burkholderiales > Rhodocyclaceae > Sulfuritalea. The sequence goes on from MHZX01000128.1 coordinate 1,505, forward strand.
GGCATCGACCACGGTTAGCCGCCAGAGAATTGACGCACTCACGGTTCTCGCGCTCGTGTATCTGGCGGTTCCGAACCTGATTTTCGTTATTGGCTGGTTCCTGCTCCCCGCGGCCCTGATTCTCTGCGGCGTGCTCGCGTATCTGCTGCATAGTGCTCTTGGAACGAGACCGCTTGCCTGGAACCTGGACCGCAGCCCGGGTGCCGCCGCGCTTCTGCTGGTGGCCGGCTTTGGCTGGGCCGCATTCGGCGGCGGCAGCCACTTCATGTACGCCAATCATGACTGGGTGATCCGCGATGCCGTACTTGGCGATCTGGTTTACTCGGACTGGCCGGTCGCATACAAGACGCCCGACGGGACCACCACGGTACTGCGCTCCGCGATCGGATATTTCCTGCCGCCTGCGCTTTTCGGTAAGCTGTTCGGCACGGCGCATCTCGATATCGCGGTGTATCTGTGGACGGTCGGCGGCGTCCTGATCTTTCTGGGTTTGCTGCCGCTGCCTCGGCGTGTAGGTTGGCCGCTGCTGCTTGGCATCGTCGTGACCATATTTTTCAGCGGCATGGATTATCTCGGGCTTGTGATCGCCACACAGACCACGCCGATCTTTCCGCTGCGCCTGGAATGGTGGGGCCCGCTCAGCTATCCGTCACTGACCGGCCAGCTGCTATGGGCTCCAAACCATTGCCTGCCGATCTGGATAGGCACGCTGCTGATACTCAGACACAGAAATGAAGACGAGCTGATACCCCTGGCATGCGCGCTGCTACCGCTCACCTTGATCTGGACGCCGTTCGCCGCGATCGGCCTTGCGCCCTTCGTGTTGCTATGCGCCTGGAAGCCATTTTTCTGCCGGGCGAGCTGGAATTCCGTGCCGTGGAAGCCGATCATCGGTGCCGCGATATTCTCGCTGCCCATCATCCTTTTTCTGCTGATCGATACAAATAGCATGACCATGGTGTCCTCATCGGCGCAGGTGCAGGCGGCCGCAGGAAGCAATTCTGCGAATCAGGCCGTTTCGTTACACTCCTACCTGCTTTTTGTCAGCTGCGAATTCCTCCTGCTGGCGCTGGCGCTGGCCCCCCACGTCCAACGGGAACGGCATCTCTTTGCACTGGCGCTGATTATCCTGCTTGCGTTGCCGCTTTTCCGGTTCGGTCCGTCGAACGACTCCCTGCTGCGTCTCAGCACGCCACCGCTGATCGTTCTGTTAGTGTTCAGCCTGCACGTCATACTGCGGCCGGAGCGAACGGAACGTTCGTTGAGCCTGTGGCTGGTCTGGCTGTTTCTGGCCATCGGCGCGCATACCGCGTTCAACGAGTTGTGGCGATCAGCGAGCTTCCAGCGCTGGAAGGCAGATTACCGACAAACTCTGTCGAGTCACCATGGCGGCGGAATCCCGCCTCACTATGGCGGAAAGCTGGGCCCGTCACCGATTGCGCGCGGGTTAAAACCGATGACGCACAGCGCCGAAGACGCGAAAAGACCTTAGGCACCCGCCGGCATCAGCAACCGTCGGATTCGGAGCAGTAGCGCTGCCAAAGGCCTCGCAGCAGCGCTTCGAGATCGCCGGCAAAAGCCTTCGTGTCGAACAGGGGTGAGGACAGCCGATTGGCCGCGAGCCTGGCGCGCACCGAACTCCGCAGTTGGGGGTTGTTGCCCAATTCGATGGCCCGCGCACGATAATCGTCGAGGGAATGTGTCACGAGATCATTGAGTCCGATTGCATGGAGCATGCTCGCGGTGACACGACTCTGGAACGTCTCGCCCATCAGGGTCAACACCGGAAGGCCCGCCCATAGGGCATCGCCGGCGGTGGTATGGGCGCCAAAGGGGAAGGTGTCGAGCGCCAGATCGGCAAGTGCCAAGCGCGCCAGATGCTCTTGCGGCGCTCTGGCCGGCGAGAACACCAGTCGTGCAGGATCGATGCCTTGCATCAGCGCGGTCGCCGCCAGGTTTGCGGTGGCTGTTTCATTCGCGGCGAGCAGCCAGAGAACGCTTCCCGGCACTTCCCGCAGCAGGTCGCACCAGCAGCAAAACACTTCGGGAACGATTTTCACGGGACGACTGAAGCAGCAAAAGACCACGCCGCCTCCCGGCAAGCCCTCTTCCAGGCGGGTGCGCGCCTTGCCGATACGCCGACTGGCATCGTTGGGATGGCAGCAATGCGGCATCAGCGCCAAGCTTTCCGCGAACTTGTCCTGGTCCGCCAGCGGAGTGACGATGGGATCGCCGATCAGATAATCGGCGAGACGCTTGCTGCCGAGGGTTCCCGAATAGCCAAGCCAGTTGATCTGGACCGGGGCCGGGCGATAGCCGAGTGCCGCCGACTTCGAGTTTCCGGTCCACCCGGTCAGATCCAGAAGAATGTCGATGTCCCGGAAGGCTATCTGCTGTGCCATCGCCTCCGGCGCCAAGGCGGATACGTCATGGAAGAAATCGCAAGCGGCAACGATCCGTTGCCGCATCTCTCCGGCATCGGAGCCACCGTAGGAAAAGGCATGGATCTCGTATGCCGCAGGGTCATGGTGTTCGAGCACTCCGGCGAGCAGACGCATCACCGCATGGTCGTGAAAGTCCGCCGACAGGTAGCCCAAACGCAAGCGGCGCACCGGATCACGCTCCGCTCGCCGGGTTGCCGGCAAGGCCCCGTCAGGCACCACGCTTCGCGCAAAATTTTCCGTCAAGGCCAACTGCTCGCGAGCCGATATTCCCGGAAGCAGAAGAAAACTGAATGGCTCCAACGGCACGGCCCCGGAAGCGATGAATTGCCGGCAGCGCCGGACCAGCGCTTCGAATTGCCGCCAGTCGCAAAGTTCCAGCCGGCAATACAGCAACTGCGTCAGCAGATGGAAGTCGCGCGCATCATCCAACTGCGGCGGACAAAGGTCGGCCAGCAGTTGCGCGGCCTGTTCCGGACGGCCCGCATCGGCCAGGGCAAATCCGGCCATGCGCATGGCGTACGAGCTTCGCTCGCCGTGAGGCTCTGTCGCACGCAGAAACGCTGATGCCGCACCCGGGTAATCCCCGCCGGCAAACAGCAGCAAACCGAGCTGAATCCAGCACTCCTGATCCGCCGGATCGAGCTCGCCGGCGCGCCGAAAGGCCGCCTCGGCCTCCTGTGGCCGTTTCAGCTGACCGAGTACGAGGCCCCGATTGAAATGCAAGTGTGAGTTGTTTGAAACCCTCGCCAGGCCGGCCTGAAACGTCGCTTCCGCGTCGGCCAACATTCCCGCCAAACGCTGCGCATTGCCGAGCGCCGACCAGGCGTCGCCATTGCCGGGTTCGGCAGCGCACACAATTCTCAGTTGCCTGATTGCCTCGTCAAAGTTACCAAGTTCCACCTTGACGACTCCAAGCAGATGACGCGCCTGGATGTTGCCCGTGGCTTCCAACAGCAAGCTATCCAGCGCGCTGACGGCCTGGTCGTAGCGCCCGCTTTCCCACGCTGCCAGCGCCTCGGCCCACCAAGCCATTCGCGGTTCTATTTCCATGTCACGAACGGCGACACGTCTCTGTCTCGAAGAAGTCGATAGCTCACACGCCCTGGCGAGATCAGAATATCGCCGTCAGCTGCTTGGCCACCGAGGTCCATGAGAAGCTTTCAACCAGTTGCCGCCTTGCGCGCTCGAAGGTTTCCTTTGGTGTCATGGCGCCGGTAATGGCATTGCCCATTTGTTCGAGCAAGCTGCCCATATGCGGATCAAGACGATAGCCGGGCACGGTAAAACCGCATTCGAGATTTGCAACAAGATCGGAGTTAATTTTGAGCGAGACTGCCGAATCGCAAAAGTCATCCGTCGGCCCGCCAGCGGTAACAATCACAGGCGTTCCGCACGCAATGGCCTCGAGTACCGGAAGATTGAATCCTTCGGCGATGTAAGGCGAAACATAAACGTCGGCGCAGCCATATAGCAACCGCATCTCACTCAGGGACAAATTGGATGGCACCAGATAGATCGAATCGGTAACTTCGGACGGTAGCGGTCCAAATATTCCTATATGCCGTTGAACAAACTCCGATACCGTGGTGCCATAAAGACCGCTCGAATCCTTCAACATCAGGCGTGCATTGGCGTAGTGCTGACGCACATGCCTGAACGCCTCTATCAACATATTGACACCCTTGTTCAGAGACAGCGCGCCAAGATTCAGGAACACGAAATCTTCATCCGATATTTCCATTTCCTTCCGGATATTCTTCCTTTCCTCCATGGATAGCGGGAAGTAAATATCGCTGCTGACGCCGTGGGGGACGACCCTGACTTTTTCGGTCGGAAAGCCATATTCGAGCAGTTGTGTCTTGGACCAGTTCGACGGCGTAATCACCAAGTCGTCACCGTCGCAGAATCTACTCACCGCTCCGTCTCCCGTCGCAAACGATACGTCCGACAAGCCGAGCTCAGTGACGATAAAAGTTACCGCCCGGCGCGCCGGGGCTTTCGACCGTGTAAACGGGTAGCCGATCCGATATACGGTATCGAACGTATCCGACGGGCACTGCGGAAGTTGCGCTATCGCCCTTTCCATTTCTGCCGGAAATCCCGGTTCGTTTCCAGGCTCGGCCCACCGGCTTGAAAAGAATGGCAAATCCGCATGGCAGATAGCCAGATCGTGCCGCAACTTCAGCAGTTCGAGAATTTGATATTGATTGACCATCGCAAACGAATGGCATATACCCCGCCAGCCTTCGATCAGGACTTTTTTCATGAACTATATCGACCTTCAACAATGAATTCCTGACAGCAGCGGGCCTCGTGCACTAGCGGTAGATTGGCGCTTTGACGCCAGCCAGATGCTGCGCCCACATCCGATCGAACATCGCTTCCAGCGCGGCGACGAAGCTTGGCATATCGAACAACGGGCATTGCCTGCGCGCCAGCTGTGACCTGACACTGGCAAGGAGGCAGCGATCCCGGTACATGCTCACGGCCAAGGCGACGTAATCCTCGGTCGATTTCGTCACCAGATCGGGTAGTTCGCATGCCGTGACCAAGCTGGCGCCGACGCGGCTGGCAAATGTCTCGCCCAGGCAGGTAATCATCGGCACTCCGGCCCACAACGCGTCTATTCCCGATGAATGCGAGTTATATGGAAAGGTATCCAGCGCAACATCGGCCAACTGAATGCGGGCCAAATGATCCAAAGGATCCTCCACTCTTGCTGCAAAGATCAGGCGACCGGGATCGATCCTGCGCCTTCCGGCTTCCTCGCGCAACCGGGTCGCTGCACCATCACCGGGATCGGCTAGCCAGAGGATGCTATCGCTTGCCTGACGCAGGATGTCGCACCAGGCATCGAACAGTCCGGGGTTAAGCTTGTAGCGGTTGTTAAAGGAGCAAAACACGAACGTGGCTTCCGGCAAAGCTACATCGCTTCTCGATGGCGGCGCAGCAATGCTGCGCGTCGTGTCGGCGGGCAAATAACAATGCGGCAGTTGCGCAATCAACTCCGAGAAATAAGCGGCATGCGCCGCGGGAGTGACAAGCGTGTCGCCAATAATGTAGTCAGCATAGCGGGGATGCCCCATGGTGCCCGGATATCCCAGCCAATTCACTTGTATTGGCGCACACCGCGCCACCAGTACTTCCGGCCGGTTGCCCGTGGTCCAGCCGTTCAGGTCGACAAGTATGTCGATTTCGTCAGCGCGAATGCGGCTGATCATTTGCTGAGGCGAGTCGTTCGCGATGTCGCTGAAATGCTCGAAGGCCGAAACCAGCCGACTGCGCGCCACCGACCGATCGTCGGCACCTGTCGAATAGCCATGGATTTCCACATGCGATCGATTATGCCGTTCGATTACTTCGGGAAGAACCAGCCCAACCGGATGGGATCGGAAGTCGGCCGACAGATAACCCACCTTGAGGCGTCTTCCCAAACGGCCGGCAGACGAGAACAAGGCTTTGCCATGGGCCTCGCGCTGGACTCCAACATAGCGAAGGGCATATGGCCTGGCGACGCCGAGGTGATCTGCGGCGCTGAGGCCCGGGTAAGAAAGCGCTTCAAAGGGCGTATCCAGATCGACGGAATAATTGTCGGTGCGTTCACGCAAGTCACGCAGTTTGCGCTCGAGGTCATCCCATTCGCAGCGTTGCAGGCTGCTCCAGATCAACTGGTACAAGGTGTGCAGGTTGGAACTGTCGTTCCGAAAAAGCTCCTGGTAACAGGTCCAGGCCTCGTCGACCCGGCCCGCATTCAGCAGACAGTCCGCCAGCACCTCGATCGCCCCGACGTTGTCGTCCGGCGCAAGTTCGATGGCCTTCAGCAATGGCGGTACGGCGTCGCCCCACCGGTGCATTCTGGAATAGACGATGCCCAGGCCGGAATATGCCTGCAGACTGGCTGGATCAAGTTTCAGCGCACGCTGGTAACTCGCGACCGCCTCGTCCCAACGCAGCAAGGCAGCCATCGCGATTCCGCTATTGGTTTGGATTTCCGCGTCCGCCGGAGTCGCTTGCCGCAAGGTGGCCAGTACCGGAAGCGCTTCTTCGAAACGCTCCTGACCAATCAGCGCAAACGACAACGCCTTGAGGACGAATGGATTTTGTTCCCTGGCCAGCATTCGGCGCGCGAGGTGCTCGATTTCCGGGTAGCGAGAAGCCTTCACCAAGGACAATAGCGAAAGGAGTTCCGGATCGTCGGCCATTGGCCGCCGTCGATGCGACAGGGCAGCTCCGCGCTTTCTTGTCTTACCCATTAGCGACCACTCATTTCCGGACCAGCAAATTGAGCGAAATTCGCGTACCGGCGAAACTCGCTTCGCTCGCGTCCGCAAACAGGCCGAAGGACTCGACGGGCTCGATATCCTGAAAGCCGGCCGCGGCAAGATAGTCGCCCATGAAGTCGCGGCAGAAGCCGATGTAATTGAAATCCGACGAATCGGTCTGTCCGCCGAACAGCATGCGCATGAGTTCGAAGCTCTCGTCGGACCCGATCTCCGGCTTGCACAGCAGCCATGCGATCTTTCCCAGATCCGGCACAGCGAGATAAAGCCTTCCTCCGGCAACCAATAGCCGGTGCAAGCCGCGCAGCGCCGGAACGACTTCTCTTTGATTCAGATGTTCAAGCACATGCGAAGCATATATTTCCTGACAGGAGCCGGAAGGAAACTGATCGAGGTTGCGCAAATCGGCCACGAAGTCGACGTGTGGCCCGGCCTGCGCGTCAACAATCTTCCAGCCGTCCCGCGTCTCCCGCCCACCAAAATTCAGCCGCATCAGCTCGGACGGCGCGGCGTTGGGTACGGTCGCGGCTGCCTTGCTCGCAGCGGCTTGACCGCTGGCGCAATAGGTGGTCCACATCGATCGAATTGCGTCTCCGAGATTGCGCCCCATGGCCTTTCCGTCCATCAGCAGGCTCGACCGCAAGCGCTCGCGCATGGTCGAACGCAGTTGAGCCAAGAGCGCGCGGTCAGTCGCAAGTTGCATCGCCTTGGCGACAAATTCATCGGACGATTTGGCAGCCCACTGGCCCAGTCCGAGGTGCTGCAACAGGGCGCTGCCCACCCTGCCGGCGTGCCGATCGCCGGTCAGGGTAATCACGGGAACGCCCATCCATAGCGCTTCACAGGTCGTCGTGGTGCCGTTGTAAGGAACCGTATCTAGGGCGATATCGATTTCGCCGTAGGCCGCCAAATGTTCCAGGACAGAATCCTTCGCGCCCCCAACAACTACGCGCCCTGTGGCTACGCCATGCCCGGCGAACTTGGTGATCAGCTCGGCACGCGCGCTTTCTTCGTCGACCCCATTGACCGACTTGATGATGAGACGCGACTCCGGAAGTGCCGTGAGAACACGACTCCATAGTGCAATGCATTCGTCGCCGAGCTTGACTCGTGCGTTGAACGAGCCAAAGGTGACGCGGCCATGCTCTGCGGTCGGAGGATCGGCCACCGGCGGAGATTCCCTGGGCGGCGTGTAGCAAAGAAAAGGCCCCGGGAGGCGCAAAAGCCGTTCAGTGTAAAAATGATTTCCTTCGTTTCGCGGGTCAACCAGATCGTCAGTCAACCTATAGTCAATGGAATCCAGTCCGGTAGTGTTTGGATACCCCAGCCAGGAAACCTGCACCGGCGCCGGCTTGTACCCAAATATCATCAATCTGTTGTGATTGGTGTGTCCGGACAGGTCAAACAAGACATCGACTTCATCGCTCTTGACCAGATCGACAGCGGCCTGATCGGAAAGTTTGAAAAGATCGCGCCATTTCCAGAAATACGGGCGCAGTCGGGCAGTCATGTCATCTTCGAGCTGCGTTGTCGAGTAGGCGATCAACTCGAAAGCGCCCGGATCCAGGTTTGCCAAAGCCGCCTGAAGAAAATACGCCACCGAATGCCTTTTGAAATCGCCCGATACAAACCCCACCCTCAGACGACGCTGGGGATCGACGAGGTTCCGCGGATAGCATTGCGGCAGCGGACCGCAAATGGCCCTGGCACGTTCGCCAAACTTCTTGTGCCGCGCGAAAATCTGATCGTTCGGGAGACTCTGGAAGTTCGACACGAATACCCAAATGTGCCACGCATTGATCTGCTCCGGATTTAGCTCTATCGACTTCTCCAAGACGCGGTCGGCCTCGACGTGGTCACCGCAGGTGAAATAGCAGGTTCCCAGATCGTTCCATGCCGGATAGAAATCCGGATCGCGGTCGAGCGCGATCTGCATCTCTCCTATCGCTTCTCTGACCCGCCCTCGGTTGCGTAGCGCGGCGCCCAGCCGATTGTGCGCCAGCGCCGAATCGGGACGCATCGATACCGTCCGCCGGAAGTAATACTGCGCCTCGCCGGCGCGCCCCGTGTCCATCAGCAAATTGCCGAAATTGATATGGGCGTCGAAATAGTCCGGATAATCGGCGAGCAAGCCCCGATAGAGCAATTCCGCGTCATCGAATTCAGCGAGCGCCGCGTAGACCAGCCCGAGATTATTGATCGCCTCCGGATAGTCGGGACGCAGGGTCAGCGCCTGCTGATAGGCATCCGCCGCTTCATTCGGGCGCAGCATGCGGGAATACGTGGTCCCCAGCTTGAAATAGCCCGTCGCCGCCGCGCCCATGTCGAGCGTAACCCGCCCGTAGACATCAAGCGCGGCGTCGAACTGCCCGCTGTCGCGCAGGCGATCTCCTTCAAGCAGCAATTCCGCTGCGTCGGATTCATGAGTGGTCATGTCTGCTTTCCAACGATCTTCAGGAATGCGGCCTCCAGCGACAACGATGGCTTGATTTCGATGACACTGTGATTTGCCAGGCGCAAGGCGTCAAGTTGGGACCAGACCTCGGAACGACAAAAGGATCCGATCCATCGATTGCTGCCATCTACCACCATGCCTGGGACTTCCACCGCCCCGGCAGATCGGATCAGTACGACATCATCATCACCGACAAGCTCGGCCGGCGAGCGCACCGAACGCAGGCTGCCCTTATGGATCAGGCCGAAGCGATCGGCGAGTCGCTCGACGTCATGCAGCACATGCGACGTGAAGAACAAAGTGCCGCCATCCCTCTTGTACTCGGCAAGAAGTTCGACAACGTCCATGCGCCCGATCGGATCGAGCCCGGAAAGCGGTTCGTCGAGCACCAGCAGCCTCGGTTGTATGACCAGCGCTTGAGCAATCGCAACACGCTGCAGCATGCCCTTGGAGAACGATCGGATCGAACTATTCATGACCGCCGACAACCCAAGACGCTCCAACCAGGCTCCGATGTGGCGCGCCCGGTCATCCGGGCGGTGCCGATGCATCCGCAGGCTCATGTCGAGGATTTCCCGCGGGGTCATATAGTCGTACAAATAGGGGCTCTCCGGCACGTAGCCGATGCCCAGTCTGGCTTTCGGATCCCTGACATTGGTCCCGAACAATTCCGCGGCACCGTCGCTGGGTACGGAAAGTCCCATGAGAATCCGGATCGTGGTGCTCTTGCCGGCACCGTTCGGCCCGATGAAACCAAACGCCTCGCCCCTGCCTACTTCGAGCGATATATCGCTGACGGCCACGACGGAGCTGCGGTGCCATCCCGTAGCGTAGGTCTTCGACAGCCTTCGGATCATTATTGCCGGGTTCATGAACGCTCAGTTCGGCTTGAGTTCCGGTTCGCCGGCCGAATCCAGCAAGAAACCGGCGCCCAAGGGATCGCGCGGAATCTCGGACACCAAGCCGTCCGCAACCAGGTCGGTCAGTTTGGCCGGCGGGACGCCATGCCGTGACCGATAAACCCTTGCCGCCTCGCGCAATCGCGCCAAGGAATGCAAGCGCTCGGCCCTCATGCGCAGATAACGGCGAAATCCGCCGGGTGGAGCCGAGTTTGCCATGGCGTCAACCAGGCCCGCGGCCGTGTTCGTGTCATAGCCGCGCTCTATCCACCTCGCGGCGACCGACTGCAGGCCCCACTGGTCTCCCGGTTCGGCCGCCCTTTCGGCCGCGAGCAGCAGCCAGCGCGCGCCCTTTGCCGGCGAACGGCGAAAGTGGTACTCGATAAAGCCGACGTGAAATGCCGGAAGAAAGTCCCAGGGTCTCGCGGCGACCGCGCGGCGCAGGACTTCGTCGGCCGCGTCCACCTCGCCGCCCCAGGGAAGGATGTTCGCCGCAATATAATAATTGTCTTCGTGCGCCGGGTTGAGCCACGCAATATCCCGCTGCAATCTTGCCTGTACCGCGTAATCGGCGGGTTTCATGCGCGCGGTATCGGCCACCAGAACGCGAAAACCCGTCAGGTTCGCCGCCAGATAGCGATCGCCGGCCGAGAACAGGATTTGCACCACCTGCGGCGGCGTCACGAGAAGTTCGGGGATGTCCGCCACCCGGGTCTGCCTGCCGAGGATCGACAGCGACAGACCATAGATGCCGACGACAAGAACCATGGCGGTACCACGAAGAAGAATCGTCGGCAACACGTCAAGAAAACTCTCGCCGCCGAATTGTCCAGGATGCCAGCGCCAGCATAATCGTCGCGTAGGCCCCGGCCATGGCCAGCGATGCCGTCACCGCCTCGGGCAGTGCTCCGTACAGCGGCCAGGTGCGCCAGTCGAGCCGCGAAAGGTCCGGCAGCAGCCAGCGAATCACGTCGATTACCGGCGCGTAGGTGGCGACGAGTTCCTGATCATTGTCGGCGCCCGCCGCCAGGTAGTCGATGGTTGCGCCCAAGGCCTTCCCGGCCACGGCAAACGCCAGTCCGGCGCCGACCGACATGACGGCCATGGACGATGCCGTGGATACCAGCAGCGCAAACGCGGCTACCACGGACACGTCCACAAATTGGCCGGCAAGCGTGGCAACCAACGGAACTCCCAAACCAACCGGGAATTCCTGCTGGTAGGCTCCTCCCGACAGCGCAACCGCAATCACCAGCGCCAACCCGAAAACTGCGGTCGCAAGCGCCGACATCGTCAGCACCGACAGGTAGCGACCTATCAGATAGGACTGCCGCGACACCGGATAGGTCAGGGAAAACAACACGCTTTTCCGGTCGATTTCCTTTGCCAGCAGTTCCTGAATCCAGAACAGGTTCAAGAGCACCAAGGTGATGCGAACGCCGGACAGACCGATATCGAGCGCCACCGTACGCGGATGCCGGGGCGAGAAACTGCCGGACAGATAGGCGACGAATATGAGAAACAGCCCCATCAGCAGGACTGAGTGGATGCTCTTGCCGCGCAGTCCTGCCCGCAGACCCGATAACCAGAATTGCAGCACGGCGACAGTCTCAAAAAAAAGGGCACACCGCACGGCGCGCCCTTTGATCAGAAGAACAGCGGATCAGGATGCTGGCGCCGATGTGGCCGCCGTCAGTGCTTCGGTCGCCGTGCACCCGGTCGCCGATGCACACGTCGAATAAGCCTTGACGCCACCGCCCGCGGTCGATCCCTGGAAAATGTTCTTGCCTTTGTTGGACGACGCACCGGCGCCATAATAGCTTGTCATGTCGTCGGCGGCGAGGAATACGTTGGCCGAACACTTGGGCGTAAATGCCGTCTTTACAAACCCGCCTGCGGAAATAGCCGCGCCATTACCGGCGGCGGTGCCGGCGCTGCATATGTGCGCCGTGGCGCCTGCCTGGGCATTGAACGATGAGGCCGCAGCAACCGCCAAAACGGAGCCAAGAATGATTTTTTTCATTGGGTTTCCTTTCAGGGATCAATAGTTATTGGACGGAATTGGCTGTCGCCGACGTCAGCAAATTCTTGGCATCCGATTGCGCCGCCTTGTCCTCGCCCTTTTTGGTGTACTCGGAAAACTGCGGGATCGCGATGGCGGCCAGGATGCCAATAATCGCAACAACGATCATCAATTCAATGAGGGTAAAGCCCTTCTGCAGACTCTTCATACTGTTTCTCCTTTACGTAATGGCGACACCCGTCGCTTGCTATCCTCCACGCATTAATTGTGCCAGCGAGCCAGGGGCACTAATCGTTGAGCTTTCCAGCATGGAGACCAGGACGAGCGACAAAATTCGTCAGTGTTCCGCGAAAAGCGTCACTTACCCCGCAAAACATGCACTTGAATCCGAAACTCATGGCGGTACCGAATTGGCCACCACCGTAATCAAGAAATACGTTGCGCCTGACTGAACCGCCTTGCCCTCCCTCTTTTTCGGGTACTCGGAAAACTGGGGAATGGCAATCGCAGCCAGAATCCCGATAATCGCCACGACGATCATCAACTCGATGAGTGTAAAGCCCTTCTGGAAGCAACTGATATACCTTCCCTATGGATGACACCGTTCTTAGTATGCGGGAAAAGAACCCTCGAATTGATCAATGACGGACTCCATCGGCCCCCACGTCGATGATCCGAATGAACGAACGCATTATGTCATCCCTTGAACAATGTCGCTACATTGAGCATTGTCCAACGGGGTTTGAGTCTGAGCGGGAAGCCAGGATCGATCAATATGCGGGGCATGGTGATCGATATGAACGACGAACAACTGAGGGCCTTGGCGGATGTGCGGGGGTTTTTGGACGAAACCGTGACGATGGATTTTGCGGTCGCCGCGGAGGAGCGCTATGCGTTCATGGCGCGCACGGTCAAACGCTTTGGCTATGGCCGGCTGAAACGACCCGACAAGGCCGGACTAAGCGGCCACCCGAATCAGTATGGTCTGACGTCCCGTGATCAACAGTTCGAATCCATCACGTATCAACCGCGGAACCACCAATTCACCTTTTCCACCAAAGTAGATATCGGTATCGTCGATCTGGACAATGCAGGTCGGAGCCAGTTTGTCGTATCCGGCGAGATATGCCGCAAGATGACGTTCCGCATAGTCATGACCAATATGGACATCCCAGGCGTCCAGATACAGCAAATCGATCTGTAGCGCGAATCGATCGAGAAACGCGATGCCGTCTTCGGTGTAGCAATGCAAGTTAGGATTGCTTTCCATGAGGGTGGAGGCAACATCCCGACACACCGGGTTTATGTCAACGGAATGGACCTCGAGTCCGGTATAGGCCCAGATTGCGGTCGAATGACCGTCATTGCAGCAACTTGGAGCGAACTCGTAAATGCCATGCAGCATGGGGATACGCATCGCACCAATTTCCACGATGGTCTTGCCGTCTATCAACTCCAGTAAATGGGTTCCTGCGGCCAGATAGGGCAGTGGCTTCGCGCGACGCTGCACCTGCTCCTCGGACTCAAGCTCCAGAAAATAGTAAAGAGGTGCCGTTTGTCCGGCAAGCAAGTCTCTAACTATCGCGCGAGCCTCGTCCAGAATCACTGGGCGACTCAAATTGCTGGTCATAGTCATGATGCGGTTCCCTCATACCTGCCCGCCAAGGAAGTGGCAGGTTTTCCAGTTCGCTGCGCATGGTCAGATTCCGGCACGCGGACAGATATTGCTTTCCGACCCCCAGGGTACTCAGTCGCCTGAGCCCGCATCGGCGACATGCTTCAGCGACCGACTGCCAGTTGAAAATCATCACCGGATGCTGATCAAGGGCTACCATTGGCGACGGCGAGTTGCCGCGATCGGTACGCCCGAAACACCCGCCGAAATATGAGTCGCCTATGTCGCCAGCAGCACAGCCTCATCCACAGCATCAATCTGCCCCGGATCAAGAAACTGCTCCGCGTACCGCTTATAAACGCCCTGCTTTACAAAAACGTCGAACAGATCCGGATCGATATGACCACCTTGTTTGAACTTGTTCATGATGCCCATGGCCTGCGACAGCTTCATGCCCGGTTTGTAGGGGCGATCGCGGGCAGTCAGTGCCTCGAAGATGTCGGCGATGCCCATCATTCTCGCCTGCAGGGACATTTGCTCGCGGGTGAGGCCTTTGGGGTAGCCCTTGCCGTCCATCCGTTCGTGATGGCCGCCGGCGTATTCAGGAACGCTGGTCAAATGCTTTGGCCATGGCAATTGTTCCAACATCTTGATGGTAGCGACTATGTGGTGATTGATGATGTCGCGTTCCTTCATCGTCAAGGTGCCTGCGCGGATCGTAAGATTATCGACTTCGTCTGCCGTGAGGAACTCTGCTTCGACCCCATCGACATTGCGCCACTTGCGCTGGCGACCGATGTCATGCACGCGCTGCAAGTCGGCGTCCTTCATTGCCTCGCCACCGACGTTGGTCTTGCGCAAAAATTCCCGCTCACCATCGAGCAGATGGACTTCCTCTTGATACCGCTGCCAGATCGCCTCGTCAGCCTTCGAATCGTTAGCCTGTCGCAGAGTCAGCTGCTTGCGCAATGCGTCGATTTCGGCGTCGCGCTTGAGGACTTCGAAGCGGGTATCGATCAAGTGGATGCGATCGAAAAGGGTATGCAGCTTGGTTGCCTTATCTACCACATGAACCGGGGTGGTGACCTTGCCGCAATCATGCAGGAGACCCGCTATCTTCAGTTCGTAGCGATCGCGCTCGCTCATGCTGAACGAGGCCAGCGGTCCCTCCTGGGTTGCATTGACCGCCTCGGCCAGCATCATGGTCAAGGCGGGCACGCGCTGGCAATGCCCGCCCGTATAGGGTGATTTCTCGTCGATTGCCAGGTTGATCAGATTGATAAAAGACTCGAAAAGTTCTTCGAGCTGCGTAATCAGCAAGCGGTTGGTCAAGGCGATAGCCGCCTGGGAGGCCAGCGATTCAGCAAGACTCTGATCGGCTGACGAAAACGTCTTGACCTGATGGTCAGAATCCAGGGCGTTGATCAACTGCAGCACGCCGATGATCTCGCCTTCGTGATTCTTCATCGGCACCGTAAGGAAAGACTGCGAGCGATAGCCAGTACGCTTGTCAAAGTTGCGAGTGCCCGAAAAGTCGAAACCCGCCTCGGTGTAGGCATCGGCGATATTGACCGTCTTGTCATGGATGGCGGCATAGGCGGCCACCATCGAGTCATTGGATTCGCCGTTGTCGTTGATCAGTGGCAAATTCGGAAAGTTGATGGCGTTCCCGGTGGTGCCACCCATCGCAATGCGCAAGGAATCGGTGCGCAGAATCTCGAAGCGCAACGCCTTGCCGTCCTCCGTAACGCGATACAGCGTGCCACCGTCGGCGTGGGTGATGGTCTTGGCTGCAATGAGAATGGACTCAAGCAGCCGATTGATGTCGCGCTCCTTCGAGAGGGCCGCGCCGATCGCATTGAGCTGTTCGAGACGGCGAAACAAATCGCTGGAGCTATCCATGCCCGTTCCTTGCTCCTACTTGATGCAGACAGCCCGCACCTGCTTGAGATCGGTCACGCCCTGCAGCGCCTTTTCGAGACCGTCCATCTTCAGGGTCAACATGCCATCCTCCAATGCCTGCGCGAACAGTTGCGCAACGCGAGCGTGCTCCTGAATCAGCTTCTTCAGGGGCTCGGTGCCGATCATCAATTCATGCAGGCCGACACGTCCCTTGTAGCCACTGCCGCCGCAGGTATCGCACCCCTTGGCACGGGTAAACACCAGATGGCCGTCCTTACCGTAGTCTTTGATCAGGCGCTCCAGCGTCGCTGCATAGGCTGCATCCTTGTCCTTGAGGAAGGGGCCGGTATTGTCCAGTTCGCTGCAATACTCCATCATGAACAGTCTGACTTCCTCGGCGTCGGGCGTATAGCTCTCCTTGCATTTGCACAGCCGCTTGGCCAGGCGCTGGGCAAGGATTCCCAGCAGGGCATCGGAGAAGTTGAAAGGATCCATGCCCATGTCGAGCAAGCGAATGATCGACTCGGGCGCGCTGTTGGTATGCAACGTGGCGAACACAAGGTGGCCGGTGAGCGATGCTTCAATGCCGATGCCGGTAGTTTCAGCATCTCGCATTTCGCCCACCATGATGATGTCCGGATCGGCACGCAGGAACGCCTTCATCACGGTTGCGAAATCCATCACCTTCTTGTTCACCTGAACCTGGCGCAGGCCTTTCTGGGTGATTTCGACCGGATCCTCGGCGGTCCATATCTTGGTGTCCACCGTGTTCAGATACCCCAGCACGGAGTGCAACGTGGTGGTCTTGCCGGAACCAGTCGGGCCGCAGACGAAGAACAGTCCGTAGGGCTTGGAGATGGTCGCCTTGAGCTTGACCAGATTGGTCGGCAGCACACCCAGCTTATCCAGGGGGATCGGCTCGCCACCCGCCAGAATACGCATGACGACGTCTTCGACACCGCCAGTGGACGGAATCGTTGCTACGCGCAACTCGATGTCCAGCGGGCCGTACTTCTTGAACTTGATCTTGCCGTCCTGCGGCTTGCGCCGTTCGGCGATATCCAGGTCGCACATGATCTTGAGACGCGCCACCATGGCGTTGCGGTAGCTCGCCGGCACTTCGATGTACTTCGCCAGCGAACCGTCGCGACGGAAGCGGATTAAGACTTTGTCCTTGCCCAGCCCCGGCTCGATGTGGATATCCGAAGCGCCCTGCTGATAAGCATCGATGATTATTTTGTTGACCAGCTTGACCAGTTCGTTGTCAGCGGCTGCGGAAATATCGTCGCTGGTCGCGCCTTCACCCTCCATTTCATCCTGGTCAAGGGTCGATAACAGATCGCCGACGGAGCTGTCGTCAGTAAAGCCGGGGACACCGGAAACACCGAACAACTGATCGATCGTCTGCACGAACTCGTGGTTGGTGGTGACGCGGTAGGTGACCTTCGCCCGCGGGAAGACATTGTTGACGACACGCGAACCCTTGACTTGTTCGGGGTCCATGCAAACCACCATGACACCTTCGGGCCCCTCTTCAACCGGAGCCCATTTAGCCTGCTCCAGGAAGTCCCGCTTGAGGTTCTTGAGCAAGTCTACCGGCTTGATGCGGTCAGACCTGAACGGCTCGTAGGGAACATTGAAAAACTTTCCCAAGGCAACACCCAGTGCCTGATGCTTGACCTGAAACTCGTTGACCAGAACTTCTTCGATGTCAAGATTTTTGCGTCGCGCGGTACGCGTTGCCAACTCCAGTTCCTGTGCCGAAATGACGGCGTCGGACACCAGGAAATCGTACTTTGTCTTGACAGCTTGCGCCGGCTTGTTGCGTTGGGCAAAGGCGATGGCAAGCGTCTCACACAGCCCCTTGACACCTTCCTGGGCAACCGCTGCGAACGGAGTCCCGGCCTTGTTGTTGATGATCTGGACCACCCCGAGCAACTCGCCGCTCTGGGCATCGACAATCGGCGCCACCAGCATCTGCTTGGTGCGATAGCCTGTCCGCTTATCTACCTCCTGCAGAAAGCGTAGCGACGGATTGATCGCCTTGAGTTCCCCATCGTCATAGACATCGCGAATGTTCACGGTCTTCTTGGCCAGCGCAACGTGGCCGGCGATACTCTGGTCGGCGATCGGGAGGCGCAGATCCTTGAAGGAATTCAGGCCGGTCTTGACCTTGGAAACGATGGATGCCTTATCCTCGCCGACGGAATAGATAGTCAAGCGATCGGCATTGAACAAATTGCATATCTCGTTCGACAGCTCCAACATGATTTCATCGATGTTGGAGGTCGCATGAACCTTGTTGGTGACGACCTGAAGGTTCTTGAAGAAGGCAAGGCGGGTGTCCACATCGGCTGCAGAGGGCTCGGTGGATGCGGCGGGGACGGCACTCATTCGGCTAACTCCATGGCGCCAGCGCGAGCCCTCATGCCGCCATCAAGAAGGGCGGCACGAAAGCCTCGCTGGGAAAGCAGAAACGCAGCGGCGGAACTGCGACGTCCCGTCTGGCAATAAACGATATATTCCTTTGTCGGATCGAGCGTCGCCGAAGCCTGGCGAATATCGTTCAGCGGAATGTTGATGGCACCTGGATAGCCATCGCTCTGATATTCGGCGGGGAAACGCACGTCGATCCATGTCGCGCCGCCAGCAACCCGCCGCGCGGCCTCGTCTCCAGCCACTTTCTGCAGCAGGGGTGCCCGCAGCAATTGGTTGAAGTCTTTCTTCGACAGCCGTAGCAAGGTTCCATCGGTACTCATTGTCACGGTCGCATTGCGCACCGTGTCCGCGACCAGTGCATCCTCGCCAAATGCGTTCCCTTCCTTGAGTTGCGCCAACTGCATGGGAGATCCGCCGATCAACCGGGAAACTCTGCAACGTCCACTTTCGATCAGGTAATAATAGTCGCCCGGATCGCCTTGCTTGATTATGGTCTGCCCGCGCTTCGCGGCAATACGGTTGAACTTGGCCAACAACGCCTGAATATTGGCCGGCGGCAGGGAAGCAAACGCGCCGACGGTTAGATTGTCCACCGCAAACATGCCGGACATCATGCGCCAATCTGTTGGCTCTGCGCTGCCCTGCGCGCACTCGTCGGGAGCGGCCAACTGGTTCCAGGTCACCACGATATCCAGAGTATCCTCTTCCAGGCTAAGCAATTCGACATCCGTGATGGCCTTGCTGACCGTTGGAATTTTCCCGCCACGCGAGACAGGTGCAGCACCGAGATCGTAGCCACCGACCAGAACACGGGAAGCGCCGTCAGGCGTATTCAGCCAAAGCTGTCCTCGCACCAGGTACACCACTTGACCGATCCAATTGGTCGCCCGAAACGGGTCGGCACCATGTGTAAAGGCGTGCATGCGACACAGCGGCAGCAACTCGCGCAAGCCTTCGCTGCCCAGCGACATCAACGGTTGCAGGCGAGTCAACAGGTCGACGCTCACCGTCTCGGCCATGATCAGATTTCAAACAATTGGTTGTTCTGCAACATACCTGGGCGAAATTCCCCGATGCAGTCTTCGATCTCCTGCATGGTCAGTTCGATTTGTCCCGGTTTCAGGTGCGTGATGAAGACCTCGGCGTCCCTCTGCAGATTTGTCAGTTCTTCGAGCAGCATGCTCGGGCACAGATGTAGGGATGCCGTGGCCAACCGCTTTTCCCTGTCAGAAAATGCACATTCGATGATTAGGTAGCGCAGATTGCGAATCCGGTTGATGTGCTTCCACAATTCCGGACACGGCCCGGTGTCCCCAGTGAACACCAGGCTGGCATTCCCGGAATCCAGTTGATAGCCAACAGCGGGCACCGTATGATTGGCTGGAAGCGGAATCACCTTGCGGCCGTCGATCTCCACTGCCTCGCCCACACGTATGGCTGAAAACCTGAGAAAGGGTTTCTCCGCAGTCGGTATCTCGCTGAAGTCAGGCCAAATGGCCCAGTTGAAAATGTGCGCACGAATGATCTCGAGCGTCGCCTCGGTCGCATGCACCATCAGCGGACGATTGCGCATATCGCCTACCGTATCGACAATAAACGGGAGACACGCCAGATGATCGAGATGCGAATGGGTAACGAAGACATGGTCTATCTGGGCCAATTCGGCGATCGCCAAGTCTCCGACCCCGGTTCCGGCGTCGATCAAGATGTCGCTGTCGACCAGCAGCGACGTGGTACGCAGATGCCGCCCACCGATTCCACCACTACAACCGAGGATGCGTACCTTCATTGTTTCTCCGCCTGTGCCTGGCCGCCCCAGGCAGGGGGCAATCCAACGACCGGAAGCCGCACGAACGGCTGACCCCGTGTCGCCCCCTTACCTGGGAAGGGAGATGAGTGATGATGTCTCATTTCGTTTCAAAAATGGTAACGCCATCCCAGTTTTCTCCGGGCGGCTCCTTGCGCAGATGTTCAACGCGTTTGACGTACAGATCGTAGAGATACCGCGGCTTCATCCGCTGCAGATTCATTAGTGTCACTTCGGCCTGATCCCAATCCTGTGCGCGGTAGGCTCGCAATGCCTGGTTCCATAGCTTGATTTCTTCCATATCCTCACGAGAAACCTTGCCTTCCTCACCAACCGGCTCATAGATTCCCACCGGGTCCTCCTTGCCCTTGACCCGGACTCGATCCAGTTCGCGGAACACAAACTCTTTCTTCAACAGTTCGCGGGTGGTTTCGCCAACGATAAAGCCAACCCCGTACTGCTTCGTGATACCTTCGAGGCGCGAACCGAGGTTCACCGCGTCGCCCATCACCGTGTAGGACTGGCGTACCTGCGAACCCATGTCGCCCACGGTCATTGGCCCCGTGTTCACACCGACACCGATCTTCAACTCGGGCCAGCCGCGCGCCACCAGGTCCTTGTTTAGATCATGCAGTGCAACATGCATTTCCAGTCCAGTCAGCACGGCATGTTTTGCATGCTCGGCATCATCCACGGGTGCGCCCCAAAACGCCATGATCGCATCGCCAATGTACTTGTCGAGCGTGCCGCGATGCTTACGCACGACCAAGGTCATGGCGCCAAGGTACTGGTTCATCAACGTCGCCAGTTCGTTCGGCTCCAAGCCTTCCGAAATGGTGGTAAATCCGCGTATATCCGAAAATAGTACGGTGAGTTCGGCCTTGCGTCCAGCCATGCTGTAATTCTCGGGATCGCGGCTCATCTCCTCAACCAGCTCCGGCGGCACATACTGCCCAAACAAACCGGTCAGTTGGCGCTTGGTCCGCGACTCGACAAAATAGCCCCACGACATATTCATGGCATACAACAGCACAATCGCGATCATGCCGTTGGCTAACGGCAGCACAACATTGGCGACATGCCAAAAGCTGAAATTGACGCTGAGCAGCAGCAACAGCACAATGACGCCGACCACCGTTGCCCGGAATGGCGACAGCATCGGCAACAGGAAAGCCATGACTGCGCCGGCAATCAGCACCAGCACGACGTCGGCACCGAGAATATAAGGCGGTTTGTGCTTGACCGCGCCATCCAGCATGCCCGCAATCAGGTTGGCGTGTATCTCGACTCCTGGATAAGCGGCCCCCACCGGGGTGGCCCGCAAGTCCATGAGTCCGGGCGCCGTAGTACCTATGACTACTATGCGTCCGACGAGCTTTTCCTGGGGAACCCTGTCGTTGAGCACGTCAGTGATCGAGATATAGGGAAAGCTGCCCTGATAGCCGCGATAGGGGATCAGCGTGGCTGCGTTCTCGTCCACCGGGATACGCATAACGCCTCCAGAGGCCTTCAGGTCGAGCCACTCCATGCCCGCATAGGTTCCCGGCGAATCTTCTGGATAGCCCGGCGTAATGGGCGGATTTCCAATCAACTTTCGCACCATCGCCAGCGCAAGGGATTCGTAATATTGCCCTTGGTATTCGACCAGCAAAGGCACGCGCCGCGAGATGCCGTCGATGTCCACCAGCGGATTGAAATGCCCCGCGCCAGCCGCTGCCTTCTGGAATTCCGGCAGGTTGCCACCATGGCTGACCCATTGCGTAAATGCTATTCGGCGGCCATTGAAGGTGCCGGCGGGGAACACGGGCTCGGGCGCGGCGCCTGAACTTACCCCACCCTCCTTGCTGGAAAAGTAGTACCCGAGTATTACCGATCGATTCTTCAACGCTGCGGCAAAACGTGCGTCATGGTCGAGCTGCGGACGCAACTCGCGCAGTGTAGATTGAAAACTCGTTACATCCTTCAATTCCTTCTTCGCCATCGATTCCAGCGTCTTGAGACCGGAACTGTCGTCTGGCTCAGCGAAAACCACGTCAAAGCCGACCAGCTTGACTCCATATCGATCGAACAGCTTGTTCATCAAGGTTGCCAGCTTGTCGCGCCCCCACGGCCAGCGACCTTGTTCCGCGAGCGACTTTTCGTCAATATCGAGTATCACCACTCGCTGGTCAAGATTCTGCGGCATGGTCAAGCGCACTTTCGCGTCATAGATCAACGCGTCCATGCGATTGATGATAGGGATCTGATAGATGTGCGCCGAATGGCCGAGCAGCACCAGCAGAATCAGGAATCCGAGCACATAGCGGGGAAGATACTGTTTCAAGAAAGCTCCTGTGGATTTGTTGTTATGGATTCAGCCCTTCATGAAAAATTCCATCTTGACTCCAGCCAGTTCGATCACGTCATGATCGGCGAGTTGATGTGCCTGGGCGTCTAGCGCCTTGCCATTCACCACCGGGAAGCTGGCGCCTTCCACATGAGTGATGAAATAGCCGTGCGGGCGACGTGCAATAACCGCTACCTGAACTCCGGGTTTGCCCAATGTTGTGAGCGTCTTGGTCAGCTCCATCTCCTTGCCGGCATTGCCGCCTGAGAGTATCTGGATTGCCCCCAGCGGCAGTGCGGCCGCGGCCGGTGGGGCTGAAGTTGGCTGCGGCGCCATGCCCGGCGAGGTTGACAAGTGGGAAGGAACGGCAGCAGGAGCGGCGGCGGCATGAGGAACAGCCGCGGCAGGTGGCGGTGCGGCAGGAGCCGCCGTCGCGGGTTCGGCCGGCTTTTGCACGGCACCGGGACGCAGAATCATGGTCTTCTCGAAGTCCGCGCTTGATGTCTGCTGTGGAAGCTCGCTGACATACTTCAGACGGTACTTTCCGAGTTCGATGGTGTCGCCGTTTTGCAGGAAATGCTTCTTGACCGACTGGCCATTGACGAAGGTGCCGTTGGTGCTGCCCAGATCCTCCAGAAAGGAGTCATTGAGTATCGTTATGACCACGGCGTGCTCGCCTGAAATCGCCAGATTGTCGATCTGGATATCATTGTGCGGCTTGCGGCCGATCGTGGTGCGCTCCTTGGTCAAGGGGATTTCCTTGAGCATTGTGGTTTCCATGCTGAGTATGAGCTTAGCCATTTTTTCCGTCCTTCGAGGTCACTGAGCGCTGCATGATTTCTGCTGAATTAGACTCTTATTTGAACCAGGCCAGGAGACGAGCCCACCAACCGCGTGCGGCCGGATACTCGCCCTTTACCTTGACCAGGATTACCGAAACATTATCGCGGCCACCGTTGTCGTTGGCCATCTGGACCAGTTGCATCGCACACAACTCCAGATTGGCCGCCAGAGCGCCCAGGGTCATGGCGATTTCCTCGTCTTCAACCATGTCGTTGAGACCGTCGGAACAGAACAGGTAAATGTCGCCCGGCAATACCTCATGATCATGTATCTCTGCCGGAACTTCGGGGTCGATGCCGACCGCACGGGTGACCAGATTCTTGTTCTGCGAATGGCGTGCCTGCTCGGGGGTGATCAGGCCGCTGTCGATCTGCTCCTGCAACAGCGAATGGTCGCGTGTGATTTGCTGAAAATCCTCGCCCCGCAAACGGTACAACCGGGAATCGCCTATATGGGCAACAGTTACCTTGTTGTCGTGAAACACGCCGACCACCAGCGTCGTACCCATTCCGGCGTACTGCGGCTGGCTCTGCGCCGCCTGGTAGATAGCGCTGTTGACGCGAGCCATTTCGGTCTCCAGCACGAGTTGCGCCCAGGACTTGCCGGAGGCGTCCTTGCTGCTCGGCTCACGCTGCAGAAAGGCCTTCTCGAGTTCAGTGCCGAGCAGGGCTGTCGCCATGCCGCTGGCAACCTCGCCAGCGTTGTAGCCCCCCATGCCGTCGGCCAGTACGGCAAATCCGCGCATCGGATTGGCCATCACGGAGTCTTCGTTGTTCGACCGCACCATGCCGGGATCGCTGCGGGTGACAATCTGGAGTACAGCATTCATGTCCATGTTCAGCCCTCAGATGCTGATATCGACGCCGGAACCGTCGGCACCGCTGCCACCGGTCATCGTCATGCAGGTGCGGATGTCCCGCGCGAATTCGGCACCAGTCTGGTAACGCGTGTCCGCATCCTTGGTCAGCGCCTTGTCGATGATCGCCACCAGGCAGTCCGGCAGACCCGGGTTGATGGCGCGAATGTCCGGATGCGGCTCGTTCGCAATCCGGAACATCAGTTGTGCCATCGAATCGCCTTCGAAGGGCAGCTTGCCGCACGCCATCTGGTAGAGCATTACGCCCAACGAGAAGAGATCGGACCGGCCATCGATCTTTTTCCCGGCGAGTTGTTCCGGCGACATGTAGCTCGGCGTGCCCAGCACCATGCCGGTCTTGGTCTTTGACGAATCCGTAATACGCGCGATGCCAAAGTCGGTTACCTTGACTTGGTCGGACTCCGGTTCGTACATGATGTTCGCCGGCTTGATATCGCGATGCACGACATTGTTTTCGTGCGCGTATGACAACGCGTCAGCCACGCGTGCGACGATGCTCATGACGCGCGGCAGCGGCATCAGATTGCCCGGCTTGGCGTAGGGCACCAGGTCCTTGCCCTTGAGGAACTCCATCGCGATATAGGCCAAGTCATGTTCCTCGCCGGCATCGAACATGGTGACGATATTGGCATGATTGAGACGTCCGGCAGTTTCGGCTTCGCGGAAGAAGCGTTCCTTGACCTCGACCAATTCGTCGGCCTCGAATTCCTGCGACAACGCCATGGTCTTGATCGCAACGATGCGATTGATCTTCGGATCGCGCCCCAGATAGACCACGCCCATCGCTCCCTTGCCCAGTTCCTTCTCTATCTCGTAACGACCCAGCATCGGCTTTTCGACGTTACCCGCGGTGTCGATCAGGCTGGCATTGCTGCGTCCGCCGCCGCCGCCGAGAATCACGGTTTCCGAAAGCTGTTTGGCCCGATTCACCCGTGTTTCGATGTCGCGGAATTTTGGATTGAAATCGAAGATGTAGCGGAACACCGCCTCCGCCTTGTTGAACTGGCGCTTGCGTTCGAAATCCAGCGCCAGGTTGTACATGTTTTCCATCAACTGCTCGTCCATCGGGCACTTGCGGAACTTGTCGAAGGCCATGTCGAGCTGTCCCTGCCCCTGGAACGCCAGACCCAGCATGCGATTCGATTCCGCCGAATCGGCATCCGATTTCTCCTTGCCGCGCTCGGTCACGACGAATCGCTTGATCGTCAGCAGTAAATGGCCGACCAGCAGCAGGGTTGCCGGTATCATCAGTTGCAGCCACATCAACTGCGTCGTCATCAGGGCGAAATGGACGCCGATCAAGGTTGCCAGCAGGCCTGCGGTGATCCCCGCAGCCATGCCCGCCTTGATCCTCGGCAGCAGGCCGATGAGGTAGGCGGCAACCAGCAGGAACACCAGCTTCTCAACCCAGAAACCCCAGGTCGGGGCAACGAAGAAATGTTCGGAAAGCAAGCTCGATACCGCGTGCGCCTGCATGAGCACGGCTGGCATGGCGGGGCTGATCGGGGTGACGAACACGCTGCCGACCGACGACGACGTCGGCCCGATCAGGACAATTTTGTCGCGATACTTCTCGTAGGGAATCTTGCCGCTCTTGACGTCGAAAAAGGAATCGACCTGGAAGGCCGGATGGCCGCCTTCACGATCCTTGTAATAGAACGTCAGCATCCTCGTGTCGAGGTCGGTGCCAATCTTGAGATAACCCAACTTGACCGAGTCGCCGGCCGCAACCTGTATATCCGCCACATTCAGGTTATGACTCTTCGCCGCCACCAGCAGGGACAAGGAGGGATAGGCCTTGTCGAAGTGGGCCAGAACCAGGGGTTCGGTGCGGATCGCGCCGTCTACATCGGCAGTCACGTTGAGGTGACCGATGGCGGTCACCACCTTGCCCAGCGGCTCGATCACCCCCGCATCGACGCCGAGCGTCGGATAAGGCGGCGCGTCCGCGGCGCCGGTCAATTTCACTGCATTCCTTTTCACGAAGTCGGGCAGGTCCTTGTCCGGCCGGCCGCGCGGCTCGCCCAGCACGAACAGCATCGGCAGCGCGACATTGCCTGCCTTGGCGAAGGCGTCCGCCAGGCGACGATCGGTATTCAACTTCTGGTCGG
This sequence comes from Rhodocyclales bacterium RIFCSPLOWO2_02_FULL_63_24, assembly GCA_001828935.1. Lineage (GTDB taxonomy): Bacteria > Pseudomonadota > Gammaproteobacteria > Burkholderiales > Rhodocyclaceae > Sulfuritalea. Next base: position 27,526 of record MHZX01000128.1, read on the forward strand.
CCTCAAGCAGTATCGACTCAATCTGCGGGCAGGAAGAGGGAACAGGCGCGGGAGGAGGCTCGGCGGGAGGCTCGGCGGAAGCAGCCGCTACCGGCGCAGCCTCACCCGGCAACGCTGCAGCGGCGGGAGCGGCGGACGGCGCGGGAGCGGCGGCGACAGCGACCACGGAGGGCAGCGTGACGCCGCAGGTCTCAATCAGCTTGTTGATATAGACCAAGCCCTGATCGCGCTGCGGCTCCGAGTAGAACACCGTGGTGGCGATCACTTTGGCTTTGGCGGCGGCAAGCTTGTCCACCAAGTCCGCCATGATCTCGCGCGACCAAGGCCAGCGCCCGATGTTGTCGAGGCTGGGCTTGTCGATTGCAATCACCGCAATCTTTTCCGAAGGCTGGCGCGAGGCCGCTGCCACTCCCATGTCATAGGCTTTGCGCTCCAAGCCCTGAAGCAATTCGCCGCCCCCCAGGATCAGGACGACGACACTGACCGCAGCACCGAAGAACCAGTCACTTTTCCAGAAGTTGGTTTTCTTCATAAGACGGTACCCTGTATGAGAGCCCTCATTAAAACAGGACAATAAGCTCAATTCTTACAGTCCTGCATCAACTCCGTCAATCAATTTCATGACATTCGCCCTCGTCGGCGCGGCCAGACTTGGATTCTATGCGCAAAAAAGCCGCCCCGGCTTGCACCGGGGCGGCTTTAGTGAGCCCATGCGCCGTATCGTCGGCGCCGACTTCTGCTACTTCAACAGACCCTTGAGCAGCTTGGCCATTTCCGATGGATTGCGCGTCACTGTAAAGCCGCACTCTTCCATGATCGCCAGCTTGGCGTCGGCCGTGTCCGCACCGCCGGAAATCAGCGCACCGGCATGGCCCATGCGCTTACCGGCCGGCGCGGTGACGCCGGCGATGAAGCCGACAATCGGCTTCTTCATGTTGGCCTTGCACCATACGGCCGCCTCGGCTTCGTCCGGACCGCCGATTTCGCCGATCATGATCACCGCGTCGGTGTCAGGGTCATCGTTGAAGGCGCGCATGATGTCGATATGCTTGAGACCGTTGATCGGGTCGCCGCCGATGCCAACCGCCGAGGATTGTCCGAGGCCGATTTCGGTGAGCTGCGCAACGGCTTCATAGGTCAACGTGCCGGAGCGCGAGACGACGCCGATGCGACCCTTGCGGTGGATGTGGCCGGGCATGATGCCGATCTTGATTTCGTCCGGCGTGATCAGGCCGGGGCAGTTAGGGCCGAGCAGCAGGGTCTGCTTACCGCCCTTGGCTTCCTTGGCCTTCATCTTGTTGCGCACGATCAGCATGTCGCGCACCGGAATGCCTTCGGTGATGCAGATCGCCAGGTCGAGATCGGCCTCGCAGGCTTCCCAGATCGCGTCGGCAGCGCCCGCCGGCGGCACATAGATCACGGAAACCGTGGCGCCGGTCTGCGCCTTGGCTTCCTTGACCGAGCCGAAGATCGGGATGTCGAAAATCTTCTCGCCGGCCTTTTTTGGGTTGACGCCGGCGACAAAACAGTTCTTGCCGTTGGCGTACTCCTGGCACTTCTCGGTATGGAACTGGCCGGTCTTGCCGGTGATGCCCTGGGTGATGACTTTGGTGTCTTTGTTGATGAGGATGGACATGTCATGCCTCCTGATGAGCCGTCCCGAAGGAGGCATCGCCCCCCCGGGGGGCAGCGAACGTAGTGAGCGTGGGGGTCGTCATAATTTTTCCTTACTTGACGGCAGCGACGATTTTGGTCGCGGCCTCGGCCATGGTGTCGGCGGAGATGATCGGCAGACCCGATTCGGCCAGGATCTTCTTGCCGAGGTCTTCGTTGGTGCCCTTCATGCGCACCACCAGCGGCACGCTGAGATGGGTTTCCTTGGCAGCGGCGACGACGCCTTCGGCAATCGTGTCGCACTTCATGATGCCGCCGAAGATGTTGACCAGGATGCCCTTGACCTTGGGGTTCTTCAGCATGATCTTGAAAGCTTCGGTGACCTTCTCGGTAGTGGCGCCGCCGCCGACGTCGAGGAAGTTGGCCGGCTCGGCGCCGAACAGCTTGATGGTGTCCATGGTCGCCATGGCGAGACCGGCGCCATTCACCAGGCAGCCGATGTTGCCGTCGAGCGAGATGTAGGCCAGATCGAACTTGGAGGCCTCGATCTCATCGGCGTCCTCTTCGTCCAGGTCGCGGTAGGCGACGATCTCGGGGTGACGGAACAAGGCATTGGAATCGAAGTTGAACTTGGCGTCGAGCGCCTTGATGCCGCCGTTGCCCTCCAAAATCAACGGATTGATCTCGGCCAGGCTGGCATCGGTTTCCATGTAGCAGGTATACAGCTTCTTGAAGGTATCCACCGCCTGCGCGAGCGAGGCTTCCGGCACGCCGATGCCCTTGGCCAGCTCACTGGCCTGCGCGTCGGTAAGTCCGGCGGCCGGATCGACGAAGACCTTGATGATCTTTTCCGGCGTCTTGTGCGCGACCTCCTCGATGTCCATGCCGCCCTCTGAAGACGCCATCATGGCGACCTTCTGCGTGGCGCGGTCGGTCAGCGCGGCGACGTAATACTCCTTCTTGATGTCGGCACCTTCCTCGATCAGCAGGCGGCGCACTTTCTGTCCTTCGGGACCGGTCTGGTGCGTCTTGAGCTGCATGCCAAGAATGGCGTTTGCATAAATCCGGACTTCGTCGGGATTCTTGGCGACTTTCACGCCGCCACCCTTGCCGCGTCCGCCGGCGTGGATCTGGGCCTTGACCACCCAAATCCGGCCACCGAGAGTCTCCGCCGCCTTGACCGCCTCGTCGACGGAAAAGCAGGGAATGCCGCGCGGGGTAGTCACGCCGAATTTCTTCAGGATTTCCTTGCCCTGATATTCGTGGATCTTCATGCGTCTTCCTTGTTGTATGTGGTACGTTGATTTGGAGCCGACATTGGTCCGTAAAGTTGTGTGCCGGTCTTGTATTGCTGCAGAACCAGCGCCTGCCGTACCGGCGGACTGTTTCTGAAGTGGCTGTGCGCCGCCGCAAAGAGTGAAAATACAAGCTGTAGCGCGATTGTTGCGGCGCGAAATACTAACATAAGCTCACTTAATCGAAGCTTACAATCCGCTCCATCCTCAAATCGCGAGCAACCGGACAAGCGACCGGGATAATGGCATCGTGAGCAAATGCCTCATTGCGTCTGCGCACGCAAGCACTGGAGATTTCGATGGCCCATCCCCGCTTCCTGCTGGCTCTGGATCAAGGCACCTCCAGTTCGCGCAGCATCGTGTTCGACCTTCAGGGTGGCATCGTGGCCATGGCGCAGCGCGAATTCCGCCAGATATTTCCCCAGCCCGGCTGGGTCGAGCACGACCCGCGTGAAATCTGGGCCAGCCAATTGGCCACCGCGCAGGAAGCGCTGGCCAAGGCCCAGATCGGTGGCACCGATGTGGCCGCCCTCGGCATCACCAACCAGCGCGAAACCACGCTGGTATGGAATCGCGTCAGCGGCGAACCGCTGTGCAACGCCATCGTCTGGCAGGACCGGCGCACCGAGCCCGCCTGCGCCGCCCTGCGGGAAGACGGCTACGAGGCCCTGGTGCGCCAACGGACTGGTTTGGTCATCGATGCCTATTTTTCCGGCACCAAGCTCAAGTGGATACTTGACACCTATCCCGGCGCACGCGCCGCGGCGCGGCGCGGTGAACTGGCCTTCGGTACCGTCGACGCCTGGCTGACCTGGCAACTGACCGGCGGCGCGGTGCATGCGACGGATGTCAGCAATGCCTCGCGCACCCTGCTGTTCGACATTCATCGCAACCAGTGGGACGCCGACCTGCTGGCGATGCTCGATATTCCGCATGAAGTCCTGCCCGCGGTGCATGCCTCCAGCCATCTCTATGGCCATACCCGCGCCGATCTGTTCGGTGCGCCCATCGTTATCGGCGGCATCGCCGGCGATCAGCAAAGCGCGCTGTTCGGCCAGGCCTGCTTCGGCGCCGGCCTGGCCAAGAATACCTACGGCACCGGCTGCTTCATGCTCATGCATACCGGCGAACAGTGCCTGACCAGCAGCAACGGGCTGATCGCCACCAGCGCCGCCCAGGTCGATGCCACCCCCGAGTTTGCCCTTGAAGGCAGCGTGTTCATCGGCGGCGCAGTGGTGCAGTGGCTGCGCGACGGTTTGCACGCCATCAAAGGCAGCGGAGCGGTCCAGGACTTGGCCGAGAGCGTGCCCGACAGCGGCGGCGTGATGTTCGTGCCGGCCTTCACCGGCCTTGGCGCGCCCTACTGGAAGCCCGACGCGCGCGGTGCCATTCTCGGCTTGAGCCGAGGCACGAGTTTGGCGCACATCGCCCGTGCGGCGCTGGAGAGCATTGCTTTCCAGAGCGCGGCGCTATTGCAGGCGATGAGTCGCGACCTGTCCGACAGCGGCGCCGTCACCGAGCTGCGCGTCGATGGCGGAGCCTGCGTCAATGACTTGCTGATGCAGTTTCAGGCCGACTTGCTGGGCATTCCCGTGGTGCGGCCCAAGGTCATCGAAACCACGGCGCTGGGCGCCGCCTACCTGGCCGGTCTGTCCTCCGGTGTCTACGCCGGCCTCGCCGACCTCGCCGCGCACGGGCAGGCCGAGCGCGTCTTCCACCCGACCCTGTCGCGCAACCGCGCCGAAGAGCTGATGCAGCGCTGGGAGCATGCCGTGGCGCAGACTACGCTGTAGGGTCGCCGTGCCGCCGGCGCCGACTCTTGCGCCGGCTTCTGCTCAACTGCTGCGCCGGGTTTCGTGCAGGGTTTTGAGTTCGGGCAGCTTCAGCCGCTTGCGATCCGGCTCGACCGCCGTCAGCGCTTCGACTTCTTTCAGACTGCCGTGGCAGCGCTTGACCAGATCCAGATAGACGCTGGTGCCTTCGATTTTCCAGGCCATTTCCAGCGCGGTCAGTTCGCGCATCACCTTGGCCGGCACACCCGCGGCCAGCATGCGCGGCGGAATTTCCATGCCGGCCTTGACGAAGCTCTGCGCCGCGACGATCGCCGATTCGCCGACCACCGCGTTATCCATCACCACCGCGTTCATGCCGACCAGCCCGTTGCGGCGCACGATGCAGCCGTGCAGGATCGCGCCGTGGCCGATGTGCCCGCTATCCTCGACGATGGTGTCGCTGCCAGGGAAGCCGTGCATCACGCAGCAATCCTGCAAATTGGCGCCAGCGCCGATGAACAGGCGGCCGAAATCGCCGCGCAGGCTGGCGCAGGGCCCGATGTAGGAACCGGGGCCTATCACGACGTCGCCGATTAGCACCGCCGATGGATGCACGTAGGCGCTCGGATCGACCACCGGCACGATGCCGTCAATTTCATAGACCTTCATTCAGCTTGCTCCATTTTTCGCCACGCCAGGGCGTGCCGATCATACATGGCGCCGGCTCTGGACCACGAAGAAACGACTGGCAACAAAGGCACTGTCGGTGAGGCAAGCATTCGCCGCCGGATTGGCGCCCGTGGCGTGGAAATCGGAGAAGCCTGCCGACTGGTTCACGAAAACAGCGCCGGTGAGGTTGATCGAGAGCGCCACGCCGGCGCGCAAAGCCGCATCCTCCGCATGTTCCACCATCAGTGGATTGGTCGAATACAGGGCGAAGGTGATCGCCCCCTGCTCGCGGATTACCCGTTCCGCCATCGCCAGGCTTTGCGCCGTGGTCGCGGTCTCCACCACGAGGCTGATCGGGCCGAAGCGCTCTTCCATGTAGGCGCGCTCGTCGGCGACATCCACCTTGAGGATCAATGGGCTATGCACCCGCGCCGCGGGCCAGTGCGGATGAGGAATCGCGCTCGATGTACGCAGGACTTCGCCCAGTTCGTGTGCCGCTGCGAGGCGTGCCAGGGTTGCCGGCGACTGGATGGCGCCCAGCACCTCCACGGCGCGCGCCGGGTCTGCGAGAAATTTCGAAACCGCATTGGCCAGATCGTGGCCGAACTGCTCGGCGGACACCACGCCTTCTGGAGTATTCACGCCCTCGCGCGAAACGAACATGGATTGCGGCGTGGTACACATCTGGCCCGAATACAGGGACAGGGTGAACGCCAGGTTTTTCAACATTCCCTGGTAGTCGTCGATGGAGTCGACCACGATGCAATTGACGCCGGCCTTTTCCGTATACACCATGGCATGACGACAATTCTGTTCCAGCCAGTTGCCGAAATCCGGGCCACCCGTGTAGTCGATCAGGCGCACCTCGGGCCGCATGGCGACATCCTTGGCGACCGGCGCGGCCGGGTCGTCGATCAGCAGGCTGACCAGATTCGGGTCGAAGCCGGCCTCCTTCAGCACCTGGCGCGCCACCGCGACGCTGATGGCGAGAGGCAGGATCACCGTCGGATGGGCCTTGACGATCACCGGGTTGCCGGTGACCAGGCTGGCAAAAATGCCGGGGTAGCCGTTCCAGGTCGGGAAAGTCGAACAGGCGATCACCAGCGCCACGCCGCGCGGCACGATGCTGAATTTCTTTTCCATTTTGAGCGGCGGATTCTTGCCCTGCGGCTTTTCCCAGAGCGCGGTTTGCGGCACCTGCTTCATTTCCCGCCAGGCGTAGGCAACGGCTTCAAGGCCGCGATCCTGGGCGTGCGGCCCGGCCGCCTGGAACGCCATCATCAAGGGCTGGCCGGTGGTGTGCATGACGGCATGGGCCATCTCGAAGCTGCGGGCGTTGAGCCGCGCCAGGATTTCGAGGCAGACGCCGGCACGCGCATCCGCGCCGGCTTTGACCCAGCCCGGCATGGCCGTTTTGGCTGCGGCGACCAAGGCATCGACGCGGCACTGCGGGTAGGAGATGTCCAGCGACAGGCCGTAAGGCGATACCTCCGCGCCGCCCCGATCGACCACACCCGGCTGGTCCAGGTAGAACTGCGCGCCGCGATAAGCGTCGAAGGCCTTGCGCCCATCCTCGATCGCGGTATCGCCATAGACCCGCGGATTCTCGGCATAAGGACTCCAATAGCCGCGCGATTCGATGGCGGCAACGGCCTGCTGCAACAAGGCCTGGTGTTTCTCGAACATGGGGTGGGGCATCTTGATTCTCCGGGGGAAAGGGCTACTTTTTTATTTGCTGCGTGCTACATGAAAAACACCAAGGATCACAACATCGTGACCCACTCCTGCGCCCAGCTCAACGCCTCCTCGTCGGGCAGCGGCTGGGTGCAGGCATCGATTTCGAGCCGCTCGCCGAGTTTGTGCGCGCCGCATGCGGCGAACAGGGCATCCATATCCTTGCCGGCCTGGCAGAAGGTCGCCTTGTAGGTCTGGTCGCCCAGCGCGATCACTCCGTAACGCAGATGGGAGAGGTCCGGCGACTGTTCACGCAGGCGCTCGGCCAGCGGGATGATGTTGTCGGGCAGCTCACCGTCGCCATGCGTCGAGGTGCACACCAGCACCACGTCACGGCCGCCAAGCTCGACGTTGCCGGCGTCCGCGTCGCCAGCTACCTCCACCTCATGGCCAAGCCCGGGCAGATTGTCCGACAGGTGGTCGGCGCACATCTGGGCATTGCCCGACTCGGTGCCGACGATGATCAGTATCTTGGCCATAGTGCCGCTTTCTCGAACTTCCCCCTTGCACAGGGAGGGTGATGTGATACGTTTTTATTGTATCTCCCGCTTGTTTTTTGTGTCATAATTAATTTGATACTATTTCAATATTTGACGTTGATGATATTGTATCCCTTTGCCGCGCGTCGCGAAATGCTTCTATAGTCGGGGCGCGGAATAGAGGCAGACATTGTGGAGCGAGACATGCAGAAACAGGACAAGGATTTTCTCCAGCGCATCGCCGCGGGCCATAAGGTGGACGTCCCCCAGGGCGAGTTGTTGCGTTGTGCGGGGGAAAGCGTTCCTATCGGATACCGCAGCGAACTGATGCGCCTGGCGGTCGTTTTCGCCGATTCCGAGCTGGCCGGCGCGGCAGGCTTCTGCCCCTTCATCAACCGCGGTCCGGGACTGCGCGAACGCATCGTCGCGGCCAGGATCGTCACCGAAAAATATGTGCATGCCGACATGGCGCTCGGACTGCTGCAACCCTTCGGTGTAAACCCCGTGCTGTATGTGCGTTCCCATGCCTGGGATTCGCGCCTCGACCGCCGTGTCGACCTCGGTACGCGGCGCATTGGCGGCGACAAGCGACTCAACGTGTTCCACTATCCGCTGGAAGGCTGGGAAGATGCCGTGGTCTTCAACATGCTGATGGGCCAGGCTACCGCGATCCAGCTGGCCGAAATGACGCAAAGCTCCTATGCGCCGCTGGCCGCTGCAATCACGCAGATACTGCCGCGCGAAGCGGAACATGCGCAATTGGGCGAAAGCGGAGTCAGGCAGGCCATCGAGCACGGCGGCGGCAAGGCGGCAGTGCAGGCCGCGGTCGACTACTGGCATCCTCGGGTCGCCGCCACTTTTGGCCGCATCGATTCGGCGCATGCCGCAACCTACATCCAGTACGGCCTGCGTCGGCGCAGCAGCGCGGAAATGCTCACCGACTGGAAAGTACAATCCGCCGCGGCCCTCGATCGCCTCGGCGTCGCGATTCCCCACTGATCGACTTCCGAAAGCCAGCCGATGAACTATCAGCACATCATTTTCTCGCTCGAAGACGGTATCGCACGCATCACCTTCAACCGTCCCGACCGCCTCAACAGCTTCAACGCCGAGATGCATCTTGAGCTGCGCGACGCTCTCGCCAAGACACGTGACGGTGGCGCCCGCGTGCTGCTGCTGACCGGGGCCGGACGCGGCTTCTGCGCCGGCCAGGATCTGGCCGATCGGAATGTCTCGGCCGGCAGCGATCCGGTCGACCTGGGCTTTACCATCGAGACCTATTACAAGCCGCTGGTGCTGAGCCTGCGTGCGCTCGAAATGCCCGTCATCTGTGCCGTCAATGGCGTCGCCGCCGGAGCCGGCGCCAGCATTGCGCTGGCCTGCGACATCGTGCTGGCGGCACGCTCGGCCTCCTTCATCCAGGCCTTCTGCAAGCTCGGCCTGGTGCCAGATGCCGGCGGCACCTGGGCGCTGCCGCGGCTGGTCGGCACCGCCCGCGCCATGGGCCTGGCCATGCTTGGCGAAAAGCTCTCCGCCGAGCAGGCCGCGGACTGGGGGCTGATCTGGAAATGCGTCGATGACGACCAGTTGATGGCCGAGGCCGACAAGCTCGCGATCCACTTCAGCACGGCGCCGACCAAGGGCCTGGCGCGCACCAAGCAGGCGCTCTACGCCAGCAGCGGCAACAACCTGGAACAGCAACTCGAACTGGAGCGCGCCAGCCAGCAGGAACTCGGCTTCGGTCACGACTACCGCGAGGGCGTCGCCGCCTTCATGGAAAAGCGCAGCGCCAACTTCACGGGCGAATGATGGGCATGACACCACAGCAGATCGCCGAGCGCTGCACCGAAATCATGTGGCCCGACGACCACGCAGCGCGCGGTCTCGGCATCGTCATTACCCGCACCACGCCGGGCGCCGCCACGGTGAGCATGAAAGTGCGTCAGGACATGGTTAACGGGCACGGCATCTGCCACGGCGGCTTCATTTTCGCGCTGGCCGACACCAATTTCGCCTATGCCTGCAACAGCTTCAACCACCGTGCAGTGGCCGCCGGCGTGGACATAAACTTTATCGCTCCCGCCCATCTCGGCGATACACTCACGGCCAGCGGCGGCGCGCGCCACCAGGGCGGCCGCAGCGGCATCTACGACATCGAGGTCACGAACCAGGACGGCAAGACCATCGCCCTGTTTCGCGGCCGCTCCACCCGCATCAAGGGCCACTTCTTCGAAGAAAGCACAACGGAATGATTCAACAGGCATACATCTGCGACGCCGTACGCACCCCGATCGGCCGCTACGGCGGCGCATTGTCCGGCATCCGCACCGATGACCTCGGTGCGCTGCCGATCAAGGCGCTGATGGCGCGCAACGGCAAGGTGGACTGGGAACGGGTGGAGGAAGTCATCTACGGCTGCGCCAACCAGGCCGGCGAGGACAACCGCAACGTGGCGCGCATGGCTGGCCTGCTGGCCGGCCTGCCGGTCGCCGTCGCCGGGGCCACCATCAACCGCCTGTGCGGGTCCGGCATGGATGCCGTCGGTACCGCCGCACGGGCGATCAAGACTGGCGAAACCTCGCTGATGATCGCCGGCGGCGTCGAAAGCATGAGCCGCGCCCCCTTCGTCATGCCCAAGGCCGATAGCGCCTTCTCGCGCAGCAACGCGGTGTATGACACGACCATCGGCTGGCGCTTCGTCAACAAACTGATGAAGCAGCAGTACGGGGTGGATTCGATGCCCGAAACCGCCGACAACGTCGCCGCCGAATTCAAGATCGGCCGCGCCGACCAGGATGCCTTCGCCCTGCGCTCGCAGCAGAAGTGGGCCGCGGCCAATGCCTCCGGTTTCTTCAAGGGCGAAATCGTGCCGGTGGAAATTCCGCAGAAGAAGGGCGAGCCGAAGATTTTCGACACCGACGAACATCCGCGCCCCGACACCACGCCGGAGCAGCTCGCCAAGCTCAAGGGCGTCAACGGCCCGGAACTCAGCGTCACCGCCGGCAACGCCTCCGGGGTCAATGACGGCGCCTGCGCCCTGCTGCTCGCCTCGGAAACCGCCGCCCGAAGCCACGGCCTGGTACCGAAGGCGCGTGTCATCGCGATGGCCACGGCAGGCGTGGCGCCACGCATCATGGGTTTCGGTCCGGCGCCGACGGTGAAGAAGCTGCTGGCAAACACCGGGCTGAGGCTCGACCAGATCGACGTCATCGAACTCAATGAAGCCTTCGCCGCCCAAGGCCTGGCCGTGACCCGCGACCTCGGCCTGGCCGACGACGACCCCCGGGTCAACCCCAACGGCGGCGCCATCGCCATCGGCCATCCGCTGGGCATGAGCGGCGCGCGCCTGGTCACCACCGCGATGTACCAGTTGCAGCGCACGAATGGCCGCTACGCCCTGTGCACCATGTGCATCGGCGTCGGCCAGGGCATCGCCATGATCATCGAGCGGATCTGACACCCGGGGCGGCGCATGGGACGGCGGCGATGAGCACCGATCATTTTTCGGCCCACGCCGCCGACTATGCGAAAGCCCGGCCTTCCTATCCGCCCGAGCTGTTTTCCTGGCTCGCGCAACAATGCGCAACGCGTGACCTGGCGTGGGATTGCGGCACCGGCAACGGTCAGGCGGCGCAAGCGCTGGCCGCGCACTTCAAACACGTCTACGCCACCGATCTATCCGCCGAACAGGTCGCCCAGGCGATACCCCACCCGCGCATCGACTACCGCGCCGCACCGGCCGAAGCCAGCGGCCTGGCGGATCGCAGTTGCGATCTGGTGGTGGTCGCGCAGGCCCTGCACTGGTTCTGCAACGACACGTTCTACGCCGAGGTAAGGCGGGTACTCAAGCCCGGCGGCCTGTTTGCCGCCTGGACCTACACCCTGCTGCGCGGCGAGCCTCAGCTCGACGCCATGGTGCAGGACTTCTACGTCAATACGGTCGGTCCGTATTGGCCGCCCGAACGGCGCTGGGTCGACCTTGGGTACCGCGACATGCCCTTCCCCTGCGCCGACATCGTCACCCCCGAATTCGAGATCCAGCTCGAATGGACCCTGGCCGACCTGCTGGCCTACCTGCGCACCTGGTCGGCCACCCAGCGCTGCATCAAGGAAACCGGCAACGACCCATGCATCGCCCTGGGCGAACGCCTGGAACAGGTTTGGCCCGATCCACAAGCCAGAAAGCGCATCGTCTGGCCGATTGCCCTGCGTTGCGGGAGGCTTGAATGAGCAGCGAACAAACTATCGAAGTTGCTACGCTGGGTGGCGGCTGCTTCTGGTGCCTGGAAGCGGCCTTTGTCCAACTCGCCGGCGTCGAGTCGGTGGTCTCCGGCTACGCCGGAGGAAGCATGCTGAATCCCGACTACCGCAGCGTCTGCGGCGGCCATACCGGTCACGCCGAAGTGGTCCAGGTGCGCTTCGACCCGGCGGCGATCGACTATCTCACCGTGCTGCAAGCCTTCTTTGCCATCCATGACCCGACCACGCTGAATCGACAGGGCAACGATGTCGGCACGCAATACCGCTCGGTGATATTCACCCATGACGCGGAGCAGGAGATGACGGCAAAAGAACTGATCGCGGAACTCACGGCAGCGAAAATCTGGCCCGCCGCCATCGTCACCGCCGTGTCGCCAGCGCCGACTTTCTGGCCGGCCGAGGCATATCACCAGCACTACTTCGCCAACAACCCGGATCAGTCCTACTGCCAGTTCGTCGTCGCGCCGAAGGCGGCCAAGCTGCGC
>MHZX01000129.1 GCA_001828935.1 Rhodocyclales bacterium RIFCSPLOWO2_02_FULL_63_24
ACACCCTTGCCGTTCGGCTAACTCTTCCCCTTGCCGGGCGAGTAGAGGACTTTCACCTCCAAGTAAGTGCGCCCTGCCGGGCGCACCAAAAAAAACGCAACCCGAATAAGGTTGCGCTTAATCCACGCCAAAGGAGGAGGGTGGAGGAGACAAGGGTCAAACACGGACTGACTAAACTGCTTAAGGTATCAGTCTGCGTTCAGTTGGAGCGATTCTTTCACAACTAATGCTGCAATGCAAGATATTTTGTGCATTGCGCAACAGAGGTGGAGCGTAGCGGCATGCCAACCTCCAATCTTATTGATTACATTAGTAATTAATCTATTTACTTGCAAATCCAAACTGAGAAATTTGTTTATGGCGTCGCAAACGGGTCGTCGCCACACCAAAATACGATCCGTTTGGTGCGGCGCCACATTCGCATTTCGGCTCCCCGGATAGAATGCCGGCAATTGCTTGATGGAGTGGAATGCATGGAATGCACAGTACGATGGCATGAGGGGATGAGTTTTGTTGCCGAGACCGGCAGCGGACATTTGGTATGCATGGACGGAGCGCCCGATGCGGGCGGACGCAACCTGGCGCCGCGGCCGATGGAAATGCTGCTGGCCGGTACCGGTGGCTGCACGGCCTTCGACATTGTGCTGATCCTGAAGCGCGGCCGCCATGAAGTGAGCGGGTGCGAAGTAAAGCTTCAGGCCGATCGTGCCGAGATGGATCCGAAAGTCTTTACGCGCATCAACATGCACTTCGTGGTGACCGGAAAGAATCTCAAGCCGGAGGTGGTCGAGCGTGCGGTCAAGCTATCCGCCGAGAAATACTGCTCGGCGTCGATCATGCTCGGCCAGACGGCCGAGATCACCCATAGCTTCGAGGTGCTTGAGCCTCAGGCGACGTAGGAAAGCTTCGTCATGAGCTTCGACGAAAGTTTCATCGCCAACTTGATTGGCGAAGGTAGCTCCCTGGCGCCATAGTGATTCGCTGTTTCGGCATGGCGAATCTCGTCGACTTTCATTTGCTCCAGAACTTCCCACGACTTGCGATCCTGCGCCGGCAAGCGGGCCTTGTGGCTTTCCAGATGCCCTTCCACCTGACGCTCGGTTTCCGCAAGAAAACCGAGACTCCAAGCATCGCCGCATTTTCCGGCGAATGCGCCAATCGCAAGGGAGCCGGCATACCACAGCGGATTGAACAGGCTCTTGCGCCCGCCTAACTCGGCAATACGCCGCTCAGTCCAGTTGAGATGTTCGGTCTCTTCCCAGGCCGCCTGCTCCAACTCGCGCTTGACCGCCGGATCGCGTGAACTCAGCGCTTGGCCTTGATACAAGGCCTGGGCGCAGATTTCACCGCAGTGGTTGACTCGCATCAGAGCCGCAACATGGCGCTTCTCGGCTTCGCTCATTTCCGCCTCGCGCAGATCCTCGCCAGGCATCGGACGGCGAGTCGGAGCAGAGGCAAAGACCGCGCGCAAGGCCTTGTCGAATTCCGGGATCAGGATGTCGATCAGCAAGAGCGCTCCGTTATTAGTTCGAATTGGGATGCTTGCCCAGACGCAGGGCATTACGGCCTTCGTCAGCATCGGCAATTGCGGTGCCGGTCGGGCAAAACAGATCGCGGCTCAACGCAGCGTGGTGCCGATTGACCGGTTTGTTTTCGATCGGCCGCCATTCGACGCGGGCGGCGCGCGACTTGACCCAGGTGCCGTCGCTGCGACCCGTGGCGTAATGTTTCCAGTTTCGTTCCCGGCAATTGATGCCCTCGAAACTGACATTGGTGGCGCCGCCGGCCGTCTTTACGACGAGCGCATAGCGGACCACGCCGTCGGCACCTACGGAAAGTGTGCTGGCGTCGACGAGGTACTTGTTGGTAGCTACTGCGCTAACGTAGAACTCACGCAGATTTTCTTCCTTGGGAAAGGCGGGAAGCTCGACGTCCTGCTGCTCCTGCCAAGGCGCGGCATCGTCGTAGCCCGTGTTGTATCGCGCGGTACCGTCGCCAAAACGATCCGGCGCTTGCGCGGCGGCACTCGCCGCCACGCCCACCAGAAGCAGGATCGCCCAGAGTTTCACTTTTCTGAGCCTTCGGTGTCCCGTTCCCAGCGCGGGACGCGCTCGTCGGGATGCACGAACAGCAAACGTGCCAACTCGATCAAGGCAGCCTCATATACGCCGCGTTTGAACTCGATCACGCTGGCCAGCGGAATCCAGTAGCTGTTCCAGCGCCAGGCATCGAATTCCGGATGTTCGCTGGCACGCAGGCAGACGTCGCTGTCACGACCGACCAGCCGCAACAGAAACCAGATCTGCTTCTGTCCCTTGTAGGTGCTGCGCCATTCCCGGCGAATCCAGTGCTTCGGCACTTCATAGCGTAACCAGTCGCGCGTGCGGCCGATGATCCGCACATGTTCGGGCTTGAGGCCGGTTTCCTCCTCCAGTTCGCGGAGCATCGCCTGCTCGGGCGTTTCGCCCTTCTTGATGCCCCCCTGCGGGAACTGCCAGGAATGTTCGCGGATGCGCTTGCCCCAAAAGACCTCGTTGCGACTGTTGACCAGAACGATGCCGACGTTCGGGCGAAAGCCTTCACGATCGAGCATGATGCATATTCCAATGATTGACTGGTAAACATTCTTTCACAATCGCGCCTCGCTGGAAAGCCGCATTTGCCGTATCTGCAAATTTGTGGCCGAAGGTAAAATGTGCGTTTCCCGTTCGTTCAGCCCAAGCCATGCGTGCCAGCCAGTTCTTCATCGCCACTCTCAAGGAAGCTCCCTCCGACGCCGAAATCGTCAGCCACAAGCTGATGCTGCGCGCCGGCCTGATCCGTCGTCTCGCCGGCGGCATCTACACCTGGCTGCCGATGGGGCTGCGCGTATTGCGCAAAGTCGAGAACATCGTGCGCGAGGAAATGAATCGCGCCGGAGCCATCGAATTGCTCATGCCGGCGGTACAACCTTTTGAATTATGGGAGGAATCCGGACGCGGCCCGAAGTATGGTCCGGAACTGCTGCGCTTCAAGGACCGCCACCAGCGCGAGTTCGTGATCGGACCGACGCACGAGGAAGTCATCACCGACGTGGTGCGCCGCGAGGTCAAGAGCTATCGTCACCTGCCACGCCATTTCTATCAGATCCAGACCAAGTTCCGCGACGAGATCCGGCCGCGCTTTGGTGTCATGCGTGGACGCGAGTTTCTGATGAAGGACGGCTATTCTTTCCACACCTCCTACGCCGACCTGGAGCGCGAATACCGCAACATGTACGACACCTATAGCCGCATCTTCACCCGCCTCGGCCTGAAGTTCCGCGCCGTGGCGGCCGACACCGGCGCCATCGGCGGCACCGGCTCGCACGAGTTCCATGTGCTGGCGGATTCCGGCGAGGACGCGATCGCCTTTTGCCCGGCATCGGACTATGCGGCCAACGTCGAACTCGCGGAAGCGGTTGCGCCTGCAGGAGTCGGCGCCGGTGCCACGGCAGCCATGGAGAAAAAGGCCACTCCGAAAAAGACCAAGTGCGAGGACGTCGCCGCCTTTTTGGGCCTGCCCGTGACGCAGACCGTCAAGGCCATCGCCGTCATGGCGGAAAAGGAAGGTGGCAGCGAGTTCGTCCTGCTCCTGCTGCGTGGCGATCACGATCTGAACGAGATCAAGGCGCAGAAGGTGGTCGGCGAGTTCCGCTTCGCCCGCGACGAGGAAATCGTCGCCGCACTCGGCTGCAAGCCGGGCTACATCGGTGCGGTGGGATTCTCCGGCCGGGTCGTCGCCGATCGCAGCGTCGCCGTGATGAGCGACTGCATCTGCGGCGCCAACGAGGAAGGCTACCATCTCACCGGCGTCAATTTCGGCCGCGACCTGCCGCCACCCGAAACCGTTGCCGACATCCGCAACGTGGTCGAGGGCGACCCCTCGCCCGACGGCAAGGGCGCGCTGGAGCTGTGCCGCGGCATCGAGGTCGGCCACATCTTCCAGTTGCGCACCAGGTATGCCGAAGCGTTGAAATGCACTTTCCTCGACGAGCAAGGCAAGGACCAGGTCATGGAAATGGGCTGCTACGGCATCGGCGTATCTCGCATCGTCGGCGCCGCCATCGAGCAGGGCCACGACGATCGCGGCATCATCTTCCCGGCCGGCATCGCGCCCTTCGCCGTGGCCGTGGTGCCGATGAATTACGCCAAATCGGATGCCGTTCGCACCGCCGCCGGCGCGCTCCATGCCGAGCTGCTGGCTGCCGGCATCGACGCCATCCTCGACGACCGCGACGAGCGGCCCGGCTCGATGTTCGCCGACTGGGAACTGATCGGCATTCCGCATCGCGTGGTGGTCGGCGAGCGCGGCCTCAAGGAAGGCAAGCTGGAATACAAGGGACGGAGCGACACCGAAGCGACCATGGTCGCGGCTGGCGACATGGTGGCCGTCCTCAAACAGAAGCTGTGCGGCTGATATTTGGTCTCGCGCTGAACCTCGCCGTCGCGCTGTTGCCAACGGCGACTTGGGCCGGCGCGCAGCACTATGAACCTCTGGCTGACAGCGTGCGGGCGGGCTTGCACGCTGCGATTGCCGACCGCGCAGCACCCGAGCCGCAGTTTCCCTCGATCCAGGAAAAGGTGAACTGGCTGACCGAGATGTCGGCGCGCCTGACCCGCCGCATGCCCGACCGCGAGGCGCGCCTGGATTTCCTCAAGACCGTGTATTACGAAGCCAAGCGCGCCGGCCTCGATCCGCAGATGGTGCTCGGCCTGATCCAGGTCGAGAGCGGCTTCAAGAAATATTCCGTTTCCTCGGCCGGTGCCCGCGGCTATATGCAAGTGATGCCCTTCTGGGTTCGCCTGATCGGCCACAAGGACAGCAACCTGTTCCACATGCGCACCAACCTGCGCTTCGGCTGCACCATCCTGCGCCACTACCTGGACATCGAGAACGGCGATCTCTACCGCGCGCTGGGACGTTACAACGGCAGCCTGGGCAAACCTGAGTACCCCGGCATGGTGCGGGGGGCGTGGGAAAAGCAGTGGAGTTGGGGACCGCAGGTGATCGGGCCGCGATAGGCCCTGCGCTATTTCGTCGCCGTAACGCCAGCGCCGACTCTTGCTTCAGTGCCATCCCCGAGGCCGCGCCGGGTCTCGCCCCGGCAGGCGACCTACTTTCTTGTTCGCGCAAGAAAGTAGGCAAAGAAGCGCTCCCCGCCTCCCCGGCCCTTTGGGCTACCCTCGCTGCGGAAGGCCCGCCGGGCCGGTCGCTAAACTCGCTTCGCTCAGACAACGCGACCGGACTTCCCCCGGCGAACCTTTCTCGCTCGGCGGGTCAGAGGGGAATACAAACCGTCGCGCGTGTCAGGTCGTGCTGAAAGTCACGTGAAGTTGATCTTTTTGGTTGCAATCCCCAAAGCATAGCCAGTGATACCATGCTTCCGAGCAACCCCTGCGAATTAGCTGTTCAATTCTTTTGCCCGGTCCATTTGAGCTGCGACCTATGACGCGAAAAAAGAAAGAGGAAGGTTCCCAGTTCGTCCGATACTTCGGGCCACTTCTGGATGCACTTCGCGGCCTTGGTGGTTCCGGAACACCAGATGAGGTTGTCGAACGAATCGCTAAGGATTTTGGCATCTCCGATGCAGTTCAAAATGAACTTCTTCCATCTGGCGAATCTCGGTATCGAAATCAGGTTGCATGGGCGAGGTTCTACTTGGTCCGTGAAGGCCTTCTCGACTCATCAAAGCGCGGGGTCTGGAGTCTTACTGAGCGAGGGCGTGGAACTACGCTTTCGCCGGAGCAGTCGCGCGAGATTTTCCTCAAATGGGTCCGCATCTATCAAGAACAACGACGAGCAAAAATACAGGCGCCGGAACCTGCAGAGGAACAAGTGGCCGAAGGCACCGGTGCCACGCCTAGCGACTACCGCGGCCAAGTCATCGGCCTACTTCTGAAACTGCCTCCATCGGGCTTTGAGCGGCTGTCTCAGCGCCTGTTAAGGGAGGCTGGCTTTACCCAGGTCGTGGTTACTGGTAGTAGTGGTGATGGGGGTATCGACGGATATGGCACTCTCCAAATCAATCCATTGGTTTCCTTCAAAGTCCTTTTCCAATGCAAACGCTACACAAAATCCGTCTCCCCCTCGCATGTTCGCGATTTCCGTGGCGCAATGGCTGGTCGTGCGGATAAGGGCATATTCATCACAACCGGAACCTTCTCTGCCGAGGCCCGTCGTGAAGCCTCACGCGATGGAGTTCCGCCAATTGAGCTTATAGATGGAGAGAAGCTCGTTGACATGCTTGAGTATCTTGAACTCGGCCTCAAACCGGTAACTACTTATGAAATTGACGAGTCATTCTTTGGCGAGTTCAAGGGCTAGTTTTCGGCACGGTCTGACACGCGTGACGCTTTTCATTCCCCTCTGACCCGCCGAGCGAGGAAGGTTCGCCGGGAGGTTTCCGGTCGCGTTGTCCGACGACGGCCGGTTTTTGGCCGGCTAGTTTAGCGACCGGCCCGGCGGGCCTTCCGCAGCGAGGGTAGCCCGCAGGGCCGGGGCGGCGGGGAGCGCTTCTTTGCCTACTTTCTTGCGCAAACAAGAAAGTAGGTCGCCTGCCGGGGCGAGACCCGGCATCTCCCTTGAGAGTACAGCCCCAGAAGTCGGCGCTGACGATACGGCGGAAATTACGCACTGACCTCTGGATTCCCGCTTTCGCGGGAATGACGAAGCGTCACCGCATCCCCGGCAGCATGCCCTTCATGCCCCGCATCATCTTCTGCATTCCCCCCTTGGAAAACTGCTTCATCATCTTCTGCGTCTGCTCGAACTGATTCAGCAGACGATTGACTTCCTGCACCGACACGCCGGCGCCGGTGGCGATGCGGCGCTTGCGGTTGGCCTTGATGATCTCGGGTTTGCTGCGCTCGCCCGGCGTCATCGAGTTGATGATGCCTTCCAGGCGCCGCACGGTTTTGTCCTCCATGCCGCCGCCGGCCTTCTGCGCCAGAGCGCCGAACTGCGCGGGCAGTTTGTCGAGCATGGCGGCCATGCCGCCCATCTTCTTCATCTGGCCGATCTGGTCTTTGAAGTCGTTGAGATCGAAGCCCTTGCCGGCCTTCATCTTCTTGACGAATTCCTGCGCCTTGTCCTGATCGACGCCGCGCTGGGCTTCCTCGACCAGGCCGAGGATGTCGCCCATGCCGAGGATGCGCGAGGCCATGCGTTCGGGATGGAATTCCTCCAGCCCGGTGAGCTTTTCGCCGACCCCGGCGAACTTGATCGGCTTGCCGGTGACGTGGCGCACCGACAGCGCCGCGCCGCCGCGCGAATCGCCGTCGAGCTTGGTCAGGATCACGCCGGTCAGCGGCAGCGCCTCGTTGAAGGCCTTGGCCGTATTCACCGCATCCTGGCCGAGCATGGCGTCCACCACGAACAGGGCTTCTATCGGGTTCAGGAGGGCATGCAGATCCTTGATCTCGGCCATCATCGCTTCATCGATCGCGAGCCGTCCGGCGGTGTCGACGAAGAGCACGTCGTAGTAGTGCCGCTTGGCGTGATCCAGTGCGGCGGCGGCAATATCGGCTGGCTTCTGCCCGCCCGAAGAGGGGAAGAAGTCGATTCCGGCCTGGGCCGAAACGGCTTTCAACTGCTCGATGGCGGCTGGGCGATAAACGTCGCAGCTTACCGTCAGGACCTTCTTCTTCTGTCGTTCCTTGAGCCACTTGCCGAGCTTGGCCGTGGTGGTGGTCTTGCCGGCCCCCTGTAGGCCCGACATCAGGATCACGGCCGGCGGCTGGGTGGCGAGATTCAAGCCGGAGCTGGCGCCACCCATCAACTCGGTCAACTCCCGATGCACGACGCCGACCAGCGCCTGGCCGGGCGTCAGGGAACCGATGACTTCCTGTCCCAGCGCCTTCTCCTTGACGTGGGCGGTGAAGTCCTTGACCACCGGCAGAGCCACGTCGGCTTCGAGCAAAGCCATGCGCACTTCGCGCAGCATGTCGGAAATGTTGTCGTCGGTCAGCCGGGCCTGGCCGCGCAGGTTCTTTACGACGCGGACGAGGCGCTGAGTAAGGTTATCTAGCATGAGTGGGAGACGGGTAGATGCAGAAAGAGATAGAAGGCTTGGTGTAGACTTCGCCGATGCCTGCAATCTTAATGCATCTGCTGGCCGCAGCCCTGTATGCCGGCCTGGCGGTACATCTTTGGCGCACTCGCTGGCGCGGACCGGCGCTCGACCAACCGGCGGGCGGGCTCAAGCTTGGCGAACGTGGGCTCCTGCTGGTGGCTCTCGTTGCACATGCGGTCAGTCTGCGCATGGCGATTTTCGACGGCGAGAACATGCGCTTTGGCTTCGCCATCGCGCTCTCCGTGATGCTTTGGCTGGCAATCGCGCTGTACTGGATCGAAAGTTTCTACGCCCGCATGGATGGCTTGCAGGTCATCGGCCTGCCGGCGGCAGCCGTGGCAGCCATGTTGCCGGGACTATTTTCCGAAGCCCATGTGCTGGCCAATGCGGGCTCGGTGGCGTTCCGACTGCATTTCCTGATGGCCATGCTGGCCTACAGCCTGTTTACCCTGGCAGCCCTGCACGCCTTACTGATGGCGACTGCCGAAAAGAGCCTGCATCGCGGCCGCATCTCGCCGCTATTGGCCGGCTTGCCGCCCTTGCTGACGATGGAGACGCTGCTGTTCCGCCTGATCCATGTCGCCTTCGTCCTGCTTACGTTCACGCTGATTTCAGGGGTGTTCTTCTCCGAAACCCTGTTTGGCAAGGCGCTTACCTTCAATCACAAGACTGTGTTCGCGATTCTGTCCTGGTTGATCTTCGCCGCACTGCTGGCCGGACGCCACTTGCGCGGCTGGCGTGGCCGCGTGGCGCTGCGCTGGACGCTGGCCGGCTTCGCCGCATTGCTGCTGGCCTACGTGGGCAGCCGCTTCGTGCTTGAGGTCATTCTCGGCCGCTGATGGAAGGGATTCCTTTACCCGCGCAGTTCGCTGCGCTGGCGGTGCTGCTGGCCTGCTCCGCGTTCTTCTCGATGACCGAAACGGCGATGATGGCCTCGAACCGCCATCGCCTGCGCCACCTCGCCAACCAGGGCGATCGGGGCGCGAAGCTGGCCCTCGAACTGCTTGGTCGCACCGACAAGATGCTGGGCGTGATCCTGCTCGGCAACAACTTGGTCAATGCCGCCGCCGCGACCCTGGTATCGGTCATCACCATCGAACTGTTCGGCGAGGAGAAATGGGCCCTGAGCGTGGGCACCTTGCTGGTGACCTTCGCCATCCTGGTGTTCTCCGAAATCACGCCGAAGATTCTCGCCGCGGCCCATGCCGACCGCTTGGCGCGAGTGCTGGCCTACCTGATCTGGCCATTGCTGCGCGGCGCCTACCCCATCGTCTGGTTCGTCAACCTGTTCGTCAACGCCCTGTTGTGGCTGCTTCGCCTGAAGCCGAAAGGCGGCGACGAAAACTCCCGGCTCAGCGTCGATGAGTTGCGTTCCCTGGTGCTCGAATCGGGCAATTTCATTCCCCAGCAACACCGCTCCATCCTGCTCAACCTGTTCGAACTGGAACGGTTGGCCGTCGCCGACATCATGACGCCACGCGGCGAAATTGAGTCCATCGACATCGCCGCGCCGATCGAGCAGATCAAGGCGCAACTGGCGACGAGTTTTCACACGCGGGTCGCGGTATTCGAGAACGATCCTGGCAACGTTATCGGCGTCCTCCATCAGCGCAGGCTGCTGGCCGAAGCATTTGCGGGAGAGATCGATCATGCGGCACTGCGCGAGCGCATGTCCGAGCCTTACTTCATTCCTGCCGCTACGCCGATCTACACCCAGCTCCAGTTCTTTCGCGAAAACCGGCAGCGCATGGGGCTCGTGGTCGACGAATATGGCGAAATCGAAGGACTGGTAACGCTGGAAGACATCATCGAAGAACTGATTGGCAAATTCACCTCGCGCCAGTCGGATGTTGGCGGTTCGCTGTCCTGGAACGACGACGGCGAGGTATTGGTCGACGGTGCAGCCGGCCTGCGCGACCTGAATCGAATGCTGGATCTTGAGTTTCCCCTGGATGGACCGCGCACGCTCAACGGATTGATTGTCGAGCATCTGCAGGATATTCCCGAAGTCGGGGTTGGCGTTCGGGTAGGCGGAGTACCGATGGAGATCGTGCAAACACAGGACCGAAAAGTCAAAATGGTGCGCCTTCACCGCCCCCCCGGAGAGTGATACTCTCGGCATACGCAGGGCGTAGAATGCCCAAGGTGAAGTTCGGTGGAGGCTGGCGCCGCTTTTTTTGGCGCTAAGCAGAGCGGCCGAAACCAAAATTCAAGCGGGAGAAGCTGATGGCCACAGCAGGCAAGCCAGAGAAAAAAGACGGCCCCAAAGAGCTCAATTTTTCCTGGGAAGGCAAGAACAAGACGGGCAAGGTGGTTCGCGGCGAGCTCAAGGCGGCCAGCGAAGCGGTGGCTAACGCGGCCCTGCGGCGGCAAGGCATCAACGTCACCAAGCTCAAGAAGCAGAAAGTAGGTTCTGCCGGCAAGGTTTCGGACAAGGACATCACGCTGTTTTCCCGCCAGCTTGCCACCATGGTCAAGTCGGGCGTGCCGCTGCTGCAATCCTTCGACATCGTCGGCAAGGGCACCAACAATCCGTCTCTGGCCAAACTGCTGTTCGACATCAAGTCCGACGTCGAAACCGGTTCCAATCTCGCTTCGGCATTTCGCAAGTACCCCCAGTATTTCGATGCCTTGTTCTGCAACCTGGTCGAAGCCGGGGAGCAGGCGGGCATTCTCGATACTTTGCTGGACCGCTTGGCCACTTATAAGGAGAAGATTCAGGCGATCAAATCCAAGATCAAGGGCGCCCTGTTCTATCCGATCTCCATTCTTGTCGTGGCCTTTGTCATCACGGCCGTGATCATGATTTTTGTGGTACCCGCGTTCAAGAACGTGTTTGCCAGTTTCGGCGGCGAGCTGCCGGCACCGACGCAAATCGTGATCGCCATTTCGGACGGATTTGTCGCCAACTGGCACATCATCTTCGGCGGCATTTACGCTGTCATCTACGGCATCATTCAGGCCTTCAAGCGCTCCCGGGCACTGCAGATCGCGGCCGACAAATACGCCTTGAAGCTGCCGGTATTCGGCGACCTGATCAAGAAATCGTCCATTGCACGCTGGACGAGAACCCTGTCCACAATGTTCGCCGCCGGCGTACCGCTGGTCGAAGCGCTCGACTCGGTCGGCGGCGCGGCGGGCAACTATGTCTACACCATGGCGACCCAACAGATACAGGCCGAAGTTTCCACCGGTTCCAGCCTGACGGTGGCCATGGAGAATTCCGGCGTCTTTCCGCCAATGGTGACGCAGATGGTCGCCATCGGCGAAGAGTCCGGCCAGCTCGATTCGATGCTGGGCAAGACTGCCGACTTCTTCGAAGCCGAGGTCGACGAAGCCGTGGAAGCGCTGTCGAGCTTGATGGAACCGATGATCATGGTCTTCCTTGGCGGCCTTATCGGCGGCCTGGTGGTCGCCATGTACCTGCCAATCTTCAAACTCGGCTCGGTTGTTGGTTAAGTTGGCCTGCAGATTGGCAGCTGAGCGCCAGAAATGATCGCCCAGTTCGCCGATCCGGCGGTGTTTGCTACCGTCGCCGGATTGCTCGGCCTGATGGTTGGCAGTTTCCTCAATGTCGTCATCCACAGATTGCCGATCATGATGGAGCGCGACTGGGCATTGCAGTGCGCCGAACTCAAGGGTGAGACTCCGCCCGCCTTCGAGCCGCTTTCCCTGGCACGCCCGCGCTCGCGCTGCCCGCAATGCGGTCACGCGATCAGCGCGCTGGAAAATATCCCGGTCCTCAGTTGGCTGGTGCTGCGCGGCCGGTGCAAGGGATGCGGCGCAGCGATTTCCTTCCGCTATCCGCTGGTCGAGGCGCTTACCGGGCTGCTGTTCGCATTCGCCGCCTGGCATTTCGGATTCACTGCCGCCGGCCTCGGCGCCCTGGTCTTTGTCGCAGCGCTGGTTGCGCTGACCGGCATCGATTTCGATACCCAGTTGTTGCCCGACGACATCACCCTGCCCCTCCTCTGGCTGGGACTGGCACTCAATGCTTTCGGCGTCTTCACCGACCTGAAGAGTGCCGTGATCGGCGCCATGACCGGCTATCTGTCGCTTTGGGGGGTGTACTGGCTATTCAAGCTCACCACCGGCAAAGAGGGCATGGGCTACGGCGACTTCAAGCTGCTGGCGGCGCTCGGTGCCTGGCTCGGCTGGCAGATGCTGCCTTTGACCATCCTGCTCTCTTCCTTGGTCGGCGCAGTGGTGGGTATCGTCCTGATGGTCTTTGCCCGTCACAGCCGCAACGTGCCGATTCCTTTCGGCCCCTACCTGGCCGCCGCGGGAGCGATTGCCTTGGTCTGGGGCAAACCCCTGACCCACGCCTATCTCGGCGTCGCCCTGTAGCCCCTTGAAAAGCCAGCGTTCGGCCGCATCCTCATGGGGTTGGGATAGCGTGGTCGTGGCCGGCGCGCCAAGGGCTTCAGCTATAATCTCTTTCTTTGCCAGAATTCCGGAGAACATCATGCCGATCTACGCTTATCGCTGCACCGATTGCGGCTTTGAGAAAGATGTCATGCGAAAAGTCAGCGATCCGCTACTGACTACCTGCCCCGAGTGCAGGAGCGAAGGTTTCACCAAACAGCTCACCGCGCCGGGCTTTCAGCTCAAGGGCAACGGTTGGTATGCCACCGACTTCAAGGGTGGCGGCTGCAAGGCAGCGGATACCGGGAGCAGCAACCCGCCACCTTGTCAGGGTGGGACCGGCAGCTGCGCCGCCAATAGCTGATCTCGCCCGCCTTGGCGTCAGCCTTGAAAAAGTACTTCATCACGGGACTCCTGATCTGGGTTCCGCTGGCGATCACGGCCTGGGTGCTGTCCCTGATCGTCCGTTCCATGGATCAATCCCTGCTGCTCCTGCCGCAGGCGATCCATCCCGAGCACCTGCTGGGGATGTACATCCCCGGCATCGGCGCGTTGCTGACCCTGGTGGTGGTGTTCCTCACCGGCCTGATCACGGCCAATATCGTCGGCCAGAAGCTGGTGCGCTTCTGGGAAGGGGTGCTGGCCCGCATTCCTGTGGTGAAGTCGATCTACTACAGCGTCAAGCAGGTAAGCGATACGCTGTTTTCGGGCAGCGGCGTTGCTTTCCGCAAGGTTCTGCTGGTCCGCTACCCGCATCCCGAAGCGTGGTCGGTGGCCTTCCAGACCGGACATCCGGCCCGCGATGTCGCCGACATGCTGCCGGAAGAGCACGTCGGGGTGTTCATCCCCACCACGCCCAGCCCGGTCAATGGCTTCTTCTTCTTTGTGAAAAGAAAGGATGTCATCGAGCTTGACATGAACGTCGACGAAGCCCTGAAGTACATCGTCTCCATGGGCGTCGTCGCCCCGCCCATGAGGAATCCCCTCGGGCGCGCCCAGAATCAGTAACCGCCCTTGCGGGCATCACAACAGTCCGGAATTCCTATGCGTACCCACTATTGCGGCGAGGTGAATGCCTCCCATGTCGACCAGATCGTCACCCTTTGCGGCTGGAACCACCGCCGTCGCGATCACGGCGGCGTGATCTTCATCGACCTGCGCGACCGGGAGGGACTGGCCCAGGTGGTTTGCGATCCGGATCGTCCCGACATGTTCAAGATCGCCGAGGACGTGCGCAACGAATTCGTGCTCAGGGTCACCGGCAAGGTGCGCCGTCGGCCGGCCGGCACCGAGAACCCCAATCTGGCCTCGGGCGAGATCGAGATCCTCTGCCATGAACTGGGAGTGCTCAATGCCGCAGTCACGCCGCCCTTCCAGCTCGACGAGGAAAATCTCTCGGAGAATGTCCGCCTCACTCATCGCGTGATCGACCTGCGCCGCCCGCAGATGCAGAAGAACCTGATGCTGCGCTACAAGGTGGCCATGGCCTTCCGTCGCTTCCTCGACGACCAGGGCTTCATTGACATCGAAACGCCGATGCTGACCAAATCGACGCCGGAAGGCGCACGCGACTATCTGGTGCCTTCCCGCGTGCACCCCGGCCAGTTCTTCGCCCTACCGCAATCGCCGCAGCTGTTCAAGCAACTGCTGATGGTGGCCGGTTACGACCGCTATTACCAGATCACCAAGTGTTTCCGCGACGAAGACCTTCGCGCCGACCGGCAGCCGGAATTCACCCAGGTCGATATCGAGACATCCTTCCTCGGCGAGGAGCAGATCACCGCCCTCATGGAAGAGATGATCCGCAGCGTGTTCAGGCAGGCCTTGTCGGTAGATCTTCCCAATCCCTTCCCCCGCATTTCCCACACCGAAGCCATGAGCCGCTACGGCTCCGACAAGCCTGACCTGCGCGTCACGCTGGAGCTCACCGAAGTCACCGATGCGGTGGCCGATGTCGCCTTCAAGGTCTTCAGCGGTCCGGCGACGTCGGGCGGCCGGGTGGCGGCGCTGCGCGTGCCGGGCGGCGCGTCGCTCACGCGCGGCGAGATCGACGGCTATACCGAGTTCGTCAAGATATACGGCGCCAAGGGA
The DNA here is from genome assembly GCA_001828935.1 of Rhodocyclales bacterium RIFCSPLOWO2_02_FULL_63_24. Classification (GTDB taxonomy): domain Bacteria; phylum Pseudomonadota; class Gammaproteobacteria; order Burkholderiales; family Rhodocyclaceae; genus Sulfuritalea. The sequence goes on from MHZX01000129.1 coordinate 14,549, forward strand.
CTGGCCTACATCAAGGTCAATGACGCCTCGAAGCTGAACGAAGAAGGCCTGCAGTCGCCCATCGTCAAGAATCTTCACGAAACGGCGCTGAAAACCATCATCGAACGTACCGGCGCCCAATCCGGCGACCTGATTTTCTTCGGCGCCGACAAGACCAAAGTCGTCAACGACGCGCTGGGTGCCTTGCGCTCCAAGATCGGCCACGAGAAAGGCTACGTCGATGGTTCCGCCTGGCGCCCGCTGTGGGTAGTCGATTTCCCGATGTTCGAATACGACGAGGAAAACAAGCGCTGGGCGGCCTGCCACCACCCCTTCACCAGCCCGAAGGACGGTCACGAGGCCTTGATGGCCACCGATCCAGGAAAATGTCTGGCCAAGGCCTATGACCTCGCGCTGAACGGCTGGGAAATGGGCGGCGGCTCGGTGCGCATCCATCGCGCCGAAGTGCAGGAAAAGGTATTCCAGGCGCTGGGCATCAGCCCCGAGGAACAACAGGCCAAGTTCGGCTTCCTGCTCGATGCGCTGAAGTACGGCGCCCCGCCCCATGGCGGTCTGGCCTTCGGCCTCGACCGCATCGTCACCATGATGGCCGGCGCCGATTCGATTCGCGACGTAATCGCATTTCCCAAGACGCAGCGCGCCCAGTGCCTGCTGACCGATGCGCCGTCCAACGTCGATGAGAAGCAGTTGCGCGAGTTGCACATCCGGCTGCGGCAGAAGGTCGAAACCCAGGTCGAAGTCAGCAAGGGCTGAGCATGCTGCGCCGCTTTCTCGCGCTGCTATGCATCGGTCTTGTACTGCCGGCGGCGGCATTCGACACCGTCATTGCCGAAGCAAGTCTGCCGGCGGAAGCACGCGAAACCCTGCGCCTGATTGACCGCGGCGGCCCGTTTCCTTACCCCCGCGACGGCATCACTTTCCATAACCGCGAACACCGACTGCCCGAGCAGTCGCGTGGCTATTATCGCGAGTACACAGTGCCAACGCCTGGTAGTCGGGATCGAGGAGCGCGGCGGATTATCACCGGCGAGCAGCCCCCCGCAGTGTTCTACTACACAGCCGATCACTACGAAACTTTCCGTCGAATCCAACGATGAGCGCCGTTGACCACTACCAGGCCCTGTTTGCCGATGCCGGCAAGGCGGGTGTCCATCATTTGCCGCAGGGCGACCTGGAGCCGCTGATCGCCGGCGCCGGCGCTGCAGGCTGCTTGGTGCAGCGTGTTGATCTTGCTCGTGCGCGCGACAAGGAAGAGATGCTGGACGCAATCGGCGCTGCGCTCGGCTTCCCTGAATGGTTCGGCCACAACTGGGATGCGCTGAATGATTGCCTGCTCGATATGGGCTGGCGTCCGGCCGAAGGCTACGTGATCCTGCTCGATCATTGCGACGGCATTCATGGCCGCGCCGAGGCGGACTTCGTTGCCCTGATGCAGACCTTCCAGTCGGCCGCCGAAGAATGGCGCGAACAGGGCGTTCCCTTCTGGTGTCTGGTCGACATGCATGCCGACGGCATCGCCTGGCTGCCGACGGTGGCCCAGCCCGGTTGATGGACTACAAGAAGCCGGTCTCGGTGCTGGTGGTAATCCACACGCTGGCGCTGGACGTGCTGCTGCTGGAACGCGCCCGCCACCCGGGTTTCTGGCAATCGGTCACCGGTAGCCAGGAAGACGGTGAACCGCTGCTTGAAACGGCCCGGCGCGAAGTTCATGAAGAAACCGGCATCGACGCGGCGACCACCGATCTCATCGACTGGCAATTCACCAATCGCTACGAGATCTTTGCCGAGTGGCGATATCGCTACGCACCCGGCATCACGCACAACACCGAGCACGTGTTCAGCCTGTGTCTACCGGAACAGCTTGCCGTGAGCATCGCACCGGACGAACATCTGGCTTATCGCTGGCTGCCTTGGCGCGAGGCGGCGGCGGCCTGCTTTTCGTGGAGCAATCGCGACGCCATCCTCGAGTTGCCGCAGCGCCTGATCAATAGGCAAGGCTGATCCCGACAAACGCCGCAGCGCGTTCGGGCAACAGACGATAGGCGGCGTCGGCAGGCCCGCCGTAGCGGCGCAAGCCCGCGTCGAAGCGCAGCCGTTCGCCTTGCCAGGCCAATGCCGTGGTCAGCGTCCAGCCGCCATCGCCGAGGGATTTAAGTACATCGACGGAGGCCGACCAGGCGCCGCCCGGCTCGCTCCATGCCAGACGCGCCAACAGGCCGCGTTGCGCGAGGTTGCCCTGGTCGAACATGCGCGTCGAGGCCGCCGTGGCGCCGGCGACGGCCGCTGCCGGAACGCCCGGCAGGCCGCTCAGTGCCGCCCGTCGCGCGGCCTGACGCACCAGTCGTTGCCAGTCGGCCGGCGTAGGCGTCGTGCCGTCCCACCAGAATTCGCCGAGCAGCGAATAGCCCTCTGCGCTGGTCCAGGTACCCCCTACCAGCACCTTGCGCGGCGTGGCGATGGCTTCCGTGACGAGTGCGCTGTCTGCCGACAACAGCTGGGCGACCGAAGCACCATCGGCGAGCGGCACCTGTCGCTCGCCCCGCCGCTGCAACAGGGCGGAAGCGTGAAGCTCCAGCGCATCGCTGGGCACCATGGACGCCGCGGCTCCCAGTTCCAGGCCGTAGCGATTGGAGTTGCGCAACACGCCGTGCAGATCGGCCGCGCCGACGCGACGGTAAATCTTCAAGGCCACAGAGCCATCCTCGCGCGCCTCGCCGCGCCGCTGATGGCCGGGGTTGGCGATCACCAGCGACCAGGCGCCGTCGGCCGTGAAATTGTCCCAACTCAGCATCGGAATACCTTCCAGTTGAGGCGCTGCGAGCTGCAAGCGGCTTTCCCGCTGCAGCACGTCGAGCGGCCGGAACGCATAGGCGACATCGCCGGAGAGCATTTTCTTGCCGACCGAAAAGCGCTGTCCGCCGAGGCTGAGGTCGGCGTAGGCCTCGTTGGCGACAAACCTTCCGCTTGGCTTGACCCCTTCCTGGCCCGATTCGGTGGCGGTCAGCAACAAGGACAGCGGGCCGACGCGCCCGCGCAATTCCTGTTCGATGCGATAGCGGTCGCGGCCAAAATCGGTCAGCCCCAGTCCGGCCGCCAACGGACTGTCGCGGCGCAGTTCGTGGCCTTCGCCGACTAGGCGCGAGGTCCAGCCGAAATCCGGCGCGCCGTCCTCGGCGCCGGCGGACAGCGTCGCGCTGGCAGTCAGCAGTCCGGCCAGACAATGCAAGAGTCGGCGCTGACAAGACGGCGCAGTAAAGCGAAGACGCTTCATTGCGTCAGGTCCGCCCGCACCAGGAAGGCCGGGTTGAAGTAATCGTCGGACAGGGTCTTGTCCGTGCGCGACAGGTAGTGCACCTCGGTCGAGCGCTCCTTCTGCAAGTGATCGATCAGGGTCATCACCGTCACCTGCTTGCGACCGTCGACAGTGCCCAATTGGAAGCGGGCCAGCTTGGCGAGTTTGTCGGAAGCGACATACAGCTCCGCCTGTACCGGATGATGATCCTTCTTCGCCAGGTAGAGCACGATGCGCGGATAGCTGACGCCCTTGCGCTGACCAACAAGGTCAAGCTTGAGGCAGGGCACGCCGTCGATGGTCTCCTCGCCGACCTGCCGGCCGTCGTAATCCTCGCCCCAGGTCATGGTCGCGACATCACCGGTCGAGGCTTCGCCGAGCAGCTTCTGCATGGCCGTAATGCGCAGCGGACGCTGGCTGGAGGGCATCATCAGCCAGTAGTCATCGCCCAGCATCAGCATTTTTTGTCCGCGCTCGGTCGCGGTACGGAACAGCACCAGCGAACGGTGGCCGGGCTTCAGATAGACGGCATAGAGCCGAGTCTTGTCCAGCACGCCGGCCCTGAAGGTGCGCACCTCGGTTTCGACCCGCCCCGATTCCATGGCCAGGCGATAGGCATCGGCCTGCTTCAGCAGAGCCTTGACCTTGGCGTCCTCTGCTGCCATTACCTGCCCGCAGAGCGGAATCCCAAGTATACAAAGCGCCGCGAGACTGATCGCCGCCAGCGACAATAGTGCAATTCTCTTAAACATGGGCGAGGGCCTCCGTGACGGGTTTGTTGGCGGCGCGGCTGCTGACGATCCAGGCCGCGCCCGCCGCCAGAACGATGACGACCAGGGTGACCGCGCCATACAACACTGGCGAGAAACTGAGAAACAGCGGATAGCCGGCGGAGCGTCCCGGCGGCGGCGGCATTTCGATGCCGGCAAACAGCAGAAACACCGTTGCCGCGCCCGCCAGCAACATCCCGAATGCAGAGCCGACGCCGCCGATCAGCATGCCTTCGAGTACGAAGTTGCGCACGATCTCGGCGGGCAGGGTGCCGATCGCGCGCAGGGTGCCGATCTCGCGTGTCCGCTCGACCACGGCCATGCCCAGCGTGTTGCTCATGGCGAACAGCACGATGCAGATCATGATCATGCCGAGGATGCCGAAGATGCGGTTGTAGAGCGCCCGTACGGCCTGGTAGAACACCGCCAGGTCGCGCCAGGTCTTGACCGCCAGGTCAGGCTGCATTTCCCTGACGCGAGCGGCGATGGCCTCGGTGTCCGCGGTCTCCTTGAGATAGACGGACAGCGTGCCGGCCTTGTCGCTGAGCAGAAGCTTTTGCACCGAGGCCAGGTCGGCCAGCACCAGTCGCTTGTCGATCTCCGGCACACCGACGCTGGCGATGCCGCTGACCAAAACATCCACCGCATTCAGGTTGCCTTCGGTGGTGGTGGACAACAGGGTCAACGAACTGCCGACCTTGGCCTTCATCAGGCGTGCCAGCTCGTTGCCGATGACCACTTCCGGCGCTGCTGCTGCAGCGGCGGGAGGCTGCCCGGCGATGAAGTTCATCTGCGGACCACGCAGGCGAAAATCGATGTCGGGAACGACGCCGCTGCCGACGAACACCGCCGACTTGTCGCCGTTGGAAATCAGCCCAGAGAACTGCACGCGCGGCGCCACGGCGCGCACTTCCGGCATCGCGGCGAATTTCGCCGCGAGCGCCTCGGAATCGGCCAGGCCATGCTGCATCGGCACGTCTTCGTCGCCGTCGAAGCCGCGAACATGGGCAACCACCACATGACCCGTATCGCGCGCCGTCATTTCCTGCAGCGATTCGTAGGTGAATAGCGCGAAGCCGCCACTGCCCAGCACCGCCGCGCTTCCCAGCGCCGTAATCAACATCGCCATGAGCGAGCGCCGCCGGTTGCGCATGACGTTCTTCCAGGCAAACATCAGCCACTTCATTGCAGTTCTCCATCGATCAGGTGCAGCACACGATCGCAATGCGAACTCATGCGCTCGTCGTGGGTCGCCACCACCACCGAGGCGTTGCGCTCATGTGCCAACTCATGCAGAAGATCGACGATCTGCCGCGCCGTGGTCGAATCGAGATTGGCCGTCGGCTCGTCGGCAATCACCAGCGCCGGCGATTTGACCAGGGCGCGGGCGATCGCCACGCGCTGGCGCTGGCCGCCCGACAGCGCATCGGGCAGACGCCGGGCAAAGTCTTCCAGCCCCACCCGCTGCAGCGCCGTCATCACCCGCTGGCGGCGTTCTGCCGCTGCGACGCCGAGCAGCAGCAATGGGTACTCGACGTTGTCGAACACCGTCATCACCGGCACCAGGTTGAAGCCTTGGAATATGAAACCGACTTTCTCCCGACGCAAGCGGGTCAGGCCGATCTCGTCGAGACCGTCGATCGAAACGCCTCCGACTTCGCGCTCGCCGGCATCGGGCGTGTCGATCAGGCCGCAAAGATTCAGCAGCGTGCTTTTGCCGCTACCGGAAGGCCCCGTCAGGGCCACCATTTCGCCGCTGCCGACATCCAAACTGACCCCCTTCAGGGCCTCCACGCTGGTCTCGCCCACTTGGTAGCTCTTGCGCAGTCCGATGAGGCGCACGGTGCAAGTTTCCGCGTTCATTTTTCAGCCTCTTTGAGTTGGGCTTCCACCACCCCCAGTTCAGCGCGGAACCCGGCCGGCGCCGTCGCCAGCAGCGGACTGCGCCGCATCTCGGCCAGCAAGGACTTGCCGGCGGCGCGGCGATGAAAAATGCCGTCAGGCAACGCGACGAAGGTTGCCGCAGCCACCATCCGCGTTGCAAGGCTTGCCGGCGTGCCCTGTACCAGCAATCGGTCGTGCTCGGGGCGCAAGGAGGCCAGGGCCTGGTCTATGTGGTCGAGTCCCTGTTCGGAAAATTTCATTTTCTTCCACGGCAGCCAGGCGGCTTTGGCCTTGAGCGCATGGGCGCTGCCCAGATAGGCCGAGTAGAGCGGTTGCAAGGCAGGGTTGCCGGGCGCAGCCTGAAATGCCGCGATGGCCGCATCGAGTTGATCGGCGTCGCCTTGGCGGGCTCGGTTGAACTGGCTCAGTGCCGCCTCGAAAGCCGCATCGGTGGCCGTCTGCGCGCGAGCGTAAGTGGGAATGCCGGCGACCGGAAGCATGAGCAACGCCAGCAGGAACAGCCGGCCACGGAATACGAGAAATTGCATGACGGAAGCTCCACTGGGTTGAAAGTGAAGCCATGCTAGAAGACCGCCAAGGAGCCGTCAGCCGCTTTGCGACGAATTGAAGATAGAGCGGCGTGAATGGCGCTGACCGGCGATGAATGGACTTGAAATTTGTTTTCGGGCGCTCATGTAGTGCGCGAGGCCCCTACTCTGAGCGAGGCCGCCAACTTGAAAAAGGAGAATGAAATGAGCAACTTGATTCGTCGCGATGCTCTCGATGACTTGTTCCGTGGTTTCTTTGTCCGTCCGGTCGATTTTGGATCGCAGGCCGAGGCGCCCGCGGTCAAGATCGATGTCAAGGAACAGGAAAACGGTTATTTGGTCCATGCCGAGATTCCGGGCGTCAGGAAGGAAGACATCCATGTCGCCGTCGATGGCGCCATTGTCGCGATCAGCGCCGAGCGACGTGAAGAAAAGGATGTGAAACAGGGCGAGCAGGTGCTGCGCACCGAGCGCTATTTCGGCAAGGTTTCGCGCAGCTTCCAGTTGGCACAGGAGATCGACGAGGCGCAGGTGACCGCCAAATACACCGATGGCGTTCTCGAACTGAGCCTGCCGAAGAAAGCGGCAACACAGGCACGCAGAATCACTATCCAATAGCGATAGTCGGCGCTGACGGTGCGGCGAGTGGATCGCACCGAGGTATCGCGCAAACAGGGCAGCCCATGGCATGGCCGGAGCTTGCCCTGTTTTATGTCGGCTCGGTATCCCTTGCGGACAGGTTGGCTGCCGGTAGAATGGGCGAAGTTACCACTTGCTCTCGCTGACATCCATGACCGAAAAGCTCGCTCCCATCGCCAAGGCCGGAGTTCTGGCCGAGGCCCTGCCCTACATCAAGCGTTTCCACGGCAAGACCATCGTCGTCAAGTACGGCGGCAACGCCATGACCGACGAACACCTGAAGCAGTGCTTCGCGCGCGACGTGGTGCTGCTCAAGCTGGTCGGCATGAACCCGGTAGTGGTCCATGGCGGCGGACCGCAGATCGAGAGCCTGCTGGCCCGCGTCGGCAAGAAAGGCGAGTTCGTCCAGGGCATGCGGGTTACCGATGCCGAGACGATGGAAGTGGTCGAGATGGTGCTCGGCGGCCAGGTCAACAAGGAGATCGTCAACCTGATCAACCAGCACGGCGGCAAGGCCGTCGGCCTCACCGGCAAGGATGGCAACTTCATTCGCGCCAAAAAACTGTTGATGGAGAACAAGGATGCGCCAGGCGACCTGATCGACATCGGCCAGGTAGGCGACATCGTCTCCATCGATCCCAGCCTGATCGCCTTGCTCGATACCGGCGCCTTCATTCCGGTGATCGCGCCGATCGGGGTCGGCAGCGAGGGCGAAACTTACAACATCAATGCGGACGTCGTCGCCGGCAAGATCGCCGAAGTCCTCAAGGCGGAGAAGCTGGTGTTGCTCACCAATACGCCGGGTGTGCTGGACCAGTCCGGCAAACTGATCACCGGCATCACGCCCAAGCAGATCGACGAGATGGTGGCGGACGGCACGCTCTCCGGCGGCATGCTGCCCAAGATCAGCTCTGCGCTGGATGCGGCACGCAGCGGCGTGAAAGGCGTGCACATCATCGACGGCCGCGTCGAACATGCGCTGCTGCTGGAAATCCTGACCGACGAAGGCGTCGGTACCTTGATCAAATCGAAATAATCCACTGGACACGCCATGAACGAAGCCCGCGCCGCCAAGGTTGGCGAAAAGAAGCTCCTGATCCTGCAGACCATTGCCGAAATGCTGGAACGCCCGGCGGTGGAGAAAGTCACCACGGCCCTGCTCGCCAAGCAGTTGCAGGTTTCGGAAGCCGCGCTGTATCGCCATTTCGCCAGCAAGGCGCAGATGTACGAGGGCCTCATCGAGTTCATCGAGAGCGGCGTATTTTCAGTGATTACCCAGATCGAGGCGGCCGAGGAATCCGGCCTCAAGCAGGCCGAGGCCATCATCGCGTCATTGCTGCGCTTTGCGCAGAAGAACCGCGGCTTGACGCGGGTGCTGGTGGGCGACGCCCTGGTGCACGAAAATCCGCGCCTGCAAGCCCGCATCAACCAGTTGCTGGACCGAATCGAATCGACCCTCAAGCAGTGTCTGAAAGTGGCCGCGGCGCAGGGAGCGCTGAATGCCGAGCATGATTTCGGCGCTCATGCCGACCTGCTGGTCTGCTATACCTTGGGCCGCTGGCAACGCTTTGTCAAAAGCAGCTTCAAGGACGATCCGCTGGCAAGCTGGCCCGCGCAGTGGCCCATCCTGCGCGCCTGATGTTGCGTTAGCCGTTGTCGACGTTCTCCGCCTGGGCGCCGGCGACCAGGTCGTCAAGCGCTCCGCTCCGGTAAAGGCGCAGGAAAGCGTCCACCACGCGCGGCTCGAAGTGGGCCCCGGAATCCTGCAGCAGTTGTTCGACGGCCCGCTCCGGCTCCCAGGGACCTTTGTAGGGACGGGTGCTGACCAGTGCGTCGAACACATCCACCACGGCTACGATGCGCGATTCGAAGGGAATCTGTTCGCCCTTGAGGCCATCGGGATAACCGCTGCCGCCCCAGCGTTCATGATGCGTCAGCGCCACGGAACGCGCCAAATCCAGCGAGGGATTGCGGCTCAGGATGGCATCGCCAATTCGCGGATGGTTTTGTATCAGCGCAAATTCCTCGCGGGTGAGTTTGCCCGGCTTCTTCAGGATATCGTCCGGGATGCCGACCTTGCCGACATCATGCAGGCAGCTGGCCTGGGCATAGGCGGCGGCGGTTTCGGCATCCAGGCCTAGTTCCAGCGCCAACCGCCGCGTGTACTCCTCGATCCGGCGGATATGGCTCCCGGTCGTACTGTCCTTGAACTCGGCCACTTCGGCCAGCATGTCGATGGCCTGGTCGTAGGATTCTTCGAGGCTGCGATGCAGGAAAAAATTATGCATCGCGGCAGCGCACTGGTTGGCCATGATCTCGATCAGTTCGCCGTCGACGGTGCTGAGACTTTCGTCCGCTTCAAGATAAACGAATCCGAAGGTCTCGTTGCGCACCCGCAAGGGCAGAATAAGGGCGCCGCTGCGCAGATTTTTGGGCGCTTCCTGGGTCAGGATGGCTTGCGAACATAGCTCGACGATCTCACGCCGGCGCGCCTCGTTGCCCGGCATGTCGTCAAGCTCGCCGGTCCCTGCGCGAATGCTGACGCCGTCGCCTTCAAGCGTGGCCATGATGCCGTCGATGGTCGAGATCAACGCCGAATGTCCCAGATTGCAAAAGCCGATGATCTGCAGCAGCAGGCCGCGAAAATAGTCCTCGAGCTGGTTGCGTTCCAGATTGTAGAGTTCGGGAGTGACATCGAGTATGCGGCGCAGGCCGATGCGGTTGAGCTCGATGGTCTGTAGATCGCGATAGCCCTTGAGCGCCAGGCGCACCGTGGCGTAAAGCTTCTGCGTGGTGAGCTCGGTCTTGTCCTTGTAGTCGTCGATATCGAAGTTGTCGATGACGTAGCGTTCCGGCGCCAGCCCCGGCTGGCCGGTACGAATCACCAGCCGCATCATCGCGTTGCGCAGCTCGTTGCGGATGAACGCCACCAGTTGCAGTCCCGCGTCGTCGGATTCCATCACGACGTCGATCAAGGCCAGCGCGATATCGGGATGTTCGCGCAGCAGCCGCTGGGCTTCGGCCGCCGACCCCGCGTCGATCAGTCGCAGCGGGCGGCCAGCGAATTCGAAGCCGCGCAGATTGAGCGCCGTAAGCTGTCGCACATCCGGTTCGTCGTCCACCACCAGCAGCTTCCAGGGCGTGACCCTGGGTTTGGCAACGTCATGGTGCTTGGCGTCCGGCAGCTTGCGTACGATCTTCATGGTCGGCCGCCTCCCGTGCGGCACTGTGTTGGGGGAATTCGACGGCAAACCGGGTTCCCCGTCCGGGCTGGCTGGTGCAACTGATGCTGCCGCCCAGGCCCTGAGTCGCCATATTGTAGGCGATGTAAAGTCCGAGCCCACTGCCGCCGGAGCCGCGGCGCGTGGTGAAAAACGGTTCGAAGGCATGCTCCAGAGTGTCCGCCGCCATGCCCGCCCCGTCGTCGCTGAATTCGATGCGGACATGGCCGCCTCCAGCGCGCGCACGAATGTGGATTTCACCCGCAGCGCTGCCATCCTGGTACGCATGCAGGTGGCTGTTCTGCAACAGATTGGTCAACAACTGTTGGAGCGCGCCGGCCGAGCCGAACACATGGATATCCCCTGGGCAATCGACGATGACCCGGATCTTCGTGTTGCGGAAAATACTTTGCAGGGTCTTCAGCACGTCGTCGATGACTTCAGCCAGGTCAAACTCGCGCTCGGCCTCCGATGTCTGGTCGACCGCGGTGCGCTTGAAGCTTTGCACCATGCTTGCGGCACGGCGCAAGTTGCCCAGCGCCAGGGCCGACGCTTCGTCGAGCATTGCCATACGCAGGCGCAGTTCTTCTTCGCTGACTTCCGGCTGATCGATAAGGCGCCCGATTTCGGCAACCAGTTCCTGCGACTGCGAGGCAGCGCCGACCGCAATCCCGACCGGGGTATTCACTTCATGGGCAAAGCCGGCGACCATGCGGCCCAGCGAAGCCATTTTCTCGCTCTCGACCAGGTCGCCGCGCACCGCCTCCAGCGCCAGCACATTGCGTCGCGTGATCAGGAGGCTACCCCATGCCAGCAAGGCAAAGATGGCGAAGACGGCGACGTGAATGATCATGAAGCCGCGCTTTTGCGCGTCGATGATGGCGTAGATGTAGCTGGCGGGAAAACTGACGCTGATGCCGCCACTCACGCTACCAAGTTTGTAGTTCTGCTTCACATGACAGGCGATGCACGGTTCCCTGACTTCCAGCGGCGCCATGTAGCGAAAACTTGCCGTAGCGCCGGCGCCGACAATTGAAATCCGCTCGGCGCGGCTGGCGGCGAAGCCTTGCAACGATTCGCGCTCCCAAGAGTCGGGCTGATTGCCCGGATTGATCGGGTCGAGGCTGGTCTGCCGCACGCGCATGTCGCGCTCGCGTCCGATCAGTTCGTTGAGCTGGCGCGTCATGTAGGCCGGATTGATCATGGTCAGCAGCACGCCGGCGGGCGTGGTGATGTTCTTTTCCGGTACATCGAGCCAGGGGTTGGGCGGGTTTGCGGCCGTTACCGGGGCATACACGCCGCCGTGGTTCGCCGCCCAAAGGCGGGTGGCCTCGATCATCTCGAACACCAGCCGGCCACGCGCCGCCGCCATGGCATATGCATGCTGCTCCAGCTCATGGATGTGCCACGCGTAGGAGGCAACGGTGACCAACCCCCAGAACAGGACCAGCAACGGCCACCATGCCGGCCGTCGGATAAAGCCATCGAAACTGCGAAGCAGAAGCTGCGCCGGGCGCTTCAAGGAATCATCCCTTCAACAACGCCGCGGCCTCCAGTGCAAAATAAGTCAGGATACCGTCGCAGCCCGCACGCTTGAAGGAAAGCAGGGCTTCCATCATCACCGCATCGTGGGCCAGCCAGCCGTTCTGTGCGGCGGCCTTGAGCATCGCGTATTCGCCGCTGACCTGGTAAGCGTAAGTCGGCACGCCGAACTCGTCCTTGACCCGGCGCACGATGTCGAGATAGGGCATGCCGGGCTTGACCATCACCATGTCGGCACCTTCGTCGAGATCCAGCGCCACTTCGCGCAAGGCTTCGTCGCTGTTGCCCGGATCCATCTGATAGGTGGATTTGTTGCCCTTGCCCAGATTGCCGGCCGAACCAACGGCGTCGCGGAAGGGGCCATAGAATGCCGACGCGTATTTCGCGGAATAGGCCAGGATGCGGGTGTGGATCAGCTTCTCGGCATCGAGCGTGGTGCGAATGCGCCCGATGCGGCCGTCCATCATGTCCGAGGGTGCCACCACGTCGGCGCCAGCGCGGGCGTGGCACAGCGCCTGTTTGGCCAGGGCTTCCAGGGTCTCGTCGTTCATCACATAGCCGCGCGGATCGGCCGGATCGATCAGGCCGTCCTGGCCATGGCTGGTGTAGGGATCAAGCGCGACGTCGGTGATCACGCCAAGTTCGGGAAACTCCTGCTTCAAGCGCGCCACCACGGTGGGCACCAGTCCGGCCGGGTTCCAGGCTTCTTCGGCGCCAGGGGTTTTGCGACTGCCATCCACTACCGGGAACAGGGCCAGCGCGGGCACGCCCAGCTTCAGGGCCTTTTCCGCGACCGGCAGGAGTCGGTCCAGCGACATCCGCTCGACGCCAGGCATCGACCCCACGGCTTCGGTGCGCCCGGCGCCTTCGAGTACAAAGACCGGATAGATCAGATCGCCAGATGTGAGTGTGTGCTCACGCATGAGGCGCCGAGAAAACTCGTCGCGGCGCATGCGGCGCATCCGCGAGCTAGGGAATACACCTTTTGTAATCATTGGTTTAGCCTTGGAAAATTTTTGAAAATTACTTGAACTTTAACGTAAGGGATCTATCATAACCAGCAGGTGCCGGGGACATTCGTTTCCGCCACCTCCCGCTTCACCTCCCTGAGCGGGTGCCTTGAACCTTTCAAGGTGTTTCGCCCTCGGCCTTCTCCCCTTTGGTCGAGGGCTTTATTTTTGGCCAAGCCAAAAATAAAAGCCCTGCGGGCGAATTGTGTGAGCTATCCCCCCGTTGAGCTATCCCCCCGGCCCCTTTTCCGGGATGCCTGCCGCAAAGCGGAATCCCAGGTACGCAGAGCGAGGGGGCGACCGATTGGCTGACTGCGTCAGTTTGTTGGCAACAACGGTGCATGCAACCAGCGTCCGATCACTTGTTCCGCTTCGTCCATGCCGATCTTCTTCAGGCTGGAAAACATCTGCACCGTGATTTGCTCGCCGAAACTGGCCAGCGCCGCGCGCGTTTCACGCAGGGTCTTGGTCTGTTCCTGGCGCGTGAGCTTGTCCGACTTGGTCAGCAGGCAGTGGATGGGCCTTCCCGTGGAACCGAACCAACCAATCATTTTCCAGTCAAGATCGGTCAGGGGACGGCGCGAATCCATGATCAGCACCAGACCGACGAGATTGGAGCGACAGGTCAGGTAGTGTTCCAGCAGGCCCTGCCATTGCAGGCGGACCGCCACCGGAACCTGGGCATACCCGTAGCCGGGCAAATCCACCATAGCGGCGCCATTCTTCATCCGGAACAGGTTGATCAACTGGGTCCGACCGGGCGTCTTGGATACGAACGCCAGCCGGGTATGCCCCACCAAGGTATTGATGGCACTGGATTTTCCTGAGTTCGAGCGGCCGGCGAAGGCGATCTCCGGACCATCGGGCACCGGCAAACCGCTAGGCTGGGCAACAGAGATCTCGAAGGTGGCGTGGCGAAATAGGGACATGGGGCGATACGTCGGAAACCCGCCGCCGTGACTGGCGGAGGTAGAGAAATCAGGTGAGCTGGGATAGAATATCAGGTTTACAATTTCCGAATCCTGCAGTTTCCGAGGAGTTTTTGTTCATGAAGCGTTCCCTGCTCAGTTGCCTGATTTCTCTGCTGTGCGCATTGACTGCAATCGGCGCCCAAGCCTCCGATGCCGCCAAGGCCGCCCCCAAAGGTGATGCCGCGCGCGGCCAAGTCGTCGCCTCCACCGTCTGCGTGGCGTGTCATGGCCCCGATGGCAACAGCCCGATTGCCGCCAACCCGAAGCTGGCGGGTCAGCATCCCGAATACCTGCTCAAGCAGATGAAGAACTTCAAGGCCGCCGACGGCAAGCAGCCGGAGCGTGTGAATGCGATCATGAACGGCATGATCGCCGCATACGACGACGGCCAGATGCGTGACTTGGCGGCGTATTTTGCGGCCCAGACGCAGCAGGGCGAAACGGCGAAGAATCGCGAAACCATCGAACTCGGCCAAAAGCTGTATCGCGGTGGCGATCAGGCCAAGGGCTTGCCGGCCTGCGCGGCGTGCCATGGCCCGGCCGGTGCCGGCATCCCCGCGCAATTTCCGCGCATTGGCGGCCAGTTCGCCGAATACACGGAAGCACAGCTGAAGAGTTTCCGCGAAGGCGCGCGCGCCAACGACCCGAACAAGATGATGCGAATGGTCGCGATCAAGATGACCGACGCCGAAATCAAGGCGGTATCCGACTACATCGCCGGCCTGCGCTGATCTACAGTCCGCGAGCGAACAACGGCCCGGGGAGTTCCCCGGGCCGTTTTCATTGGCGCCGGCCGCCGCTGACCCGCACAATGCCCGCCAGATCGCGGTACTGTTCGATGCCGGTCAGACCCGCCGCCGCCAGCAGCTCTTTCACCGCAACCGCCTGGTCGTAGCCGTGCTCCAGCCAGAGTTGCCCACCCGGCGCAAGGTGCGCAGACGCGCCGTCAACTATCTGGCGAATCGCGTCCAGCCCATCCGCACCGCTCGATAGGGCAGTGGCCGGCTCGTGGCGCAGGTCGCCCGCAAGCAGATGCGGGTCGGCGTCGGCGATGTAGGGTGGATTCGTCACAATCAGGTCGAAGCGTTCGTCGGCCAGTCGGTCAAACCAGTGGCTTTGCAGCAAACGTAGCTTGGCGCCGAGCCGTTCCGCGTTGTCCTGCGCGACCTCCAGTGCCGCCGCGGAGGCGTCCACCGCGGTCACTTGCGCTTGCGGGATTTCCAGCGCCAGCGTAATCGCGATGCAGCCGCTGCCGGTGCCCAGATCGAGAATTCTTGCTGCGCTGGTCGCCGCATTGCCAGCGCCGTCCGCGTGGATACCGCTTCGCATAACTCTTGCCAGTGCAATCTCGATCAGCAGTTCGGTTTCCGGACGCGGGATCAGCACGGCGCGCGACACCGCAAACTCGCGGCCGAAGAACTCACGATACCCCAGCAAATAGGCTACCGGTTCGCCCCCCGCGCGCCGCGCCACCCGCGAGGCGAAGGCAAGCAGCGCCGCTTCGTCGAGCACTTCGTCGTCGTGGGTGAGCAGCCAGGCCGCCGGCCGGCCCAACACATGTCCCAGCAACAGGCGCGCCTCGCTCGCCGGCAGCTTCGTCCGCGCCGCCGCGAGCGCCGCGGCTACCGTGCTCATTCAGCCAGCGCCGCCAGCAGTTCGGCCTGGTGCTCGGCGGTCAGGGCGCCGACCAGTTCATCGAGATCGCCGTCCATGATGGCGTCGATCTTGTACAGCGTCAGATTGATGCGGTGGTCGGTAATCCGCCCCTGCGGGAAATTGTAGGTGCGGATGCGCTCGGAGCGGTCGCCGGAACCGATCAGCGATTTGCGCTGCGAGGCGATTTTCTGCTGCTGCTCGCGCTGCTTGGCGTCGTTGATGCGCGCCGCCAGCACCGACATCGCCTGCGCCTTGTTGCGATGCTGCGAGCGGTCGTCCTGGCATTCGACGACGATGCCGGTCGGGATGTGGGTGATGCGCACCGCCGAATCGGTCTTGTTGATGTGCTGGCCGCCGGCGCCCGAGGCGCGGAAGGTGTCGATGCGCAGGTCGGCGGGATTGATGTCGATATCGACCAGCTCATCCGCCTCCGGCATCACCGCCACGGTGCACGCCGAGGTGTGGATGCGGCCCTGGGTCTCGGTCACCGGCACGCGCTGCACGCGATGGCCGCCCGACTCGAACTTGAGCTTGGAGTAGGCGCCCCTGCCTTCGATGCGGGCGATGATCTCGCGGAATCCGCCCAGGTCGGATTCGCTGCGCGAAACGATCTCGACTTTCCAGCGCTGGCGTTCGGCATAGCGGCTATACATGCGGAACAGGTCGGCGGCGAACAGCGCCGATTCGTCGCCGCCGGTGCCGGCACGGATTTCCAGGAACAGGTTGCGCTCGTCGTTGGGATCCTTCGGCAACAGCGCGCATTGCAGTTCGCCTTCGAGCCGGGTCATCGCGGCCGTGGCCGATTCCTGCTCGTCGAGCGCGAGTTCCTTCATCTCCGGATCGCCGAGCATTTCGCCCGCACTCGAATAGTCGGCGCTGGCGCTACGGTAAAGATGAAAGAGTTCCACCACCGGCGTGATGTCGGCGCGCTCGCGGGTGAGCTTGCGATAGCTGTCCATGTCGCGCGCGGCCTGTTCGCCGCCGAGCAGGCCGTCGATTTCGCCAAGGCGTTCGCTCAGGCGTTCGAGTTTTTCAAGAATGCTTTTTTTCATGGGATGAAGTGTCAGCTTGCGGGCGAAGATGCCGCGCGGGCGATGCGTTGAATGCTGTGGCGCACGTCGGCTGCCAGCAGCAGCTCGGTCTGCGCCGCGGCAAGGGTAATCCGCTCGTCGAATTGCAGCAAGCCGGCGCCATCGACCTGCAAAATCCCCGCGTCGATCAGGTTGCTGATCACGATGGCGAACAGCAGTTTCTCCGAAAACTCGGCCGAATTGAATTCGTAAAGCATGGCCAGCCGCTGCGCCAGCAGGTGGGTGGCCTCTTCCAGCGCGTTGCGGGTCAAGCGTCCGCTGCCGTGATGCTGCAGCAGGGCCAGGGTGAGGAACTGGCGCTCCAACGTCGGACGAATGATTTCGCCCAGTTGCCGCAGTTCGGGGCTGGCCTCGCTGTTGGGCGGCGGCGCGTGCAGCATCCCGCTCTGACTCTCGACCAGTATCAGTCCGCGTTGCGCCAGTGCGGCTTCGGTGCGATCGATCACGGCATCCAGTTCATGCAATTCCCAGGGTAGGAACAGTTCGGCGCGCAGCAGCCCGTAGATGCCCCGGATTGCCTCCCTGGCGCGTTGCCGGCTGAGCCGCTGGTTGTGGCTGACCAGGCAGGCCAGTAATGCGGGCAGGGCAAACAGGTGCAGGACGTTGTTGCGGAAATAGGCCAGCAGCGCGGCCTGCCGCTCCGAGGCCAGGATCATGTCGCCCAGAGGATGCGGAGAATGCTCTACCAGATCGAGCCGGCGCACATGGTCGATCACCTCGTGCGCCGGCAGCGTGCAGTGCACGATGGACCCGGCATAGGGCGATTCCGACAGCAGGTATTGCGCATGCTCGATCTGTGTCCGCAACAGGCGTTCATCGGCGGCATGCTTGGTTGTCGAGAGCAAGGTCACGGCAAGCAGGTTCACCGGATTGACCACCGCCGCGGCATTGATGCCGCGTGCCAGCGCGGTGGCCGTCGCATCCACCACCCCGCGCAGCCAAGGCGCCTGGGCGTCGAAATCCTCTTCCCGCCATGCCGGATGCTGCGCATCAAGGAATTCGGCCAGCGCCAGCGGCGCACCGAAATTCACATGAACCTTGCCAAAATTGCGCTGCAGCAGCCGCGCCGCGCCGAGCAGGCCGGTCAACGATTCGGACTGTTTGGGCCGGCCATGCAGCTCGGCCAGATAGCTGCTGCCTTCCATCAGCTTCTCGTAGCCGATGTAGACGGGAACGAACAGCAGCGGCCTGGAACGGCTGCGCACGAAACTTTGCACTGTCATCGCCAGAATCCCGGCCTTGGGTGCCAGCGTGCGCCCACTGCGACTGCGCCCGCCTTCGATGAAATATTCGATCGGAAAACCGCGATCGATCATCAGGTGCAGATACTCGAGGAACAACGTCGCGTAGAGCGGTTCGCCCTTGATCGTGCGGCGCAGGAAGAAGGCGCCGGAGCGCCGCAGCACGGAACCGACCAGCGGCAGATTGAGGTTGGCTCCCGCCGCGATGTGCGGCACCATCAGACCGCGGTTGAAAATGATGTAGGACAACAGCAGATAGTCAATATGGCTACGGTGGCAGGGCACATAGACGATGCCGTGGCCGGGCGCCACCGCCGTGACGCGCTCGAAGTTGTGCACCTCGACACCATCGTAAACCTTGTTCCAGACCCAGGTCAGGAACAGGGAAAACGCCCGCACCACCGAATACGTGTAGTCCGACGCAATTTCGAGCGCGAAATCCCGCGCCAACTTTTGTGCGGCGACCAGCGAAATCGATTTGGTCTCCGCTTCGCGGGCGACGGCCTGGCGCACCGCAGGCGTGTTCAGCAAGGCGCGCAACTGGGTGCGGCGATGCGACAGATCGGGCCCGATCGCCATTTCGCGCTGGCGCCGGAAGTGCACCCGCAGGATCCGTCCCAGCTTGCGCAAGGCGCGTGGCGCATCGATGTCCTCGCTCAAGAGTTCGCGCAGGGAAATCGGCGCATTGAAACGCACGAACGTGTGGCGGCCATGGATCAGCATCGTCAGCAATTGCCGCAAGGTGCTGACCGATTGCCAGGTTTCGGCGAACAAGGCCTTCAATATCGAGTCCTGCTTCCTCGGTTCGCGCCCCCAGAGTATGGTCACCGGCACCAGCTGCACATCGAAGTGAGGATCGGCGACAACTGTTCTGACCAGGGATTTGAGCAACTCGGAGTGTTCCTGACGCGGATTCGGCGCGAAGCGCCCGCGCGCGTTGCGCGACAGGAAAAAGAACGAGCGTCGCGCCGTGAATGCCTCATCCCGCAGCGGTTTCAATGCCGGCGGCAAGCCAAGCTGGCGGCACTCGTGATCGAGCACCAGCAGGTTGGACAGGCGGCGCTCGTCGAGCACATAGCAAACCGCCAGCTCGGGCCGCAGTTTGAGCACCTCCGGGGTTTCGGGGAACACCCGCGTCCGCGTCCCCAGATACAACACCCGGCGCAGGACATCCAGCGTCCAGCCGGTGAAATCGAAAAAGGGCAGCTTGCTCACGGGCAGCCGGACTCGCACCCGCGCGATCGATGCGAATTCACGCACCTACTCCCCGGAATTGAGGCGATAAATGCGGGAGATGAGCGCTGAAACCTCGGTACGCTCCGCGCCTTCCGCCTGATTCAGGGCGTGCGTCGGGGCGTGCAGCAGCTTGTTGGTGAGGCCGTGCGACAGCGCGTCCAGCACCTTGGCCGGATCGTCGCCGCGCGACAGCAGCTTCAGGGCGTGCTCGACTTCGTGACGGCGCGCGCGCTCGCCCGCGTCGCGCAGGGCGCGAATGATCGGCACCGTCTCGCGCGATTCCAGCCAGTGCAGAAATCCGGAGACGCGGTCGCTGATGATCGCCTCGGCCTCGACCACGGCCGCCTGTCGCGATTCCAGGCCGGATTCGACAATCTGTCCAAGATCATCGAGCGTGTAGAGAAAAACGTCGTCGAGCCGGGTCACTTCGGCTTCGATATCGCGCGGCACGGCCAGATCGACCATGACCATCGGCCGATGGCGGCGTGCTTTCAGGGCACGCTCGACCATGCCCAGGCCGATGATGGGCAGCGAACTGGCGGTGCAGGACACCACAATGTCGTAATCCGCCAATCGCTCGCCGAGCTGGTCGAGGCGCATGGCATCGCCGCCAAAGCGCGCCGCCAGTTCGGCGCCGCGTTCCAGCGTGCGATTGGCGATGGTGAGCCGTTTCGGTTTCTGCGCGGCGAAATGTGCAGCGCACAGTTCGACCATCTCGCCGGCGCCAATGAACAACACCTGCTGCGCCGCGATGCTGTCGAAAATCCGCGCCGACAAATGCACGGCGGCGGCGGCCATGGACACCGTGTTGGCGCCGATCGCCGTGGTCGAGCGAACTTCCTTGGCCACTGCAAAAGTGCGCTGGAACAGCTTGCCCAGCAAGGTGCCCAGGGTGCCGGCTTCTTCCGCAGCGCGCGCCGCCTGCTTCATCTGACCGAGGATCTGTGGCTCGCCCAGCACCATCGAATCGAGTCCGGCGGCAACGCGGAACATGTGGCGCACGGCATCCTGCTGCGGGTGCTGGTAAAGGTAGGGCTGAATCTTCTGCGGCGAAAGCGAGTGGTACTCCGCCAGCCAGTCCGCGGCAACTTGCGGCTGCTCGGCGGCGCAATACAGCTCGGTGCGGTTGCAGGTCGACAGGATCGCCGCTTCGCGCACCGACTTTGCCCGCAACAGGTCGTGCAAAGCCTGCCCCATATGTAATGGGTCGAACGCCACCTGCTCGCGTACCGCCAGCGGGGCCGTATGATGGTTGATGCCCAGAGCGAACAACTGCACGGCGATATGACCTTGAAACGACTTGGAAACGGCCAACAGCGGG
Organism: Rhodocyclales bacterium RIFCSPLOWO2_02_FULL_63_24; assembly: GCA_001828935.1. Classification (GTDB taxonomy): domain Bacteria; phylum Pseudomonadota; class Gammaproteobacteria; order Burkholderiales; family Rhodocyclaceae; genus Sulfuritalea. Next base: position 34,971 of record MHZX01000129.1, read on the forward strand.
TATTAGAACCCCAGAAGACCCAAACAACAAGGGCCAGCCCCGCTCCGCGGCCACCCGGACGGACGTGAGGTATGAATTATATTGGGCGGGCGGGGTCAGCGGAACTGCAACGTGATGCACAGCGATGCCCGGGCCGCGAACGGCTTGAGGCCGGCGATTCGCCGCGCTAAGCCCGGCAGCGCCGGCAAACAGGTAAAATCGCGCCCGTTCGCGGCGCCCGGCCGCAACACGTGGCGTGCCACCCGCGCCGACTCTTGGAGAATCTCAGTGCAACTCGTCTGTCTCGATCTCGAAGGCGTGCTCGTTCCGGAAATCTGGATCGAGTTTTCCAAACGCACCGGCATCCCGGAACTCTCTCGCACCACCCGCGACGAGCCGGACTACGACAAGCTGATGAAGTACCGGCTGGACTTGCTGAAAACCCACAAGCAGGGCCTGCCCGACATCCAGAAGGTGATTTCCGACATGGGGCCGATGGCCGGCGCCAAGGACTTTCTCGACGCCCTGCGGCGCGACTACCAGGTCATCATCCTGTCCGACACTTTCTATGAGTTCGCCATGCCGCTGATGGCGCAACTCAACATGCCCGTTCTGTTCTGCCACAAGCTCGAAACCGACCCGGCTGGCTTCGTGGTGAACTACCACCTGCGCATGCCGAACCAGAAGAAAGAATCGGTACAGCGTTTTCGCGAACTCCAGTTCAAGGTGATCGCCGCCGGCGATTCCTACAACGACACGGCGATGCTGGGCGCGGCGCATGCCGGCATCCTGTTCCACCCGCCGCAGAATGTGATCGACGAGTTCCCGCAGTTTCCGGTGACCATGAATTACGCCGAACTGCGCAGTGAAATCGACAAGGCATCGGCGAGGATATGACGTCCCGCCGCCGAGCCGCCTCAAGGCGGGACAAGCCAAAACTCCGGAAGTCGCGCGCAGCGCGACTGAACATGTGTCATCCCCTTCCCTGGGAAGGGGAGCGAGGGGAAGGCTGATAGCGTGCACCGCGCGCGCTTCTACACGCTGACCGCCTCCTGCCCGGACCAGGTCGGCATCATCGCGCGCGTTACCGGCTTCATCGCCGAACACCGCGGCTGGATACTCGAATCGAGTTTTCATGCCGACGATCTGGATGGCCGCTACTTCATGCGCATCGAGGTCAGGGCCGATTCGCTGCCCTTTCACCTTGCCGAATTCCGCAGCCGCTTCCAGCCCCTGGCCGACGAACTGCAAATGGACTGGCGCATCAACGACTCGGCGGTGAAGAAACGGGTCGTGGTGCTGGTCTCGAAGCAGGAGCATTGTCTCTACGACCTGCTGGCGCGCTGGCAATCCAAGGAACTCGATATCGAGATCGCCTGCGTGATCTCGAATCACGATACATTCAAAGGCTTCGTCGAGTGGCACGGCATACCGTTCCATCATGTGCCGGTGCCGACTGAGCACAAGGCCGCCGCCTATGCCGAAGTCCAGCGCCTGTTCGAGGAAGTGCATGGCGACACCATGGTGCTGGCGCGCTACATGCAAATCCTGTCGCCCGAGCTATGCGCCGCCTATCCGGGACGCATCCTCAACATCCACCACAGCTTCCTGCCTTCCTTCGTCGGCGCCAAGCCTTACCACCAGGCTTACACGCGCGGCGTCAAGCTGATCGGCGCCACCTGCCACTACGTCACCGAAGCGCTCGACCAAGGCCCGATCATCGAGCAGGACGTTATCCGCATCGACCATTCGGATTCGGTCGAGGACATGGTGCGCTACGGCAAGGACATCGAAAAGACCGTGCTGGCGCGCGGCCTGCGCTATCACCTGGAAGATCGCGTGCTGGTCCACGGCAACAAGACCGTGGTGTTCCGCTAAACGCTACAGCCCTCCTGGCCTGCACATGCGAATGACACTCAGCGCATAGGCAGACTGGGCGATAGCGCTGTTCTCATTCCCGGCCCATGGAATAGAAACACCCAAAAGCGGGAATGCATAGACCGGCTTGCACCATACACGGGCACCAGGACTTCGCGACGAATTCTTGCCTCATATAACTTAGGTTAAAAAGTTTCTGGCGCCAGGATTCGACGCCGATCCTGTCTGCTGGCGGGTCAGGCGATTGTGTATCTAAGTAAGGCTGCGAAAAGCTGCTCACACCACTGAATCTTCCTATCTCAGTGCTCATGGGAAGGCACGCATATTGCATGCGCAACAAGTGTCGATCGTTCGCACCAGTCAGACCGAGTACGTTGATGCGACGGATCACGGTGCAAAGGGGAGCGAAAATGTTAATTCAGTTGGAAACGAAGGAAAGCTGCACCACCATCGCCCTGCATGGGCAGTTCGTGTTTGATACCCACCGCGATTTTCGCGATGCCTCGACCCGCGCATTGCAGGAGGCGTCGCAAGAAATCCAGATCGATCTGAGCAAACTGGGCTACATGGACAGTTCCGCCCTGGGCATGCTACTGGTGTTCAATGACAAGGCCAAGGATGCCGGCAAACGGGTGGTGCTTAACAATGGCCAGGGTGAAATCAGTGAGCTCCTGAAGCTCACGCGGATGGAGACCATGCTCGCAATTGCCTGATGCGGGCGTTCGCTGCCCGTCAGCGCCTGACGGGTGGCTTTCGCAACATCAACCAGATTCCGAACAGCACCATCGGCAGGCTCAGCCACTGCCCCATGCTCACCGTGTAGGACAGGCCGAAGATGCCGTGGTCCGGCTCGCGGAAATACTCGGCGACGAAGCGCAGCGTGCCGTAGCCGATCATGAACATGCCCGATACCGCCCCCAATGCGCGCTGCCGCGACGAATACAGCCACAGAATGACGAACAGCAGCAGGCCTTCGCCGGCGGCTTGATACAGCGGCGACGGATGGCGCGGCAAGCGATCGACATGGGGGAAAATCATCGCCCAGGGCAGACTCGGGTCGGCCGCCCGCCCCCACAGTTCGCCGTTGATGAAATTGCCGATGCGGCCTGCCATCAGGCCCAGTGGCACCAGCGGGGCGATGAAATCGGTGACCTGGAAAAACGTCCTGCCGGACTTGCGGCCCCATAGCGCCATCGCCACGAAGACGCCGAGCATGCCGCCGTGGAAGGCCATGCCGCCTTTCCATACCGCGAGAATTTCCAGCGGATGCGCCAGGTAGTAGCCCGGTTCGTAGAACAGCACCTGCCCCAAGCGCCCACCTAAGACCACGCCGAGTACACCGTAGAACAGCAGGTCGTCGACATCCTGCGCGCTCGTGGCGTGCCAGGACTGGGACGCGGCGCGCCGCTTGCCGAGCCAGAGGAAGGCGACAAAGCCGGCCAGGTACATGAGGCCGTACCAGCGCACTGCCAGCGGGCCGATGGAAATGGCGATGGGGTCGAACTGGGGATGGATCAGCATGGTGAATCAGGCTCCGTGGCACTTCTTGTATTTCTTGCCGCTGCCGCAGGGGCAGGGATCGTTGCGGCCGATCTTGACACCGTGCCGGACCGGAACAACGGCAGGAAAAGGATTGGCCCTGGCCGGCTTGTCTTCGGCAAACCCGGCCCACCAGCCGATCTCCTTCTTCACGCTGTGCACATAACCATTGTCGCGACCGAGCATTTCGTCGCGACAGGTTTCTGGGGGACGGCAGATACTCCGCTCGACGTTCTCCATGCCGATAATGAATGGATCGTTCAAATGATCAGCAAACCAGCCACGGATGCGGTCCAACATTTCCGCGGCGCCTATGTCAGTAGCGACCGAGATCACGGCGTCGAGTATCTGCGGTTCGTCGCGAGCGCCAATGCCCGCTCGCAGACGCGCCGCCTCGGCGTCACCCAGGCGCATCAAATAGGCGACCAATTCCTCGCGCGAGGCGTCGCCTTCCAACACCCGGGTCATGATGGCGTCGAGCGCGGCGTTGCGCGCCCAGTATGAAGCGGCCTCGTCCTCCACCAGTCCTTGCAACAGGCCCAAATCGCCATCGCAGACCGAGGCCAGGCAGCGCCCATAGGATTCGGTGACCGTGCCGCCCAGCAGCCGGTCGACCACCTCCCCCGAGTGATGACCGAGCCGCACCAGCGGTGCATACGCCGCCGTCTCGCGCCAGGTCGCCAGGAGGTGCATGGCATAGAGATGCAGCACGTAATCCGGGTTGCCGCCCTCTTCGGGATGATCCGCCAGCCGGGCGATGGCCTCCACCAGATGCGGCGTCACCTCCTCGCGATGGGCGTCGGCAAAAGCAATCGCCGCTTCGGGAAAGGGTTGCGAGAAGTACTCAATCTGCTCGCGCAGTGCGTTCCAGGCGTCGGACATGGTGATGGCGTGGCCGTTTGAAGACCGGCAGGATAGCGGGTAACAGTCGGCGCTGGTGATACGGTGCCGGCGATATTTTTATGGCATCAAGATGCGCTGAAATGCCGTTCGGGCTTGTCCAGCTGCCTACCCGGCCTTGACCGAGTTTATGTGATTGCCCACGGATTGAACACCACCGGCAGCGCCGCCACAAAGTCACGGTCGTTGCGTGTCACCAGGACCAAGCCATGTTCAACCGCCGTCGTCGCGATGATCGAATCGAAGGCAGCCATCGTGCGCCCACCGGCCTCGACGCTGGCGCACATCTCGCCCCAGTAGGCGGCGGTCTCGCGCGTGAACGGCAGTATCCGGTCGGCAAACCCGGCCTGCAATTGCTCGAGCCAGGTCGCCAGATCGGTCTTGCGACGCGAAGCGGGCAAGCGCGCCACGCCGCGCCGCAATTCCGCCAGCGACATCGCGGCAACGTACAGGTCGTTTTCGGCGCGGGCATTGATCCACGCCAGCACCTTGGCCTCGGGTGCCGTCTTGACGAATTCCGACAGCACGCAGGTGTCGAGCAGGTACTTCACAAGTCGAGCGCTCGCACCGTTTCAGCGGAACGGGAAATATCCAGCGGTTTGCCGCGCGGCGCGCCGTTCAACACCGCCAGCAGCGATGGCCCTGCCAGCAGGCGTCGGTATTCCAGCGCGGCCATTACCACCACGGCCTCCTCGCCGCGCCGCGTGACGAGTTGCGGACCTTCGGCGAGCGTGCAATCCACCAACTCGCTAAAGCGGCTCTTGGCCTCCTGCAATTGCCACGTGTGCATGATGATCTCCTTCACGATGGACTAGTCAGTCTGACTAGTCCATCGTGACTCAATGCGCGGCGGAAGTCAAGACGAGATCGCCTGATGCTGCCGAGCGAGCCCGATCAATAACCGGTAAGAAAGCGGCGCGCGTCCGCCGTTGCGTAGACAAGCTGGTCCGGATCCTCCAGGCTGACATGGGGCTTGCCCGGAAAGGCGACGCGCGCCGCCAGCGTCGTCTTCCCCGACTGGCGCGCGGCCCGGTCAGCGCCACGATGGGAAAGCCGCGCGCCAGACGCAGGACGGTATTCAACGCGGTGCGGGAAATCATGGCGATCCCGGCTCGTAGGCTGCCTTCCGCTGCCACGCAAGCACATTGCGCTGGCCCGATGGAGCCGCGTCATATTGATTCGACCCGCTTGCCCGCAAACGGCCATAACCGGGCATAGCGGCAACCAAATTTCGAGAGTCTCCAACGACGGGTAACCAATCCAGAACCAGCCGCTCGCCCCTGTCGCTGCTCTGAACGGCTCGTCGGCCAGAACGGTCCTTCGACGCGTATTGCTGCCGTTCATCAACTCACCAGCAAGGAATCTGGGGTGATAAATCCGAGCGGCAGCTTATCGAATATAGCAACTCACGCTATGCGCCCCCTTGAGTCATATGCAACAAGTCTTATCGACTGAGCGGCGTTGCTTCCATTGGGGTCATTGAAGATCGACAGCATATTCCTCAATAGTTTCTCGACTGTGCTCACCCGATTTTGTAAGAATCGATGACAAGTCGCGCGTTGTCACGTTGCGTTACCAAAATCGCCAGCACGACAGGCGGCGATGGCCGACAATCCGGCCATTCATTCCAATCGGAGCATTCCCATGCAAACTTTTCGCTATGCCAAGCCCCGGATCGCCATCCATTGGCTGGCTGCGGTCCTGATCGCGTTCATGCTTGCCACCGGCAGTCTGGTGTTGGCCGAGTTGCCCAATACGCTAGAGAAGATCGGCAGCCTGCGCATCCACATGATCCTCGGCGGCCTGGCCGGCCTGCTGGTGTTGATCCGCATCGGTCTGGGGCGCGCCTATCCTGCCCCGGCCGCCGCTGCCAGCGAAAAGCTCGCGCACGCCGGTCACGTCTTGCTCAATCTGGTCATCCTCTTTATGGCAATCAGCGGCATGTTGCTGGCATTGCAGAGCGGAGCGCTGGATGCGGTCTTTTTTGGCGGCGTCCTGCCCGAGGACTTCAAGAGTTTCACGCCGCGCAAGGTGCATGGCCTGCTCTCCCGCGTTGCCATGGGGTTGATCGCCGTGCATGTACTGGCCGCGCTCTATCACCAGTTCATCGTCAGGGATCGACTGCTGTCGCGCATGGGCCTGGGAGCCAGGTAAATCCGGCCTTTCCCTGGCGCTTGGTGCTCCCCTCACTTCTTTGGCGAATCGATGATGAAACTGCCCTTTAACCGTAGCCTTGGCTTCATCCTTGCAGGCATTGCGCTGGTGGCCGGCCTGGTCTGGGTCGTGGTCCGCAACGGACCGCTGGCGCCGGTCCGGGCCACCGTTGCGACGCTAAGCCGCGCCGACGTTTCACCGATTCTGTTCGGTATCGGCGTGGTCGAGGCGCGGCGCAGCTATCTGGTGGGGCCCACCGTCGCCGGTCGCGTGAAACAGGTCACCGTCGATGTGGGCGACGTGGTCCGCGCCGGCCAGTTGCTGGCGGAGATGGAACCGGTCGACCTCGATCAACGACTGGCGTCGTCCGCCGCCGCCGCTGCACGGGCGAAGAGCGCCGTCGATACGGCGCAGGCGCAACTGGCGGACAGCCTGAGTCGGCATAAAGTGGCCGTCGCCAATGCGCGCCGCTATGACGACCTTGGGCGCAAGGGATTTGTCAGTTCCAGTGTTACCGAAGGCAAGACGCAAGAGGAGAAATCCGCCGCGGCCCAAGTCGCGGTGGCTAGCGCCACAGTGACGAGCGCCCAACAGGATTTGCGGCGACTGAACTCCGAACGGGAAGCCGTCGGCGCGCAACGCGCCAGCATTCGATTGTTGGCACCCAGCGATGGCGTCGTGACGTCGCGCGATGCCGAGCCGGGTTCGACTGTTGTCGCCGGACAGGCGGTAGTGAAGCTCATCGCACCCGACAGCCTGTGGGTCAAGACGCGCCTGGATCAGCATCGTTCCGCCGGTTTGCAGGCGGGTCTGACGGCCGGGATTGCCCTGCGCTCGCGCCCCGGTGCGCCGATGCCGGGCAAGGTGGCGCGCATCGAACTGCTGAGCGACAGCGTGACCGAGGAACGCATCGCGCAGGTGGCTTTCGATGCACTGTCCGCCGGTGTATCGGTCGGCGAGATGGCCGAAGTCACACTGCGTATTCCGGCCATCAAGAATGTTCTCACCCTGCCCAATGCCGCACTGCGCACCCGCGGCGGCCAGACCGGCGTCTGGTTGTACAGCGGCGATACCCTGACGTTTGCGACGGTGAAAGCGGGGATGACCGGCGCCGACGGCAAGCTGCAAATCCTTGAAGGACTCAAGGAAGGCGACACGGTCATCGTGCATAGCGAGCGCGATATCGACGAGCGCAGCCGAGTCAAGATTGTCCCCGCTCTTGTAACCTCCGGCTCGTGAACCCGCCGTGATCAATCTCGCCGGCCGTGACATTCTGCATTCCTGGGGAAAGTTCGTCCTGACCGGGATGGGCCTCGGCTTGCTGATCGGCGTCACGCTGACCATGGCCGGCGTCTATCGCGGCATGGTGGATGACGCCAAGGTGTTGCTGACCAATAGCGGTGCCGATCTGTGGGTGGTGCAGAAAGACACCCAGGGGCCTTACGCCGAATCATCCAGCATCAAGGACGATGTCTATCGGCAGATCCTCGGCCTGGCCGGGGTGGCGCGGGCGGCCAACGTGACCTATCTGACCATGCAGGTACGCCATGGCGACAAGGACGAGCGCACCATGGTGGTCGGCTTCGAACCCGATCAGCCGGGCGAGCCGGGCTATCTGGTGGCCGGCCGGCGCCTGGTGCGCGGCCACTATGAAGCCATCGCCGACGTAAAAACCGGCTTTCGCCTGGGCGAGCGGATCCGGATTCGGCGGCACGACTACGAGGTAGTCGGCCTGACAAGCCGCATGGTGTCCTCGGGTGGCGATCCCATGGTGTTCATTCCACTCAAGGATGCCCAGGAAGCGCAGTTTCTCAAGGACAACGACGCCATCATCGGCGACCGGGCGCGCACCGCCGCCAATCCCTCGCTCAATCGCCCCGGCGTACCCGGCTTGCTCGACGCGATCAACGCCTCACAGTCCAGCAATCGCAATGTGAACGCGGTGCTGGTGCGGGTCGAGGCGGGCACCGCGCCGGACGCTGTGGCGAAGGAAATCCGCCGCTGGAAGCACCTGGAAGCGTACACCGGCACACAAATGGAAGACATCCTGATCGCCAAGCTGATCGCCACGGCAGCCAAGCAGATCGGCATGTTTCTGGCGATTCTGGTGATTGTCAGCGCGGCCATCGTGGCCTTCATCATCTACACCATGACCCTGGGCAAAATCCGCGAGATAGCGGTGCTGAAGCTGATCGGCACGCACAACCGGACCATTTCCGCGATGATCCTGCAACAGGCCGTCGGGCTCGGACTGATCGGCTTTGCGGTGGGCAAGATCGCGGCGACGCTCTGGGCGCCCGCGTTCCCGAAATTCGTGTTGCTCGAACCCGCAGACGCGATAAGCGGCTTCGTGATCGTGATGGTGGTCTGCGCACTGGCCAGCACCCTGGCGATCCACGCGGCGCTGAAGGTCGATCCGGCCGAAGCGATCGGCGGTTGATGATGGAACCGGCAATGGAACCGGCCATGGACAAGGGCATTCATATCGAGGGCCTGAGCAAGCGCTACGGCGCAGGCGATACCGCCGTCGATGCGCTCAAGGAGGTGAACATGAGCGTCGCTCCCGGCGAAGTGATCGGCCTGGTGGGTCCGAGCGGCTCCGGCAAGACCACCTTGCTCAAGTGCCTGGGAGCGGTGATCGAACCCACGCGCGGACGCATGACGCTGGGCGGCGAGGTCATTTACGAACAGGGCTGGAAGATACCCGACCTGCGCGCCCTGCGCCGGGACCGCATCGGCTTCGTATTTCAGGCGCCCTACCTGATTCCATTTCTCGACGTGACCGACAACGTGGCGCTGTTGCCCATGCTGGCCGGCCGCTCGAACAGTGAGTCCCGTGCGCGGGCATTGGAGCTGTTGCAGACGCTCGACGTGGCGCATCGGGCCAGGGCGCAAATCTCGGAACTCTCCGGCGGCGAGCAGCAGCGGGTATCGATCGCCCGCGCACTCGCCAATCGGCCCCCGGTCATACTTGCCGACGAACCCACCGCGCCGCTGGATAGCGAACGGGCGCTGACGGTCATGCGCATCCTCAACCAGATGGCCCGCCAATACCAGACCGCGATCATCGTCGTCACCCACGACGAGAAGATCATCCCCACCTTCAAGCGCATCTATCACATTCGCGATGGCCGGACCGTGGAAGAAGCAGGCGAAGGCCGTGAAATCTCCTGAAGATTCCGGGTCATTTGCAACAACATTTAATCCACGAGTGAGTGCAATGAAGAAAGCGCTGTCCTTGATATTCGCGGGAGCCTTTGCCTGCCCGCTGGCAGGCATTGCCCATGCCGCCGACCTGCTGTCGGTCTATCGCGATGCCGCGACCCATGACGCCCAGTTCGGCGCCGCGCGCGCTGCCCTCGATGCCGGCCGCGAAAAGCTGCCGCAGGGCCGCGCCGGCTTGCTGCCCACCATCGGCCTGGGCGCCAGCACGGTCTGGAACGAAACCGAAAGCACGCGGCGCGTCAATGGCGCCACGGCAGTACCCGCCGACTACAACAGCAACGGTTGGACCGTCACCCTGACGCAGCCCATATTCCGTTGGCAGAATTGGGTTGCCTACCACCAGGCCGAAATCTCGGTGGCGATTGCAGAGGCCCAGTTCGGCGCCGCCAGGATGGATCTGATCCTGCGCGCGGCGCAGGCCTACTTCGACGTGCTGTTGGCGCAAGACGCGCTGGCCACGGCACGGGCGCAGAAGACTGCGACCGTCGAGCAACTCGAATCCGCCAGACGCAACTTCGAAGTCGGCACCGCAACGAATACCGACAGCCACGAAGCGCAGGCGCGCTTCGACCTCATCGCCGCCCAGGAACTCGCCGCGCAGAATGATCTGACGGTCAAGGGGCATGCCCTGCAAATGCTGATCGGCAAGCCGCCGGAAGCGCTCAAGCGCTTGCGCCAAGGCGTCGCCATGACGCCGCCGCAGCCGGCCGACATGAACCAGTGGGTCGAGATGGCGGAGACCGGCGCAGCGACGGTCCAGATCGCGCAGGCCAGCCTCGAGATCGCGCAACGCGAAATCGAAAAGCAGCGCGCCGGGCATTACCCCGCCATCGACCTGGTGGCAACACGCGGCAACAGTGCGCAAACCTACAGCTCGACATTCGGCACAGGTGTGGATAGCAAAGCCAGCACCATTGGCCTGCAACTGAGCCTGCCCTTGTTTGCCGGCGGAGCAGTGTCCTCGAAGGATCGCGAAGCCGTGGCCTTGAAGGAGAAAGCCGCGGCGGACCTCGACCATGCCCGCCTTAGCGCGGCTCTGGCGGCACGGCAGGCCTACCTGGGTGTTACCTCCGGCCTTTCCCAGGTCAGGGCCTACGAAGCGGCACTGATATCCTCGCAGTCCGCGCTGGACTCGAACAAGCTCGGCTACGATGTCGGCGTGCGCATCAACATCGACGTGCTGAACGCGCAAACCCAGCTCTACGACACCGCGCAAAAACTCGCCAGGGCCCGTCTCGATACCCTGGCGGCACTGCTCAAGCTGAAGCTCGCGGCCGGCAATCTGGGTGACGAGGATGTATTGGCAATCAATGCCCTGCTGGAGTGAGTGCATGTACGAGAGAAAGCCATGAGCGCCGCGCCGGAACATCTGCTGGTGGTCGATGACGATCGCGAGATTCGCAAGCTGCTCACGGAATACCTGGAGCAGGCGGGCTATCGCGTCTCCGCCGTGGCCGACGGCAAGGCGATGCGACGCACGCTGGAGACGAACCGGATCGACCTCGTGGTGCTCGACCTGATGTTGCCCGGCGAGGACGGCCTGACGCTGTGCCGCGACCTGCGCGCCCGCTCCAACCTGCCGGTGCTGATGCTCACCGCGCGCGGCACGGAAGTCGACCGCATCGTCGGACTGGAGATGGGCGCCGACGATTACCTGGCCAAACCCTTCAATCCGCGCGAGTTGCTGGCACGCATCAAGAGCATTTTGCGACGCGCCCAGTCCTTGCCGCCGAATCTCGAAGCGGAGGACGTCGGCGCCTTTCGTTTCGCCGACTGGAGCCTCGATGTAGCGGCCCGTCATCTTGTCGCGCCGGACGGTCTGGTGGTGCCCCTTTCCGGCGCCGAATACCGCCTGCTGCGGGTGTTTCTCGAACACGCGCAGCGCGTGCTCTCGCGCGACCAGTTGCTCGAACTGGCCA
>MHZX01000130.1:0-428 GCA_001828935.1 Rhodocyclales bacterium RIFCSPLOWO2_02_FULL_63_24
GGCCGACAACTGCCCAACGTCATATTGCAACCACCGGCCGGTTTTGCTGCTTTTCGGTCGCTCATGCTGTCAGCGGCGGAAATCAATCTGGAGCTACATCGAATTTATTTTCGCCACGATCCACCACGCGCGAGGGGTTTCCTTCCCCTCTGCACCGCCGAGCGAGAAAGGTTCGCCGGGAGTAGTCCGGTCGCGTTGTCTGACGCCGTCCGGCGAAGCGGAATTCAGGCGCGCAAAGCGAGAAGCGAGTGTAGCGACCGGCCTGGCGGGCCTTCCGCAGCGAGGGGTGAGCGCGGGGTTTCGCGCGGCCAACTGCTTGGCCGTGCGCCGCGCGAACGGGCGAGACTCCGGCGAGCCCTCCGCCCGCAGGGCCGGAGCGGCGGGGAGCCGGCGCGGGCTCCCAACCAGAACCAAATCCGATAGTCGGC
>MHZX01000130.1:576-7053 GCA_001828935.1 Rhodocyclales bacterium RIFCSPLOWO2_02_FULL_63_24
CTCCCAAATTGGGAGATTGGCGATGCGGGTGATAGCCAAGAGTACGTTGGTGAAGTTTTGGAGTCAGCCGGGGTATGCGGATGCGAAAGCCGCCCTGCAAAGCTGGTACGACGAAGCGATCAAGGCAGACTGGAAAACCCCTCAAGACATAAAGGATCAGTACGGCAGTGCAAGTATTTGTGGCAGTAACCGGGTGGTGTTCAACATAGCCGGAAACAAGTACCGCTTGGTCGTGGAACTGCAATATCGCGCCGGGATCGCCTGGGTCAAGTTCGTTGGAACCCATTCTCGATATGACCAAATCAATGTGGAGAGCGTCAATGAATATTAAGCCGATCCGCAGCGACGACGACTTGCGCGCGGCATTCAAGCGCCTGGAACGGGTGTTCCAGGCAGAGGAAGGGACGCGGCAAGCGGACGAGATGGAGATTCTTGTAACGCTGATCGAGGCCTATGAGCACAAGCACTTCCCCATGGGTCCGGCAGATCCGGTCGAGGCCATCAAGTTCAGGATGGAACAGCAAGGGCTCACCCCGAAAGACCTCGAAATGTATATCGGATCGAGTGGCCGGGTTTCCGAAGTGTTGAATCGCAAGCGTCGGCTAAGTTTGCAGATGGTCAAGCGCTTGCATGACGGATTGAACATCCCCTACGAAAGTCTCTTGGCCGCATAGGCGGCGAGGACCGCCGAAGCTTCGCCTCAGCCCGTCACGCGGGCTTTCAGCGCAACCACGTAGGCCGCCGCCTCGGACGTATTTTCCGCCGGCGCCCAGGGCGCGCGTTCGGCCGCGGTGAAGGGCAGGTAGGGGCCGGCCTTGGCTTCGAGAAACACCGTGTCAGCTTCCAGCGCCACGGCGGTATGCCAGGTTCCATGCGGAATATCGACGCCAAGCGCCGCCCCGCCAGCGCCGACTTTCACGCTGCGCACGATGCCGCCGGCGTCGTCGAACAAGACCAGCCCCAGCAGCCCGCGCAGGACGATGAAGGTTTCGTCCTTGTTCGGATCGAGGTGGCGATGCGGCGGGATGTAGGAATCCGGCTGCATCGCATTCAGCAGGCGATGCCCCGGATGATCGTCGCTCGGATGGAAGTTGCGGTTCTTGCGCCGGCGCGGGCTGGCTGCGGCTTCGGCGCAGACCGCGTCGAGCAGCGCCTGGTCGATCAGCGTAATCATTGGTAGAGCACCTCCACGTTTTCCGCCTTGAGCCAGTCGGCGAGCCCGGCCAGCAGGGCATCGTCGAGCCTGACCCGCCAGCTCTCGGGCAAGGGCAGTTCGGCCGCGGCATCGCCGTTGCGATAGCTCAGCCGCACCGGGCAGGGTCCGTTGCGAAACGGCGCGAGCAAGGCTTGCAGGCGTCGCGCGTCGGAGCCGCCGTTCATGACCAGGCGCAGGCTGCGTGCATAGCGGCCGCGCGCCTCGGCCAGGGTGTAGAGCTTGTCGGCGGTAATCCGCAGGCCGCCGCTGTAGTCGTCCTTCTGCACCTTGCCCTCGACCAGCAGCAGTTCATCTTCCTTGATCTTGGCCCGCTCGGCATCCCACAGCTCGTTGAACACGGTGACCTCAAGCTGGGTCGTGCCGTCGTCGAGCGCCACCACCGCCATCTTGCCGCGCCGGGTCATCTGGGTGCGAGTGGACATCACGACGCCGGCCAGCAGCAGCGCTTCGCGCTGCGGCTCCAACTGGCCGAGGCGGCGCTTGACGAAGGCCGCCAATTCGGCAGCGTAAGCGTTGTAGGGGTGGCCGGAGAAGAAGAAGCCCAGCGCCGGCTTTTCGTTCATCAGCCGCTCGCGTTCCGCCCAACGCGGCACCTCGACATAGTGCGCGGTATCTTCCTGCGCCCCGGCGCCGATGTCGAACAGGCCGCCCTGCATCGCATTGCGCTCGGCCTGCTCCGCCGCTTCGAGCGCAACGCCGGCCGAGGCCAGCAGCTTGGCGCGATGGTCGTCGATCGCATCGAAGGCGCCGGCGCGGATCAGCGCCTCGATCACGCGCCGGTTCACCACGCGCTTGTCGATGCGGCGGCAGAAATCGAACAGGTCGCGGAACCCGCCTCCCGCTTCCCGTGCCTTGAGGATCACCGAGAGCGCCGCCTCGCCGGTGCCCTTGATGGCGCCCAGGCCGTAGCGGATGGTCTTGCCGTCGACCGGGCGGAAACGAATGCCGCTCTGGTTGATGTCGGGCGGCAAGAAAACCAAGCCGTTGTCGATGGCGTCCTTGTAGAAGAACTGCACCTTGTCGGTGTTGGCCATTTCCGACGACAGCGTGGCGGAGACGAAGGCCGCCGGATGATGGCGCTTGAGCCAGCCGGTGTGATAGGCCACCAGCGAATAGGCCGCCGCGTGCGACTTGTTGAAGCCGTAGCCGGCGAACTTCTCCATGACATCAAAGATTTCGTTGGCCTGGCCCTCGCCGATGTTGTTGCGCCCCGCGCCTTCGACGAACACGGCGCGCTGCTGGTCCATTTCCTCCTTTTTCTTCTTGCCCATGGCGCGGCGCAGCAGGTCGGCGCCGCCCAGGCTGTAGCCGGCCACCACCTGCGCCGTCTGCATCACCTGTTCCTGGTACACCATGATGCCGTAGGTGTTGCCGAGCACGCGCTCCAGGCTCGGGTGCGGATACACCACGCGCTCGCGGCCGTGCTTGCGATTGACGAAGTTGGGAATGAAGTCCATCGGCCCCGGCCGGTACAGCGCGTTCAGCGCGATCAGGTCTTCCAGCCGGTCGGGCTGCGCCTGCACCAGCGTGTCTTTCATGCCGCCGGATTCGAACTGGAACACCGCCGTGGTGTTGGCACTCTTGAACACCGCGTCGTAGGTTTCGCGGTCGTCCAGTGGCAGCGTGGCGAGGTCGATCTCGGCGCCCTCAACCTCCTTCGCCAGACGCACCGCTTCGTCGAGAATGGTCAGCGTGCGCAGCCCGAGGAAGTCGAACTTGACCAGGCCGGCCTTCTCCACGTCGTCCTTGTCGAACTGCGAGACCACTGATTCGGCGCCGGCCGCCGCGTACAACGGACAGAAATCGGTCAGCTTGCCCGGCGCGATCAGTACGCCGCCGGCATGCATGCCGACGTTGCGCGTGAGGCCTTCGAGCTTCAGCGCCAACGCCCACAGTTCGGCGACTTCCTCCTCGCTGTCGATGCGGCTTCGGATCGCCGGCTCCTTGTCCAGCGCATCCTTGAGCGTGATGCCGAGTTCGTTGGGAATCAGCTTGGCGAACTGGTCCACGAAGTTGAAACCGAGATCGAGTACGCGACCGACGTCGCGGATCACGGCTTTCGCCGCCATGGTGCCGAAGGTGGCGATCTGCGATACGGCATGCGCGCCGTATTTTTTCTTGACGTAGTCGATGACGCGGTCGCGGCCTTCCTGGCAGAAGTCGATGTCGAAGTCGGGCATCGAGACCCGCTCCGGATTCAGGAAGCGCTCGAACAGCAGGTCGTAGCGCAGCGGATCGAGGTCGGTGATGCCCAGGCTGTAGGCCACCAGCGAACCGGCACCGGAACCGCGCCCCGGCCCCACCGGCACGCCGTTGTGCTTGGCCCAGTTGATGAAGTCGGCGACGATCAGGAAGTAGCCGGGAAAACCCATCTTGATGATGGTCGCGATCTCGAAATCGAGTCGCTCGACATAGGTCTGGCGCTGCTTGTCGCGTTCCGCCGCATCGGGATACAGCAGTTCCATGCGGCGCAGCAGGCCGGCATGGGATTCGCTGGCGAGGAAAGCCTCCAGCGCTTGGCCGGCGGGCGTTGGAAAATCGGGCAGGCGGCTCTTGCCCAACTCCACCGTCAGGCTGCAGCGGCGGGCGATTTCCACCGAATTCTGCAAGGCCTCGGGCAGGTCGGTGAACAGCGCGACCATCTCGTCCTGGGTCTTGAAGTACTGCTCGGCGCTGTAGCGCTTCGGTCGCCGCGCATCGCCCAGCACATAGCCCTCGGCAATGCAGACGCGCGCCTCGTGCGCCTTGAAGTCGTCGCGCTGGAGAAACTGCACCGGGTGCGTGGCCACCAGCGGCAAGGCCAGGCGCGCTGCCAGATCGGCGCTGGCGGCGACCAGCACTTCGCTCGCGGCCCCCCCATCCTTGCCTCCCGGGCGCTGCACCTCGATGTAATAGGCGCCGGGGAACAAGCCCGCCCAGACCTGGGCACGCACCTCGGCCTGGTCCAACTTGCCGGCGGCAAGGAGTTGCCCGAGGTCGCCCAGCGGGCCTCCGGAGAGCGCAATCAAACCGCTGTTGTCGCCCTCGCCGAGCTGCGTGCGGGTGATCTCGGCGCGGCCATGGCGGCGCGGCGCGAGATAGGCGGCGGACAGCAATTCGCACAGGCGCAGGTAACCGGCGCGATTCTTCACCAGCAGCAGCAGGCGCGCCGGGTCGTCGTGCTTGTCGCCGATGTCCTCGTCGCCGATCCAGACATCGCAGCCGATGATCGGCTTGACCCCCTTGCCGCGCGCCGCGCTGTAGAACTTGACCATGCCGAACAGGTTGGCCAGGTCGCTGATCGCCAGCGCCGGCTGCCCATCCGCCGCCGCCTGCGCGACCGCCTCATCGATGCGCGTCAGGCCATCGGTGATCGAGTATTCACTGTGAAGTCGGAGATGGACGAACTTTGGCAGGGACGACGGTGCGGACATGGCGCGGCAATTTTACTCCCGCCGCTTCCTGCCGCGCGAGTGGATTTCCGCGTCGCGGCGAGCGTCCTCCCGCGCCCAGTCGCAGTGGCGAACGACGCCAACCAACTTGGCTATACTGGGTTCCAGCCGCCCCCTGCTCCTTGCCCATGCCGCCCCTGTTCATCGACCGCTTCCTGTCTCACATCGAGCGCATCACGCACGAACGCGACCGTCCGCAGCTCGAAGTGGCACTGGCCGAGAGCCTGCGCGACTTGCTCCACTGCGAGCGCGTGAGCATCCTGAAACTGGCCCAGGCCCCTGGCGAGGCCTTTGTCTGGCCGGCGGTGGTGATCGGCGCCGACGGCGCGCAAATCCATGACGACGGCGTGTCCGTGCCGGCAGACATGGTGTCCATCGCGCGCTTCCCGCGACTGGCGGCCTGCCTGCAAAGCACGGCACGGCAAACGGCCGGCGCCCACACCGCGTTCCCGCTGCTGACCGACAACGGCACCTGCTTCGGTTTTGTCGAAATCGAGGGCAAGGCCATCGACAGCGCGCGGCTCGGAATCGCCGAACGCCTGCTGACGGTCTTCATGAACATGCTGGCGCTGCTCGATTACAGTGAGACCGACACACTGACCGGCCTGCTCAATCGCAAGATCTTCGACGACTACCTGCTGCGAATACTATCGACCCTGTCGGCCGGCGACGACAGCCGGCTCGAAGCGCTGCACCTGCCGCGTCGGCGCCGCCCGCACCCGGCAGCGCTGAAGCACTGGCTGGCGGTCATCGACATCGATCACTTCAAGCGCGTCAACGACAACTTCGGACACCTGATCGGCGACGAGGTGCTGTTGCTGGTGGCGACCATGATGAAGTCCCTGTTCCGCGCCCACGACAAGCTGTTCCGCTTCGGCGGCGAGGAATTCGTGGTGCTGCTGAAGCCCACCGCGGCGGAGGACGCGCAGAGGATTTTCGAGCGCCTGCGCGCGGAGATCGAACAACGCGACTTTCCCCAAGTTGGCCGCGTCACGGTCAGCATCGGCTATGCCCGGATCGGACTGGATGACCAGCCTTCGGTGATTCTCGACAACGCCGACAACGCGCTGTACTGGGCCAAGGAGCACGGTCGCAACCAACTCGCCGGCTACGAAGCGCTGGTGGCCGCCGGAGCGATCAGCCCGCGCGAACAGCCGTCGCACATGGAGTTCTTCCAGGAGCCCAGCAGCCCCGAGGCGTCGCGGTAAAGCGGACGGCTAAACCGGCCGCAGCGCCCAGTCCAGCAACGGACGCCACTGTTCGATGTCCTTTTCCGCGCGGCTGGCCGGCAGCTCGAAAATGCTCATGCCGTGCGCCGCGGCCTGCACGTAGTTCTGCGTATCGCGCAGGTGGGCGACCACCGGCAGGCCGGTGCCGTCAAGAAAACGCTCCAGCTCGGCCGCGGCGCGGGTGCGCGCATCGACCCGCATGGCGACGATGGCGACAAAGGCTTCGTGCTTGCGGATCTCCTTCTCCTCGAACAGGCGGTCGAGGAAATGACGCGTGGCGAGGATGTCGAAAATCGACGGCTGCAAGGGCACGATCACACGCCGGACCAGCTTCAGAACCTGGCCCAGGCGCTTGCCGTGCAAGCCGGCCGGCGTGTCGAGCACCACATGGCTGGTGTCCTTCGGCGGCCGTGCCGGCTGGTCCGGCTCGATCTCCCAGCTCGCGATATGCGCCAGCGCCGGCGAACGCAGCTTCAGCCATTCGCGCGAGGACTGCTGACGATCGATGTCGCCGAGCATGACGCGCTTGCCCTGCAGCGCGAAGAAGCCCGCCAGATTGGTCGCCAAGGTCGTCTTGCCCACCCCTCCCTTGGGATTGGCG
>MHZX01000131.1 GCA_001828935.1 Rhodocyclales bacterium RIFCSPLOWO2_02_FULL_63_24
CAAACACCCGAGGCAGGAGCCTTGTGCGGTAGTTCCGCTCGCAGGGATCTGTGCGGGGGGCAGGGGGTAACCTCTGTCCCTACCGCGACCCCCGCGGCAACAGACTGTTCAGAAAGTGCAAAGTAGTATTCTATAATATTCAAAATTGCCGCCATAAGAGATATACCTACATTACAGGCCAGCATCAATAATGGACACAGCGATCAACGAACTGATTGGCAAGCAGGAGCACATAGAAACGGCGGCGCGGGCGTTGAAGGCGATCTCGCATCCTTTGCGCTTGAAAATCCTGTGCGTGGTCGGCGACCAGGAAACCTGCGTGCAGGATATCGTTGATGCGGTCGGCACTTCGCAAAGCAATATTTCGCAACACCTCGCGATTCTGCGCGACAAGGGCGTCCTGCAAACCCGCAAGGACGCCAACCGGGTTTTTTATCGTATCGCCGACCAGCGCACCCTTCAGCTCATCGCCCTGATGCGCGAGGTGTTCTGCGGCGTTTCTGCACACAGGGAATAGACAACAATGGAATTTTTGCAGCAGAACATGATTTGGGTGGCTCTCGCCTGCATCAGCGGCGGCATGCTGCTGTGGCCGATGCTGACCGGTGGCGGCGTGGCGAACCTGACGCCGGCCCAGGCGACCCTGTTGATGAATCGCGAAGACGCGCTGGTGCTGGACGTGCGTGAAACCGGCGAGTGGAGTTCCGGACACATACCCGGGGCACGTCACATCACGCTCGCCCAACTGGACAAGCGGATGTCCGAGCTGGAGAAGTTCAAGGAACGGCCGATCATCATCTGCTGCGCCTCGGGCAATCGGTCGTCGTCGGCCTGCGGGCAGTTGAAGAAGGGCGGTTTTGAGAAGGTGTTCAGCCTCTCCGGCGGAATTTCGGCGTGGCTGGAATCGAATCTTCCGCTGACGACAAAATCCTGATCAAGCATTGAGTACGGAGTGTCAAATGTCCAAGGTTCTGATGTATTCCACGGCGGTTTGCCCCTATTGCGTGCGTGCCGAGCAACTGCTGACACGCAAGGGCGTCACGGATATCGAGAAAGTGCGGGTCGATCTGCAGCCGGAGCGGCGCGAGGAAATGATGCAGAAGACGGGCCGCCGTACGGTTCCGCAGATTTATATCGGCGAGACGCACGTCGGTGGTTGCGATGAGCTCTATGAACTGGAGCGTCAGGGCAAACTGGATACACTGCTGGCCGCGTAGAATCACCCTTTTCCCCCTCACCTACAATTCATCATGAGCGACGAGCAGCCGGTTTTCAGCATTGAAAAGATTTACGTCAAGGACCTCTCGATCGAGGTGCCCAACGCGCCGCAGATTTTTCTGGAGCGCGAGACGCCGAACATCGAAGTGCAGATCCAGAGTACGGCGAACACGATTGGCGAAGGCATGTACGAGGTCGCGCTGACGGTCACTGTAACGGCTACGGAAGGCGAGAAGGCCTTCTTCCTCGTTGAAGTGGCGAAAGCCGGAATCTTCCAGATTCGCAACGTGCCGGAGCAGGATCTGGAGCCGATTCTCGCCGTAGCCTGCCCGAACATCCTGTTTCCCTATGCGCGCGAAACCGTTTCCGATGCAGTCAATCGCGCCGGCTTTCCGCCCGTGATCCTCGCCCCGGTGAACTTCGAGTCGCTCTACCAGCAGCGCTTGATGGAGCAGCAGCAGGGCGAAAGCCGGATCCAGCTGCAATAGTCGGCGATGGTGCGACGCCGACTTCCTGCCGCCGTATTGACCCTGGGTGCGCTGGCAGCGGCCTTGCCGGCGTGGGCGCTCGACTACCGGACTCTCGTTGAGGCGGCGCCGATGTACGACGCGCCGTCGGTCAAGTCGAAGCCCTTGTTTGTGGTGATGGCCGGCACGCCGGTCGAGCTTGTGGTCAGTCTCGACGGCTGGTCCAAGGTGCGCGACAGCCGGGGCGATCTGGCCTGGATCGAAAAAAAGCACCTGGCCGAAAAGCGCAATGTCATTGTGCGTTTCGATCGCGTCCCGGTTCGCGCCGCCGCCGACGACAAGGCTGGGTTGGTGTTTGAGGCGGAGCGCGACGTGGTGCTGGAACTGGTCGAAGCCGTTCCCGGTGGTTGGGTCAAGGTCAGGCATCGCGACGGGCAAAGTGGATTTCTCAAGGTGCCGCAAGTCTGGGGCTTGTAGCCGATGCCGACTGCCAGCGACCACGATGTTTCAGTGCAGGCCGACGCCGGGACAATCAGCGTCAAGCGCCGTGGCGGGGCCTGGCGCCCGTTGGATAGGACGCGATGCGGATAGCCGTACTCGGCGCCGGAGCCTGGGGCACGGCGCTGGCCATCGCTTTCGCCGGACGGCATGCAGTCACCTTGTGGGCGCGCGATGCAGCCCGCGCCGGGGAGATGGCTCGGCAGCGGGAAAACCTACGCTACCTCCCGGCCTGCCGTTTCCCCGATGCGTTGCGGGTCACGGCGGATATCGGAACCGCGCTGGGCGATGCCGACTTGGCGATTCTTGCCGCACCGTTGGCCGGTCTGCGATTCCTGCTGGAGCGGATCAAGACCCTCGCGCCGGGCAAGCCCTTTCTCTGGGTGTGCAAGGGACTCGAAGCCGGCACCGGCCTCCTGCCGCATCAGGTGGTGGCCGAGGTCATGGGCGATGCCGTTTGCGGCGTACTCACCGGGCCGAGCTTTGCTCTCGAGGTGGCGCGCGGACTGCCCACAGCCATTACGCTGGCGGCCACCGACGCAGGATTTGCCGAAGCCATTGCGCAGAACCTGCACGGTGGCAATTTGCGCGTTTATGCCAATCAGGACCTGATCGGCGCTGAAGTCGGCGGCGCGGTAAAGAACGTACTGGCGATCGCTACCGGTATCTGCGATGGCCTCGGCCTCGGCTTCAACGCCCGTGCCGCCCTGATCACGCGCGGCCTGGTGGAGATCACCCGGTTTGGCGAGGCGCTCGGCGCCCGGCGCGAAACCTTCAACGGCCTGGCCGGCATGGGTGACCTGATCCTCACCTGTACCGGCGAGCTCTCGCGCAATCGTCGCGTCGGCCTGCTCC
This sequence comes from Rhodocyclales bacterium RIFCSPLOWO2_02_FULL_63_24, assembly GCA_001828935.1. Classification (GTDB taxonomy): domain Bacteria; phylum Pseudomonadota; class Gammaproteobacteria; order Burkholderiales; family Rhodocyclaceae; genus Sulfuritalea. The sequence continues at coordinate 3,039 of MHZX01000131.1, forward strand.
TGGCGGAGGGACGGGCTTTGGCCGACATTACCCGCGAACTCGGCCACGTTGCCGAAGGCGTGCCTGCCGCGCGCGAAGTCGCCCGCCGAGCCGCCGAGCTTGGTATCGAGATGCCCATCACCCGGGCGGTGACCGCCGTTCTCGACGGCCGCGTTACTCCTCGTGCGGCGGTAGAGCAACTGATGGCGCGGGATCCGAAACACGAATGAAGGGCTATTCGCCCCCGGCGAATCCCTGCTGCCGCCACGCCTCGTAAACCATCACTGCCACGGCGTTGGACAGGTTCAGGCTGCGATTGCCCGGTATCAGTGGCAGCCGCAGACGATGGCTTTCGTCGATTTCTGCCAATACCTCCGCTGGCAGGCCGCACGATTCCGCGCCGAAGACGAACGCATCGCCGGGCAGAAACTTTGGCGCAGCGGCATCCTGGGCGTCGTCGTCGGTATGGCGTCGTTGCGCCTTGGTGGTCAGAGCAAACAGCCTGGCCTCGCCCAGCAGGGACCGGCACGCGGCCCAATTCGGGTGCACCGTAACGCAGGCGATTTCGGCGTAATCCATTCCCGCCCGGCGCAGTTGGGCAGCCGACAGATCGAAGCCCAACGGTTCCACCAGATGCAGTTTCGCCCCGGTATTTGCGCAAAGCCGGATGACATTCCCCGTGTTGGGCGGAATCTCCGGAGCGACGAGGACAACATGGAACACGTGCGGGTGCCTCCGAAAAACGTGCGTTTCCGAGCGATCAGCCGAATGGGCTTTCGTGCAAAATCGCGGCTGCAAAGGCCCCGATTCTAAGGCTGCTATGGAGACCGCCTGATGGCACGTCCGGAAAAAATCCGTCTTGGTGACATGCTGGTGCAGCAGGACCTCGTTACGGTGGAGCAACTCAAGCTCGCACTTGAGGAGCAGAAGCGCTCGGGCCGCAAGCTTGGCCGAGTGCTGGTGGAAAGCGGCTATGTCACCGAAGAAGGCATTTCGAACGGCCTCGCACGTCAGCTCGGCGCAGATTTCGTCGACCTCAAGACCTTCAAGCTGCAGCCTGATCTGATCAAGCTCCTGCCGGAAGCCCAGGCTCGACGCCACCGGGCCTTGGTGCTCAACGAGCGGGCCGGCTTGCTGGTCGTCGGCATGGCCGATCCTACCGACCTTGCCGCCTTCGACGAGCTGGCGCGCACGCTCAGGCGCGAGATCGATCTTGCGGTGGTGACGGAAAGCCAGCTGCTCGCCGCCATCGATCGGGTCTATAGCCGCGCCGCGGAAATCCACGGCCTGGCCAAGGAGTTGACGGCCGACATGGGCGACGTGTCGACCGAGTTCGGCAACATCCTGGGCCTCACTGCCGGTGCCGAGGATGCTCCGGTCGTCAAACTGCTCAATACCGTGTTTGAAGAGGCGCTCAAGATGCGCGCCTCCGATATTCACATCGAGCCGCAGGAGAAATCGCTCATCATCCGCTTTCGCATCGACGGTGTGCTGCACATCCAGACCGAGGCCGACCCTAAAATTTCGACCGCCCTGGTACTGCGCCTGAAGCTGATGTCCGGCCTGGATATTTCCGAAAAGCGCCTGCCGCAGGATGGTCGCTTCAACATCAAGTTGCGCAACACGGCGATCGACATTCGTATCTCGTCGATGCCGACCCAGCACGGCGAATCGGTGGTCATGCGGCTGCTGGCGCAGAACACGGGCCTGTTGCTGCTCGACAAGCTGCATATGCCGCCGCGCATCCTGGAACGCTTCCGCCATTCCATCGCGCGACCGTCCGGCATCGTGCTGGTGACCGGACCCACCGGCTCGGGCAAGACCACCACGCTGTACGCGGCACTCAACGAACTGAACACGCCGGAGAAGAAGATCATCACCGTCGAGGATCCGGTCGAATATCGCCTGCCCGGCCTCAATCAGGTACAGGTGCACGAGAAGATCGATCTCTCCTTCAGTCGCGTGCTGCGTACCGCGTTGCGGCAGGATCCGGACATCATCCTGCTGGGCGAAATGCGCGACCAGGAAACCGCGGAGATCGGCATGCGCGCCGCGATGACCGGCCACCTCGTGCTATCGACGCTGCACACCAACGATGCTTTGTCGACGCCGATTCGTTTGCTCGACATGGGTGTGCCGCGCTACATGGTGGCCCTGTCGATCCAGATGGTGCTGGCGCAGCGTCTGGTGCGCGTTACCTGCGAGTATTGCTCCGCTCCCTACACGCCAGCGCCGCACGAGCACCTCTGGCTCAAGTCGGAACTTGGCGACCGGGTGGACAACTTCCAGTACAAGCACGGCCAGGGTTGCGGTCATTGCGCCAACACGGGGTATCAGGGGCGCCAGGCCGTGTATGAAATTCTCGATATGAACAACGCGCTGGTCGAGGCGGTGAACCGGGGCGATCCCAACGAGTTCATGCAGATCGGTCGCGAACAGATGGGCGGCAACACCCTGCGGCGGGATGCCGTGCGCCTGGTCGTCAGTGGCCGCACCACGATCGACGAGGCCATGCGCATCAGCACGCAGCTCGAAGAGTAGGGAGCCCATGCCCAACTTCGCCTATCGCGGCCGCAACGGGGCCGGGGATGTAGTGGAGGGAATCCTGGAAGGCGCGACTGCCGGAGCGGTGGCCGACCAGTTGTTCGGCAAGGGCTTGACGCCGATCGAGATCAAGCCGACTACCGCCGCGGCGGGCGGCGTTGACAGCGCTGCCAGCGTCAGCATCCAGCTCTTCAAGCCCAAAGTCGAGCATATGGATGTGCTGTTGTTTTCGCGCCAGCTTCATACCCTGTTGCGTGCCGGGGTCCCCATCATGCGGGCGCTGACGGGTTTGCAGGAATCCAGCACCAACCCGGCGATGCGGGACGTCCTGCAAGACGTACGTCAAAGTCTTGATTCCGGTCGCGACCTGTCGTTGTCGCTGGCGCGTCATCCGAAGGTTTTCTCGCCCTTCTATCTGTCCATGGTGCGCGTTGGCGAAATGACCGGCGGACTCGAAGAGATTTTCATTCGCCTGTTCGATCACCTGGCCTTCGAGCGTTTCATGAAAGACCAGGTCAAGTCGGCGCTGCGCTACCCGTCGTTTGTGGTTGCCGCGATGGGGATCGCCATTGTCATTGTCAATATCTTCGTCATTCCGGCCTTCGCCAAGGTGTTCAAGGGCTTTGGCGCCGAACTGCCGCTCATGACGCGGCTGTTGATCGGTTTTTCGGACTTCATGCTGAACTGGTGGCATGCGCTGCTACTGGGTGTGGTGGGCGCCGTCTTCGCTTTCAATACCTGGCGCAAGACGACCAAGGGTCGCTATGCCTGGGACCGTTTCAAGCTCAAGATTCCCATTGCCGGAAAGATCGTCCGCAAGGCAACCCTGGCGCGCTTCGCCGCCAGTTTTGCCCTCGCCTCGCGCAGTGGGGTGCCGATCATCCAGGCCCTGACCAATGTCGCGGAGACGGTGGACAACGCCTACATCTCCGACAAGGTCGAGAGAATGCGCGACGGGGTCGAGCGTGGCGAAAGCATATTGCGCACCTCGATTTCCTCGGGAGTCTTTACCCCTGTTGTGTTGCAGATGATTGCCGTCGGCGAAGAGTCGGGCGCGCTCGACGACATGATGAAAGAGATCGCCGACATGTATCAGGGCGAGGTCGAGTACGAGCTGAAGACTCTGGCGCAGCAGATCGAACCTATCCTGATCGTTTCGCTGGGCATCATGGTCCTGATCCTCGCGCTCGGCATCTTCCTGCCCCTGTGGGACCTGGGCAAGGTGTCCATGAAAAAGTGACATGAAGCGTCAGCGCGGCGCCAGCAAGTTCGAGTTCGCCATAGTGGTGACGATCCTCGGCATTCTCGCCGCCGCCTTGCTGGCGCGCCTGAACGCGATTGAGGCCGACGCGGAGCGTACGGAAGTCGATCTCACCGTGCGCAACATCCGCGTCGGCATCCAATTGGCGATAGGCGAGCACATCATGCGTGGCGAGGAAGAGCGTATTCTCGAAGTGGCGCAGGCCAGTCCGATCGACTTCCTCGGTCATCGACCGCGAGGGTTCAATGCAGGCGCCAGGTCGCCGCAGGCGTCAGGAGAGTGGGCCTATGATCCCATTCTTCGCGAACTCGCCTACCTGCCGCGTCTGCGAGGGGCCTTCGGCGGCGCCGAGGAACTGCGCTGGCGCTATGTCGCCAGGCAGGATTCCTCGGGAAGAACGATCGGTGCCAGCCTCGTTGGCCTAAACTGAGCGTTAGTAGTGCCGGTATTTGGGTGACTGACTTAAGACATACATGCTACTTTTGACCGCAAGTAAACGGAACTGCCCCATGACCCTGATTCCAGGGCGGAACGCTTCGCCCGCACGCGGCTTCACACTTATCGAACTGGTGATCGTGATTACCATCATTGGCATTCTCGCGGCGGTGGCCCTGCCGCGCCTGATCGACGCCCAGCGCGACGCGCGCATCGCCAAGGCCAACGCGATCTATGGCTCGATCCGTTCTGCGGTGGCGCTGGCGCGTTCGCGTTGCGAGTTGGACGTTGCCGGTACCGCCCCCAGCGCTACTCCAACCAATTGCGCTTCGGTTCCGCCCAAGGTCAATATGGACGGCATCATGGTCGACATCGTCAATCGCTATCCCGCCGCGACGGCAGCGGGGATAGAAGTCGCCGCCGCCCTTAATCTGGCTGCGGATGGCTTGACCGCGGGCGGCACCGGAACCACGCGGACCTACGATGTGGCCGGCGGCACGATCCCCAATTGCAGGATCAGCTATCAGGAAGCAACCCTATCGGGTACGGTGATTGTGGCTCCCGTAATTACGGTAGTGACAACAGGTTGTTAGCCATCTATGATTTGTTCAAGAATGATTTAGGAGAGCGCCATGAAATCCCTTAGTAAAGGTTTTACCCTGATCGAATTGATCGTCGTGATAGTAATTCTCGGAATTCTGGCGGCGACGGCGCTGCCGAAGTTTGTGGATTTGTCGAGTGACGCGGTAACTGCCAAAGCAGAAGGGGTTGCGGGTGCAGTGGCTGGTGGCGCCGCGATTTTATATGCGCAGAACAAGGCTGCCGGTTCAAGCGTTACTGCAGCGACTGCATGTAATGTAGCTGTCGTGCAAGGTGGTGCTTTGCCGTCGGGATGTACCATCTCCAACACTCCGACATGTTCAAGCGGATCGTCCGATTGCACGATTCAGTGCATCGACTCTGGGCAGACGAAGACCTCTACTGTCAAGGTTCCATGCGATAGCTAAGCTCAGTTTCGGTTTAGTCTGAGAGGGGCACTAACCGAACTTGGTGTGGTTTAGTGCCAGTCGACAATTGAAAGTCGGCGTTGGTGCGACGGTGGCTCGGGAGTGATTCCCGGGGTGGGGAGCTAGGATAGGTTTTCATCCACCGATCAGAATCAGCATAGGCCTGCTTGCCTTGATGGTGAGCGGGCCATTTCTTTTGCCCTTCCATACCGACCCCATCGCCAGTTTCTGGGGTGAGTGGTGGGCAGGTGCGCTCGGTTTGGCGGCTGTCGTCGTTGGGCTAGTTGCTGCCCGTGGCCACCTGGTGCTGCCGCAGCAGTTGCTCATTCCCGCCCTGCTGCTGGCCGCCTTGCTGGTTCAGTTCGCGCTCGGTCGTCTGGTATTTCCACAAGTCGGACTGTTGTTCGCGGTCTATCTGCTCTGGGCCGGTCTGTTGCTGGTGTTGGGACGCCACCTTGCCGACACTCTCGGTCTGGTCCGTCTTGCGAATGTTCTTGCAGGCGCCGTGGCGCTCGCCGCGCTGATTGGAGCGGTAGTGGCCCTGATGCAGTGGCTGGGCGTTGCCCATGAAATGCCATGGATATTTCCAAACAGTAGCGGTGCCATTTACGCCAATCTTGGTCAGGTCAACCATCATGCGCATTTTTCCTGGCTGGGCATTGCGTCGGCGTTCTACCTGTGCGGCCGGGCTCGGCTGTCGCGCCGCCTGCTCTGGCTGTTGGTCCTGCTGCTCGGATTCGGCAGCGTGCTCAGCGGCTCGCGCAGTGTGTTTCTCTATCCGCTGGTGCTGTTGGCCGCGCTGGCATGGGCGCATCGCCGTGACCCGCAGGGGCCGGCAGCCCGGCTGGTAGCCGACGCTGCCATGTTGCTGCCGGTGCTGGTCGTTCTGAACTTTGTGGGTGCCTGGGCAGCACCGCGCGTTCCCGATTTTTGGGTGTGGCTTGGCGGTATTTTGTCTTCGCCTGATGTTGGCAGCATGGCCATCAAGGCCGGTGGTAGCGCCATGGCCGGCGATCGACTCTACCAAGAGGTGTCCGGGTCCAGCATCCGTTTGGCGATTCTGCGCACTGCATGGTCGGCATTTGTCGACCACCCGTGGCTGGGGCAGGGCGTCGGAAATTATCCCTGGGCGAGTTTTGTGGCCGCTGCCGGCCGCACCGGCGAAGAGCGCTTCATGGTCGCGGAGCACGCGCACAACATTATCCTGCAGGTATTCGTGGAGTTTGGCGTTCCGGTCGCGGCGGCGGTGATTTTTTTGTTGGTGCTGTGGGCCAAACACTTTCTTCGCCAGCCATGGCGACTGGAGCATGCCTGGTGTGCGGCGGTGCTGGGGATGGGTGCCGTGCATTCGCTGCTCGAGTATCCGCTCTGGTACAGCTATTTCCTCGGGCCGACGGCGCTCCTGCTTGGGGCTACCGACAATCGCAGAGCGGCGCCCCTCGCCGGACGCCGTGTCGCCTTCTACCTTATCCTTGCCGCGTTGGGGGGCACCGTCATATTGTCCAATCTGCGCACCGACTATTCCAGAATCGAGGCGGCGTCCAATTTTCCGTTGGCAGCGCATCCGGACCGGGAACGTGCCTGGCGCATATCCATGGATCGCATGGTCCAGATACTTCATGAATCCGTGCTCTCGCCCTGGGCCTTGCTGGGGTTCACCATTCTGGCCGAGCCGAGTCGACAACAGGCGCGTGATCGCGCCGACCTCTGCGAACGCGGCATCCGTCTTGCGCCGGCCCGTTCATTGCTTACGCGTTGCACCATGCAACTCGCCATCGCTGGGCGCCACGCCGAGGCACGCAAGCTTGCGGTGGCGGTTTTACGCGCCTTCCCCGCGGAACGGGCGGCAACCACCGAGGAACTTGCGAAAGGCGCACAGGAGTTTCCGGAACTTGTGCCGCTTTGGCAACTGAGTTTAGACAAATAGGGAAGCGCGCCAACGGCGCTTGATGCCTCCCGATCGGTGCGGCGCCTTTCCTCGGGTGCGCCTAAATGTTCGAGACCACTCGCGAACCCTTCAATTGCACACTCTTCTCCCCTGAAATCCACGCTTGGCCTATCTCCTTCGATAAGTATAGTCGGAGAAAAAATGGGTCTCGATGCGTCTAGTGCAAATGTTCTTCAAACCAAGTGCCGAGCAGGGCTGGCTATCCATCGCGATGCGGGAGGGGCGGGTTGACTTCATTCATGTGCGGCGCGAGTCGGGGCGCAAGCCTCTGGTCGTGCTGGCCGATTCGATCGAACCGGGTGTCGACGAAGCGGCGACTTTGGCCGCCTTGAAGAAACCGATGCGACTCAGCCGTTATCGCTGCACGGTGCTGCTTCGGCACGGCAAATACCAGTTGATCCAGACGGATGCCGTCGCTGGCCCGCCCGAAGAGGCACGTGAAGTGGTGCGCTGGAAACTCAAGGACCAGGTCGAGTTTCCGGTCGATACCGCAGCCATCGATTTGCTGCCGATCCCATCCGACGGGCGTTCGCCGCAGATATTTGCCGCGTTGTCGCCCGAGTCGACCATTGCTCCCTTGGTTCAGGCATTTCAAGCGGCCAAGGTGCCGCTGGCGGCGATCGATCTGCCCGAAATGTCGCAACGCAACCTGGCGGCCTTGTTCGAGGAGGGAGGGCGCGGCCTGGCCACCCTGATCTTTGACGACGACGAAGGTCTGCTGACCTTTACCCAGAACGGCGAGTTGCTGGTGGTTCGTCATGTCGAAATTCCCGCAAGGCAGCTAGCCTCGGCAGACCCCGAGCGTCGCGACATGCTGTTTGAGCGCATCGCATTGGATGTGCAGCGCTCGCTGGACAATTTCGACCGCGTCTACAGCGCGGTCACCCTTTCGCAAATTCTCGTGGCGCCGATTCCGGGGGTCGAGGGATTTCTCGACTACCTGCGCGCCAACCTGACGCTTCCTGTGGCGCCCCTTGACGTTTCTGGAGTGCTGGACCTCGCCGCAGCGCCGGTCCTGCTCGATCCGGTCCGGCAGTTTCAATGCTTGCGCGCCATCGGCGGCGCCCTGCGCGAAGAGTCAACGGCGGCATGAGTGCCCAGATCAATCTTTATCATCCGCGCTTTCTCAAGCAACGTGATCTGCTTACGCTGGGCAACGTGGTACTGGCCACCGTGACGTGCTACGCCGCGCTGGCGGCTGCGGGCGGCTGGGCCTGGCAGGATGCGGCGCGGCGCGGCGCGGCAGCGGCGACCGCGGAGGCGCAACTGAAGTCGGCCAAGGACCAAGTCGAGGCAGCGACCAAGGCGGCGACTGCGCGCAAGCCCAATGCGCAACTCGTCGCCGAACTGGAAAGTGCCGAAGGCTTGCTGCGTCGTCGCGGCGACATCGCGCGCCTGCTGGAAAGCGGAGCGATCGGCAACACCGGCGGCTTTGCCGAGTATCTGCGGGGCTTTGCCCGCCAGACGCCGCAAGGCCTGTGGCTGACGGGTTTTACCATCGGCTCCGGCGGCAATGACATGGAAATTCGCGGCAGGATGCTGAATCCTGCCGCCCTGCCTGACTACATTCATCGCCTCGGCACCGAAGCGGCTTTTCAGGGGCGCAGCTTTGCCGCATTGAGCATGAATCGCGGCGACCCGACGCCGGCTGCCGCCGTGCCGTCGGCGCCGACTTCCGCTGTGGGTCCGATCGATTTTGTCCTGATGCCCAGGTTGGTCGAGGCGAAGGAGGCCAAGCGATGAAAGCGTTGGCCGCCAAATGGGCACAGTGGTGCGGGAAATTCGCCGCGCTTACGCGCCGTGAACGCATCATCGTCGCCGCGGCGCTGGTGTTCGGTGGCGGCTTCCTGATGTTCAATTTCGGCATCGATCCCTTGCTGGTCAAGGGCCGCAGCGCGAGTCGGGTGGAGGCGGCGGCGCGCGCGCAACTCGCGCAGCAACTGGCCCAAATGGCCATGCTCAAGGCACAAAGCGTCGATCCGGATGCCGCCAACCGGCGCCGCTTGGCGCAGATCAGGCAAGAGCTGACTGCGGTCAGCGAGCGTCTCGCGAGTTTCGAGGCGGGCATGGTACCGCCGGCACGCATGCAGGCTTTTCTCGAAGGACTGCTGGCCGGCAACCGCGCCATCGAATTGCTCGGTCTGAAAACCTTGCCGGCGACGCAGGTAGGCGCTGCCATTGGGGTGGAAAAGAGCGAAGCGCCTGCGGGCGCAGCGGCGCCCGTGGCAAAGGACAAGCTCGCGCAAGGGGGGGCGGCGTCAGGCACGGCGGAGGGCATCTACCAGCACGGCATCGAGCTCAGGCTGGCGGGCGGTTACAACGACTTGCTGAACTACCTGGCGGCCGTCGAACGCATGCCGCAGCGCGTGATGTGGAACAGCGTCAACCTGACGGTGGAAAAGTATCCGCGCAACATCATGACACTGCGGGTCTACACCTTGAGCTTCGACAGGAATTGGCTGATTGTATGACTCGCCGCCAACACGTCCCTTTTCTGTTGACGGCCGTCATCGCGGTGGGACCGGTGCTGGCCCAGATGCCGGATCCGACGCGCCCGGCGGATATTCCGGCGGCTCCGGTGCCCGGCACCGGGCCTGCTGCGCCGGTCGGGAGCGGTGTGCAGACGGTCATCCTGCGACCCGGCGGCAAGTCGATCGCGGTGATCAACGGCCAGCACCTCGAAGTCGGCGCCACGCTGGGCGACAAGCGGGTGGTGAAAATCACCGAAAGCGAAGTTGTGTTGAAGGGAGCCAGCGGGCGCGAAGTCATCAAGCTGACGCCGGCAATAGAAAAGCTGCCGGTGAAACAGGCGGTCGAGACGAAACGACGGCCGAAGGGAAGCGCGGAGAAATGAAACGCGCAATCCATGTCGGCCGGATGTCCCTGCTCCTGGCGCTTGCCATGGCCGGTTGTGCTGCGCCTCAGCGTCCCGCTACCGAGGTGCTCGGCCAGATCGACGATGTCCTGCTGAAATCCGCAACTGAGCGCAAGGCGCCGCCGCCGGACCTGACCGACAAGTCGCTGATGCCACCACTGGCGCCGCAGGCCGCAATCGACCCCGCCGTGTCAGAGGCGCGTTTTGACCTTTCGGTGGTCAATGCACCGGCCACGCAAGTCTTCATGGCCCTGGTATCGGGCACCCGTTACAGCATGCTGCTGCCGCCCGACGTCAGCGGCAGCCTGACGGTCAATCTCAAGGACGTGACCGTCATGGAGGCGCTCGACACGATCCGGGAACTCTACGGCTACGAGTTCCGCGTTCAGGGCCGGCGCATTTTCATCGAGCCCAACACGATGACGTCCCGCGTCTTCCAGATCAATTACCTGTCCAGCCGGCGCCAGGGCAGCAGCGATTTGCGCGTCACCGGCAGTTCGATGACGGCGAGCGGCACGGGGAGCACGTCCACCTCGACGCCGACCACCGGCCAGACCGTGCCGGCCGGCACCGGCACGGCGAGCGCCGCACGTGGCAATGACACCAGCCGGGTCAGCATGAGCACCGACAGCGACTTCTGGGGCGACCTGAGTCGCGCGCTGGCGACCATAGTCGGCAACGCCCAGGGGCGCAGCGTGGTCGTCAATCCCTCGTCCGGGGTGGTGCTGGTGCGCGCCCTGCCGAACGAATTGCGCAACGTCGAGAAATATCTCAAGGCGACCCAACTGGTTGCCGAGCGGCAGGTCATGCTGGAGGCCAAGATCATCGATGTGACCCTGTCGGAGGACTTCCAGGCGGGCGTCAACTGGGGCGCTTTCAGGAGCGGGGCGAACAGCTATTCCGGTGTCGGCATCGCGCAGTCGGGCGCGACGCTTGCAGCGGGCGCAGGCACGGCGCAGACCATCGGCTCGGCGGCGACGCCGACACTCTCGGTGACGCCGGGACAGTTCGGCTCGATCGCCGCCTCGCTGCTGGGCAAGGGCTTTATCGGCCTGGCCTTCCAGACCTCGAATTTCGCCGCGCTGCTGAATTTTCTCGAAACCCAGGGCAGTGTCTCGGTGTTGTCGTCGCCGCGCATCGCCACGCTCAACAACCAGAAGGCGGTGCTCAAGGTGGGTACCGACGAACTGTTCGTGACCAACGTCACGTCGTCGACCACGACCACGACGACCGGCTCGGTGTCGTCGCCGAGCGTGACCCTGCAGCCCTACTTTTCGGGCATTTCGCTCGATGTCACGCCGCAGATCGACGAGGACGGCAACATCATCCTGCACGTGCATCCGGCGGTCAGTACCGTGGTGGAAAAGGAGAAGACCATCAACCTCGGTGCGCTGGGCACCTACATCCTGCCGCTGGCGGCCAGCAGCATCAACGAGACCGATTCGATCGTGCGGGCCCAGGACGGCAACATCGTGGCTATCGGCGGCCTGATGCGGCAGGAGCAGTCCTCCGACCGCTCGCAACTGCCGGGCGCCAGCGGCGCCGCGGTCAACGCGCTGGGTCAGCGCGCCTCCTCGCTGCGCAAGCGCGAACTGGTGATCCTGATCAAGCCGACCGTGATCGACAACGACCGGGCCTGGACGCAGGATATCAAGGACGCCAGAGAACGGATCCAGAGCTACCAGCCCGGCTCCAGGCCGGTCCAGTAGGGTGGTGTCGGCCATGTATCTCACCCATTTCGGTCTCAAGGAATTTCCATTCGGCCTGACCCCGGACACCAGTTTCATCTATTCTGCAGATGCTCACCAGGCCGCGCTTAACACCTTGCTGATCGGCCTCAGCACTGGCGAGGGTTTCATCAAGATCACCGGCGAAGTCGGCACCGGCAAGACGCTGCTGTGCCGCCGTTTCCTTTCCGCGCTGAACGGCGATCATGTGGTGGCCTACCTGCCGAACCCGATGCTGGAGCCGCGCATCCTGTTGCTGGCGATCGCCGAGGAACTCGGCCTCAAGCTCGAAGGCCTCGACTACCAGTTTCACCTGGTGAAGAATCTCAATCAGCACCTGCTCGACATCGCCGCGCAAAACAAGACGGTGGTGGTGTGCATCGACGAAGCGCAGTCGATGCCGCTGGAAAGCCTGGAAGCCTTGCGCCTGCTGTCCAATCTCGAAACGGAAAAACGCAAGCTGATCCAGATCGTCATGTTCGGCCAGTACGAACTCGACCACAAGCTGGCCAATCCTGCCGTGCGGCAATTGCGCCAGCGCATCGTGTTCCACTACCGGATGCCCGGCTTGAAGCCAACCGAAATCATGCATTACCTGTCGCATCGCCTGCGCGTGGCAGGTCATCGCGATGGCGATCTGTTTGCGCCGGCCACGGCGCGCCTGTTGTTCCGTCTGTCAAGCGGCACGCCGCGGGTGGTCAACGTGCTGGCGCACAAGGCCATGCTGCTTGCCTATGGCGAGGGCAAGAACAAAGTGAGCAACGCCCACGTCACCCTGGCGGCGCGCGATACCGAAGGACTGCCCACGCTGCACTGGTGGCAACGGTGACAAGATGAGCCTGATCAACAAAATGCTGCGCGATCTGGATGCGCGCCATGCCGGCGACGGCGAACGTTCCGGGATCCCCGCAGCGGTGACGCCGCTGGCCGTGCAGCGGACCGGTCGCGTCACGCGTTCGACGATCTTGCTCGGCCTCGTCCTGGTTGCCGCGGGCCTGGCTGCGGCTTGGTATGGCACTCAAACCGGCAGTCTGCAACTGTTGTCCAAGCCACCGCTGGCAGCCGGCCCCGTGTCCGCGCCACCGCTTGCCCCAGTGGTTCCGGCAACGCCGCCGCCGAGTGTTCCCCTGCAGGCGGCAGCGCAGGCGGTACTCGAAGCCGCGGCAATCCCGTCCGGGGCGACTGCTCCGATCGGGCCGGTAGTTGCGGCGGCTCCAGCCGCACCGGCGGCGTCAGCCACACCGGCAACTCCAGTCGCTCCTGTCCCCGCCGCCGCGCCCGTTCCTGTCCTGCCGGTTGCGCCGACAGCTTTGCCCGGTCAAGCGCCTCGGACAGCCACGCCCGCGCCGGCGGCAAGTCCTGGCTTGCCGTCCTTGCGTTTGGACGACGAGTTATCCACGCCAATGATTGCTGCCGCGCCACCACGCAAGGCCGCAACACCGAAGACGCAGAAATCATCGAATCCACCAAAGCCGCAGGAGCCGCCGGCCGCCGTCGCCCCGTCGCGGCCGCCGGTGGTCGCTCTGCCCCAGGAGCCTCGTGTTGCCGGCGAAGCTCGAATCGACAAGCAGTCGCGTCTGCCGCCGCCCGCGGAGCGTGCCGAACTCGAGTACAAGCGCGGCGTTCTGGCGCAGCGCCAGGGCCATCTCGACGAGGCGGCAGGCCGCTATCGCGGGGCGCTGGAGGACTACCCGGAGCATGCCGCGGCGCGCCAGACGCTGGCCGGACTGCTGATCGACGCGAAGCGATTCGACGATGCGGAAGAATTGCTGCGCAAGGGAGTGGAATTGCCTCCGGTGCGCCTGGCTTCGACGCTCGCCTTGGCGCGGTTGAAAGTCGAGCGCAGCCAGGTACCGGCGGCGCTCGACCTGCTGTTGAAGCATGCGGCATCCGGCGAGCGCAGTGCCGAGTATCAGGGATTCGCCGCCGCGCTGCTGAATCGTGTCGGCCGCACGGCGGAAGCGGTTGAGCGTTACCAGGCGGCGACGCGCCTGGCACCCAATGAAGGTCGATGGTGGGCAGGCCTGGGCATCGCACTCGAAGCCGCCGGGAAAGCCGCGGAAGCGCGCGAGGCTTATCAGAAAGCGCGCGCGTTGCCTGGTTTGCCCGCCGATCTGGCGCAGCACATCGAACAGCGGATGCGCTAGCAAGTATTCGCGGCAACGCGGCGAACCGCCACGTCGACTAGGTGGCCTGCTGCTGCTCTGCGGCGGTGAGCTTGTTTTGCGCCCAGGTGCGCAAATGCCCCAGCGGGCCGGTGAGATTGGCCCATGTATCCAGGATCGCCCGCTTGTGCTTCTCGCGCTGGCTATCCTCGGCACGCGAAAATTGATGGATCTGTTCCAGGATCAGTTCCCGCGCGCGGTCTTCGGCGCGGGTCTCCACCTGGCGCAGGGCGTCCCGCGCCGTGTAGTCGTCCGTGATGGCGTAGGGCAGGACCAACGAAGTCGCCAGGCGGGACACCTCGCGCAGGGTATCGGCACGTTCGATGGACGATATCTGCGCCTCGCAACGCGCGGCAAAACGCCGTCCTTCCATGCGTTGCAGGTTTTTGTCGACCGGATCGCGAAGCGCCATGGCTATCTATTTGTACTCGATGAAAGCCGATTGTACAGCCGCCGTCATTCCTTCAGGGCACGCGCCAGCACATGGTTTTCCACGCGCGCCGCGCCATGGGCCTTGAGCGTCCGCGCCAATTCGTCGAGCGTGGCGCCGGTGGTCATGACGTCGTCAACCAGCAGTATCGTCATTCCCGTCAATTCAAGATTGCAGGCAAAGGCGTGGCGAATGTTGGAGGCCCTTTCCTTCCAGGGCAGGCTGGCCTGCGGCGTGGTGTCGCGACGGCGATGGATGCGGTCGATCTCCAGCGGGACGCCGAGCCCGCGAGCCAGCGGCCGGGCGATCTCAAGGGCCTGATTGAAGCCGCGCTGGGCGAGTCGCGCCGTCGCCAGAGGCACCGGCAGTATCAGGTCGGGGCGGCACGTCGCCGCAGTCTGCGCCAGGACCCGTCCGAGGAAGTCGGCGCTGGCGAGACGGTGAGCGTATTTCAGCGACTGGATCAGTCGATCGACGGGAAACTCGTAACGAAATACCGCCTGCGTGGCATCGAAATGCGGCGGCCGCTTCAGGCAGGCGCCGCAGACACTTGAGGCGGGGGTCGGCAGCGCGCAGACCGGGCAGCGCTCGGCCGTCAGACGGGGCAGGCCGATCATGCACGCCGAACACAGCAAGCCGTCGCCGCTCGGGCTGGCGCACAGCAAGCAGTCCTGCGGCAGCAGGGCGGCGACGCAGCCGCTCGCCGCCGTCGCCAGTTTCGCTGCAATTGACAAGGCCGGCTCCTTCCACCAAGATGCGCGCCTTCCCGCATTCTAGCGAGTCCTCTGCGATGACTGCCACCGCCACCCCCCAAACCGTCGCGCCTGCGCCTGTTCCCACCCTGCGCTGGGCCACCGAGGCGCTGCTCGACCTGTTCGCACTGCCCTTCAACGACCTGCTGTTCCGCGCCCAGGAAGTGCACCGGCAGAACCACGACGCCAACGCCGTGCAGCGCTCGACCCTGCTGTCGATCAAGACCGGTGGGTGTTCCGAGGATTGCGGCTATTGTTCGCAGTCGGCGCATCACGGCGAGGCGCAGCGCGAGGCCTTGCTCGAAGTCGATGCCGTCGTCGAAGCGGCGCAAGCCGCCAAGGACAAGGGCGCGACGCGCTTCTGCATGGGCGCCGCCTGGCGTGGGCCGAAGGACAAGGATCTCGATCGCGTCACCGACATGATCGGTGCGGTCAAGGCGCTCGGGCTGGAAACCTGCGTCACGCTCGGCATGCTCAAGGACGGCCAGGCCGAACGTCTGAAATCCGCCGGACTCGACTACTACAACCACAATCTGGATACCGCGCCGGAGTTCTACGGCGAGGTGATCAAGACCCATGCCCAGAGCGAACGCTTCGATACCATCGACAAGGTGCGCGAGGCCGGCATCAAGGTCTGCTGCGGCGGCATTGTCGGCATGGGCGAAACGCGCCGCCAGCGCGCGTCCTTGCTGGTCGAACTGGCCAACATGAACCCGCCGCCCGAGTCGGTGCCGATCAACGAACTGGTGCCGATGCCCGGCACGCCGCTGGAAAACGCGCCGCCGCTCGACCCCTTCGAGTTCGTGCGTACCATCGCCGTGGCGCGCATCACCATGCCCGGCTCGATGGTGCGGCTTTCCGCGGGGCGCCAGGAAATGAGCGACGAGTTGCAGGCGCTGTGCTTCCTGGCCGGTGCCAATTCGATTTTCTATGGCGACAAGTTGCTGACCGCCGCCAATCCGGAAGCCGATCGCGACGAAGCCTTGTTCGCCCGCCTGGGACTCAAGGCCGCCTAATACCGTCGTGCGCAGCGACTTCGCCGGAGCTGCGGAAACCTACGACTCGGCCGCCGTCCTCGCCCGCGAAGTGGGTGCTCGCATGGCGGCCCGCCTCGACTTGGTAAAGATCGCCCCGCAGCGCGTGGCCGACATCGGCTGCGCCACCGGTGACGGCATTCGTGATTTGCAGCAACGCTACGGCAAGGCTTTGCCGCTCGCCGTCGACTACGCCCTGCCCATGCTGCGCGCCGTGCGCCGCCGCGCGCCGCGCCTGCAGCGGCTGACGGGGCGCGGCCCGCGGCTGGTCAATGCCGATGTGCGGGCCTTGCCGCTGGCCGCCAATACTCTGGGCCTGGTCTGGTCCAACCTGATGCTGCACTGGCTGGACGATCCGCTGCCTGCCCTGCGCGAGCTGCACCGCGTGCTGGAAGTCGGCGGTCTGCTGAGTTTTGCCACCCTCGGCCCCGACACGCTGAAGCAGTTGCGTGAGGCTGCGGCAACAGTCGGCGCCGGCGACACGGTGAAACGCTTCCTCGACATGCACGACCTGGGCGACATGCTGGTTGCCGCCGGCTTTGGCGATCCGGTGATGGACATGGAGATGATCGCGCTGAGCTACGCGACGCCGCGTGCCTTTCTCGCCGACCAACGCCATCTTGGCGTGCGCGACGAATTGCTCGGCCGCCAGGGCTGGCGCGACTGGCGCCGCTTGTTCGGCGTCTGGCCGCGGGATGCCGCAGGGCGTCTGCCGGCCAGCTTCGAAATCGTCTATGGCCATGCCTGGAAGCCGGAGCCGAGGCAGATTGCCGATGGGCGCGCGGTGGTGAAGTTCCACTCGCGATGACGCGCGCCGGCCGCGCCGGACAAAAATTGGATTGCTGCGTCGGAGCCCGGAAACCGGGAGGCACTTCTATTGGGGAAAGTACGTATTGCGTATTGTGAATGGCTATTTTACAATGCGAAACATTCGCGGTGCGCCGAATCATAAACTAGGTCTATCCTGCGAAAACCAGCGTAGCGACGTTTCAGTGCAGGCTAACGCCAGTTTGATCGGCGTTAAGCGAAGCGGCCGCAACTAAAATGAGGTCCGTTGGGATCAGGTCCGGCGGACTCCAATACAACTCTCACAAGGAGGAGATGCCATGTCCGCTGCGAACAATTTTCCAGCCGCGACCCCGCTTGCATCCGCTGATGCCGATCCGCAGGAAACCCGTGAATGGCTCGACGCACTCGAAGCCGTGATTGCCCACGAAGGCCCCGAGCGCGCGCATTTCCTGCTCGAACAATTGATCGCGCTGGGTCACCAGACGGGCATCAACATTCCTTACAGCGCCACCACCGAATACACCAACACGATCCCCGCCGACCAGCAGCCGGTGACGCCGGGCGACTACGAGCTGGAACAGAAGATTCGCGACTACGCACGCTGGAATGCGCTGGTCATGGTGTTGCGCGCCAACAAGGACGATTCAGGCCTCGGCGGCCACATCGCCAGCTATGCCTCGGCGGCCACGCTCTATGACATCGGTTTCAACCACTTCTGGCATGCGCCGACCGATGGCCACGGCGGCGACCTGGTGTTGTCGCAGGGGCATTCGGCGCCCGGCGTCTATGCGCGCGCCTTCATGCTCGGCCGCCTGACCGAGGAGCAGATGGACAACTTCCGCCGCGAGGTCGATGGCAAGGGCCTTTCCAGCTATCCCCATCCCTGGCTGATGCCCGACTTCTGGCAGTTCCCCACCGTATCGATGGGTCTCGGGCCCTTGCAGGCGATCTACCAGGCGCGCTTCATGAAATATATGCAGCATCGCGAGCTGATCCCCACCGACGGCCGCAAGGTCTGGGCCTTCATGGGCGACGGCGAGATGGATGAGCCGGAATCGATGGGCGCGATCGGCATGGCCGGGCGCGAGCGTCTCGACAACCTGATCTTCGTCATCAACTGCAACCTGCAGCGCCTCGACGGGCCGGTGCGCGGCAACGGCAAGATCATCCAGGAACTGGAATCCGATTTCCGCGGCGCCGGCTGGAACGTGATCAAGGTAATCTGGGGGAGCTACTGGGATCCCCTGTTGGCGCAGGACAAGACCGGCCTGTTGCGCCAGCGCATGATGGAATGCGTCGATGGCGACTACCAGACCTTCAAGTCGAAGGACGGCGCCTATGTGCGCCAGCACTTCTTCGGCAAGTATCCGGAACTGGCGAAGCTGGTGGCGAACTGGTCCGATGACGACATCTGGCGCCTGAACCGCGGCGGTCACGATCCGCACAAGGTCTACGCGGCCTACGCGGCGGCGGTCGCACACCAGGGCCAGCCGACCGTGATCCTGGCCAAGACCATCAAGGGCTACGGCATGGGCGAGGCCGGCGAAGCGCAGAACATCACCCATCAGCAGAAGAAGATGGGCACCACCTCGGTCAAGGCCTTCCGCGATCGCTTCAAGCTGCCGGTCAGCGACCAGGACCTGGAAAAACTGCCCTATCTCACGTTCCCGGAGGGATCGACAGAGCTCAACTACATGCGCGAGCGGCGCATGGCGCTGGGCGGCTACCTGCCTGCCCGCCGGCGCAAGGCCGAATCCCTGCCGGTGCCGCCGCTGGCGGCCTTCGATGCATTGCTGAAGGCCGGCGGCGAAGGCCGCGAATTCTCCACCACGATGTCCTTCGTGCGCGGCCTCAACGTCATGCTCAAGGACAAGATCATCGGCAAGCGGGTGGTGCCGATCGTGGTCGACGAGTCCCGCACTTTCGGCATGGAAGGCCTGTTCCGCCAGATCGGCATCTGGAACCAGGACGGCCAGAACTACGTGCCGCAGGATGCCGACCAGATGATGTTCTACAAGGAAACCAAGACCGGCCAGATCCTGCAGGAAGGCATCAACGAAGCCGGCGCCATGGCCGACTGGATCGCTGCCGGTACCAGTTATTCGACGCACGCCGTGCAGATGATCCCGGTCTACGTCTGCTACTCGATGTTCGGCATGCAGCGCACCATGGACCTGGTGTGGGCCGCCGGCGATCAGCGTGCGCGCGGTTTCCTGGTGGGCGGCACCGCCGGACGCACGACGCTCAACGGCGAAGGCCTGCAGCACGAGGACGGGCATTCCCAGGTGCTGGCCGGTACCGTGCCCAACTGCGTTTCCTACGATCCGACCTTTGCCTACGAAGTCGCTGTCATCGTCCAGGACGGCCTGCGCCGCATGGTGAGCGACCAGGAAGACGTGTTCTATTACCTGACGGTGATGAACGAAAACTACGAGCATCCCGCGATGCCGGCCGATGCCGCACCTGGAATTCTCAAAGGTATGTACCAGTTTCGCAAGGGTGCCGCGTCGAATGGCCCGCGCGTGCAATTGCTCGGCTCGGGAACCATCTTCATGGAAACGATCGCGGCCGCCGATCTGTTGAAGCAGGACTGGGGGATCGAAGCCGATCTCTGGTCGTGCCCGAGTTTCAACGAGTTGGCGCGCGACGGCCAGGACTGCGCGCGCTGGAATCTGCTGCATCCGGCGGACAAGCAGCGTGTGCCGCATGTCGCGGCCTGCCTGGCCGAGACGCGCGGACCGGTGATCGCCGCCACCGATTACGTCCGTGCCTTCGCCGAGCAGATCCGCGCGATGGTGCCGCGCCACTTCACCGTGCTGGGTACCGACGGCTTCGGCCGCTCGGACACGCGCGAAAGGCTGCGCCACTTCTTCGAGGTCGATCGCCACTGGATCACCGTGGCAGCGCTTTCCGCGCTGGCCGACGACGGTCAGGTGAAGCGGACCCAGGTGGCCGAGGCGATTGCCAAATACAGCCTCGATCCGAACAAGCCCAACCCCGTGAAGGTTTAAGCCATGAGCACGATTGTCGAAGTGAAAGTACCGGATATCGGCGACTTCAAGGACGTGCCCATCATCGAACTGCTGGTCAAGGTCGGTGACGCGGTCAAGGCCGAGGATTCGCTGATGACACTGGAGTCGGACAAGGCGACCATGGACATTCCCAGTCCGGTGTCCGGAGTCGTTCAGGAATTGAAGGTGCAGGTCGGCGACAAGGTCGCCGAAGGCGTCTTGCTGGCGCTCGTGGCAGTCGGCGCCGGCGCCGCGCCGATGGCGGCCCGTCCCGCGCCGACGGCGGCGCCCGCGGCGGCGGCAGCGGCAGCGAATCCGGTGGTCGCCGTGGCGCCTCAGGGCGCCGCTCCCGCCGCGGATTTCCGTCCCGGCGATGCCGAACTGATTGCCGCGCCACCGCGCATGGCCATGCCGACGGCGGCCGACCGGCTGCCGGGCCAGGCGTCCCATGCCAGTCCATCGGTGCGCCGTTTTGCCCGCGATCTCGGCGTCGATGTGGCCAAGGTCAAGGGCAGCGGCCCCAAGGGACGCATCCTGCAGACCGACGTCCAGGCCTACGTCAAGGGCGTGCTCAGCGCGCCGCCGGCGCCGGCCGTCGCTCCTTCCGGCGGCGGCGAGGGTGGCCTGAACCTGTTGCCCTGGCCGAAGATCGATTTTTCGAAATTCGGTGCGATCGAGGTGCAGCCGCTGTCGCGCATCAAGAAGATTTCCGGGGCCAACCTGTCGCGCAACTGGGCCATGATCCCGGCCGTCACCTATCACGAAGACGCCGACATCACCGAGCTCGAAGCCTTCCGTGTGCAGATCAACAAGGAGAACGAGAAGTCGGGCGACAAGTCGGCGGGTTCGGGTAACACTAAGCTGACCATGCTTGCCTTCCTGATCAAGGCCTGTGTCAAGGCGATGCAGAAGTACCCCGAGTTCAATGCCTCGATCGACGGCGACAATCTGGTGCTGAAGAAGTATTTCAACATCGGCTTCGCCGCCGACACGCCGAACGGCCTCGTCGTTCCAGTGATCAAGAATGCCGACGCCAAGGGCGTCTTCGAACTGGCCCGGGAAACCGGCGAACTGGCCAAGCAGGCGCGCGAAGGCAAGCTCAAGCCGGCCGACATGCAGGGCGCCTGCTTCACCATTTCCAGCGTCGGCGGCATCGGCGGCACCTACTTCGCGCCGATCGTGAACGCGCCCGAAGTGGCGATTCTCGGCGTCAGCAAGTCGGCCATGAAGCCGGTCTGGGACGGCAAGCAATTCATGCCGCGCCTGACCCTGCCGCTGTCGCTCACCGCGGATCATCGCGTCATCGACGGCGCCCTGGCGACCCGCTTCAACGTCTATGTCGCGGCGCTGCTGGCCGACATGCGGAGAAGCATGTTGTGACCACGCTCACCGTAGTCAAGAAGGGGGACGAAGTGGCGATCGCCGCCGACGGCCTCACCACCTTCGGCGACACCCGCCTGGCGCGCAGCTACAAGGGCGAGCACGACAAGATCCTTTCCATTGCCGGCTCGTGGATCGGCATTTGCGGCTCGTCGGCGCACCATCTGGTGCTGCTCTCGGCGTTTTCCAAGCTGGAGGAGGTGCGGCTCGGTTCGCGCATGGAAGTGTATGAAACCTTCCGTCGGCTGCACCCGATTCTCAAGGAGCATGCCTACCTCAATCCCAAGGAGGACGAGGACGATCCCTACGAGAGCTCGCAGATCACCGCGCTGATCGCCAACAGTTCCGGCATCTACGGCGTCTATTCGTATCGCGAGGTGTTCGAATTCGACCGCGTCTGGGCCGCTGGTTCCGGCCGCAATTTCGCCTTGGGCGCGATGCACGCGCTCTATGACACCGATATGTCGGCGGCGCGCATTGCCGAAGCCGGGGTGGCCGCCGGAATTGAATTCGATACCTCGTCGGGGCCGCCGATCGTGGTCCATGAGATCAAACTGGAAGGGAAGCCAAATGAGTGACCTCGTTGCTGTGAAAGTACCCGACATCGGTGACTTCAAGGATGTGCCGGTCATCGAAGTCCTGGTCAAGGTCGGCGACACGGTCAAGGCCGAGGATTCGCTGATCACCCTCGAATCCGACAAGGCGACCATGGACGTGCCCTCGCCGGTTTCGGGTGTGGTGATCGAGGTGATGGCCAAGGTCGGCGACAAGGTTGCCGAAGGAACGCTGGTGGCGCAGATATCGAGTATGGAGACAAAGTCCGCGGCAGGAGTCGGCGCTGGTAGCACGGCGGCGGGGGTCGCCGCATCGGCACCGGTGGCAGCAGCGCCCGCGACTGTTCCTTCGGCCGTTGCCGTCGCCGGAGCTGCGTTGGGCAAATTCGCCGGCAAGGTCGACCTCGAATGCGAAATGTTGGTGCTCGGCGCCGGCCCCGGCGGCTATTCTGCTGCCTTCCGCGCCGCCGATCTCGGCATGAAGACGATCATCGTCGAGCGCTACGCGACGTTGGGCGGGGTCTGCCTCAACGTCGGCTGCATTCCTTCCAAGGCGCTGCTGCATGTCGCCGCGGTGATGGAGGAGGCGGCGCATGCCACAGATCTGGGCGTCAGTTTCGCCGCACCCAAGGTCGACATCGACAAGCTGCGCGCGCATAAGGACAAGGTGGTCGCCAAGCTGACCGGCGGCCTGACCGGCATGGCCAAGGCGCGCAAGGTCGAGACCGTGCGCGGCTACGGCCATTTCCTCGATGCCAACCACCTGGAAGTCGAGGAAACCACCGGCAGCGCTCAGGACAAGAGCGGGGCGAAGCAGGTGATCCGCTTCCAGAAGTGCATCATCGCTGCCGGCAGCGCAGCCGTGCATCTGCCCTTTATCCCCAAGGATCCGCGCATCGTGGATTCGACCGGCGCGCTGGAGCTGCGCGCCGTTGACGGAAAGCTGCCGCAGCGAATGCTGGTCATCGGCGGCGGCATCATCGGCCTCGAAATGGCGACCGTGTATTCGACGCTGGGCGCCAAGGTCGACGTGGTCGAAATGCTCGACGGCCTGATGCAGGGGCCGGACCGCGACCTGGTCAAGGTCTGGGAAAAGCAGAATGCCAAGCGCTTCGACAAGGTCATGTTGAAGACCAAAACCGTGGCGGTGGATGCCAAGCCCGACGGCCTTTGGGTCAAGTTCGAGGGCGAGCAGGCGCCGGCCGACGCGCAGCGCTACGACATGATCCTGCAGTCGGCAGGACGCGCGCCCAACGGCAAGAAGATAGGCGCCGAGAAAGCCGGCGTGACCGTGACCGAGCGCGGCTTCATCCCGGTCGATTCGCAGATGCGCACCGATGTGCCGCACATCTTCGCCATCGGCGATATCGTCGGCCAGCCGATGCTGGCGCACAAGGCGGTGCATGAGGCGCACGTTGCCGCCGAAGCCGCCGCGGGGCAGAAGGCGCATTTCGACGCGACGGTGATTCCCGGTGTCGCCTACACCCATCCCGAAGTGGCCTGGGTCGGTGTCGGCGAAGACGAGGCGAAGCGGGCCGGGCGCAAGGTCAGTGCCGCGAAGTTCCCCTGGGCGGCATCCGGCCGGGCGATTGCCAACGGCGCCGAGTATGGCTTCACCAAACTGGTGTTCGACGAGGAAACTCACCGCGTGATCGGCGGCGGCATCGTTGGCCCCAACGCCGGCGACATGATCGGCGAGGTGGCGCTGGCCATCGAAATGGGCGCCGATGCGGTCGATATCGGCAAGACCATCCATCCGCATCCGACCCTGGGCGAGACCATTGGCATGGCCGCCGAGGTGGCCCACGGTTCGTGCACCGATCTGCCGCCGCTGCGCAAGAGGTAAAATTCGCTCCGTAACCAACGGAGCGAATACATGACTCAGGACGAACTGAAGCAAGCCGTCGCCCGCGCGGCGCGCGATTATGTGGCTGACCGGCTGCCGGTCGGCGCCATACTGGGAGTCGGCACCGGCTCGACGGCAAATTATTTCATCGACCAGATTGCCGGCATCAAGGATCGTCTCGGCGGCACCGTGGCGAGTTCGGAAGCCACCGCCAAGCGGCTTGCCGGTCACGGCATACGCGTGCTCGATCTCAACGATGTCGATGCCATGGGCATCTACGTCGATGGCGCCGACGAGATCGACGGCAGCATGGCGATGGTCAAGGGCGGCGGCGGTGCGCTGACCCGCGAGAAAATCGTGGCGGCAGTGGCCGACACCTTTGTCTGCATCTGCGACGCATCCAAACGGGTGCAGACGCTGGGCGGGTATCCGCTGCCGGTGGAGGTGATTCCCATGGCGTGTGCCTATGTCAGCCGGGAACTGACCAAGCTGGGCGGCAAGCCGAAACTGCGGGAAGGTTTGGTTACCGACAACGGCAACCTGATTCTGGACGTGCATGGCCTGTCGATCACCGATCCGGGAGGCTTCGAGGAGCGCATCAACCAGATCGTCGGGGTGGTCACCAACGGCTTGTTTGCGCAGCGGGGTGCGGATGTGCTGCTGCTGGCCACGGCCGATGGCGTGCAGACCATGCACGCCAACCCGGCGAGTTGAAACAATTCCTTCACATGCCTTGGCTATAGTCTAGTGTTGGCATTGCAAACAGAGGTTGCGGCATGAACCAGGAACATATCTCCAAGCAATTCGACGTCGATCTTGAGGGCTTGCGCACGCGCGTGCTGGCGATGGGCGGGCTGGTCGAGCAGCAACTGATCCGCGCCATGCAAGGGCTGGAATCCGGCGACATGGCCTTGATCGAACAAGTGATTGCGACCGACCGCCAGGTCAATCGGCACGAAGTCGAGCTCGATGAGGCCTGCACCCACGTCATCGCCCGGCGCCAGCCGGCGGCGGTCGATCTGCGCATGATCATGACCGTGGTGAAGATCATCACCGACCTGGAGCGCATCGGCGACGAAGCGAAGAAGATCGCCAAGATGGCGCGCGCCATTCACGGCGGAGACACCCGCGTGTTGCCGCGGGTGGACTTGCGCCAGCCGGCGGAGATCGCCGTCTCGATGCTGCGCAGAGCCCTCGATGCCTTTGCCCGCCTCGACGCAAACGCGTCGGCCGAGGTGGTGCGTCAAGATCGGGAGGTGGATGCCGGCTTCAAGGCCGCGATGCGCCAACTCATCACCTTCATGATGGAAGATCCGCGCACCATTTCAAGTTCGCTCGATCTCCTTTTCGTCGCCCGTTCCATCGAGCGCATCGGCGACCACGCAAAGAATATTTCCGAATACGTCGTCTATCTGGTCAAGGGGCGCGACGTGCGCCACATCGGCCTGGAGGCGATGGAAAAGGAAGTCGCGCGCTAGCCGCGAACGCCTTTCCCATCCACTGCCGTCAGCGCTGGGGAACGTAGCCGCCGACCTGGTCCGCGCCGTCGCCGAAGAAATGCTTCTGCACCTGTTCGGCCAGGTATTTCCGGTGCTGTGCGTCGGCCAGGCTCAGGCGGTTCTCGTTGATGATCATCGTCTGCAGCTTGATCCATTGCTGCCAGGCTTCCTTCGAGACGTTTTCATACAATTTCCTGCCCAGTTCGCCCGGCATGGGAGGCAGGTCGAGACCTTCCGCCTCGCGCCCGAGCTTGATGCAATTGACCATGCGTGCCACGGTTTTCCTTTCGCAGTGAATGTTGGGGTGCGCCCAGTTTACCTCTAGAGCGACTTCACCAGTACTTTCGAGCGGCGCTGCAAGTTGTAGAGTTCGCGTCGGGCTTCCGGCAGCGCGTCGACGCCGGCCTCGACGAAGCCGCGTTCGATGAACCAGTGAGCGGTGCGGGTGGTCAGCACGAACAGGCGCTTCAGTTTCATCTTCCTGGCGCGGGCTTCGATGTGGCTGCGCAACTGGTCGCCATAACCGCCGCGGCGAAAATCCGGCATCACGGCAAGGCAGGCCAGTTCCGCCGATTTTTCGGTCGAGAACGGGTAGAGCGCCGCGCAGCCGACGATCACGCCGTCGTGTTCCACCACCGAAAAACGGGTAATTTCCATTTCCAGCCGTTCGCGCCCGCGTTTGACCAGGGTGCCGTCGGCTTCCAGCGGCTCGATCAGGCCGAGAATCGCGCCGACGTCGTCGATGCTCGCATCGCGCAGACGCGCCAGCGGAGCGCTGGTCATCACGGTGCCGACGCCGTCGCGGGTGAAGAACTCCATGAGCATCGCGCCGTCGGCCTGGCGGTCGAGGAAATGCACGCGACCGACGCCGGCACGGCAGGCGCGAATGGCGCTGGGCAGGACCCGGGCGACTTCCGGCGCCTGCGCCGTCAAGTGCTTGCCGGCAAGTTTCTGCGCTTCGTCCGCGGTGAGGGCGTCGATCAATGCGCCTTTGGCGTTGGCCAGTCCCGGCGCATCGCACAGATAAATCAGCTTGTCCGCCCGGACCGCCACCGCCACTGCTTCGGCGGCTTCCTCCCAGGCCAGGTTGAATATCTCGCCGGTGGGGGAGGCGCCGATCGGCGTGATCAGCACCACGTTCTCCTGCGCCAGGTCGGCCTGGATTTCCTCGGCGATCACCTTGCGGATCGCACCGGTGTATTGGAAGTCGATGCCGTCCACCACGCCGACCGGGCGTGCCGTGATGAAGTTGCCGCCGGTCACACGCAGGAAGGCGCCGGCCATCGGCGTGTTGGGCAATCCCTGCGAGAGCAGTGCTTCGATTTCGATGCGGGTTACGCCCATGGCGCGCTTGACGCATTCCAGCGCCTCGGCGTCGGTGACGCGCAAGCCTTTGTGAAATTTCGGCGTGAGGCCGCGTGCGTGCATTTCCGCGTCTATCTGCGGCCGTGCGCCGTGCACCAGCACCAGTCTTATGCCCATGCTGTCGAGCAGGGCGATGTCATGAATCAGGGCCTGCGCGGCACCGGCTTCAAGCACCTCGCCGCCGAAGGCGATGACGAAAGTGCGGCCGCGAAAGGCATGGATGTAGGGCGCGGCCTGACGCACCCAGGCGACCAGGCGGGCGTCAGTGTCCGGCTGGCTGCCGCGGGTTTCCAGCGTCATGTCGTGGGCTTGCCTTTCTTCGCTTTGGCTGTCTTGGCCGCGGGCGGCGCCTTGGGCCGTACCGGTTTCAATGCGGGAGGCGCGATCTTGACCGGCGCCGGCGGCTGCTTGTCGGCCTTCTTTTCCTTGTCCGCCTTGTTTCCCTTGCCGGCTTTTTTCTCCTTGTCGGCCTTGGGCGGTTTCTCGGGTTTCGACAGCGGTACCGGCTTGCCTTCCAGTTCGGCCTCCAGCCGCTCGCAGATCGTGCGCAGAATCTTCACCCGCGCGTAGCCCTTGTCATTGGCCTCGACCAGGGTCCACGGCGCTACGCCGGTGCTGGTGCGGTCGACCATGTCGCAGATGGCCTCCTGGTAGGCATCCCACTTTTCGCGATTGCGCCAGTCTTCCTCGGTGATCTTGAAGCGCTTGAACTCGATCTTCTCGCGTTCCTTGAAGCGCTTCAACTGCTCCTCCTGGCTGATCTGCAGCCAGAACTTGACGACGATGACGCCGGCCTCGGCGAGGTCGTGCTCGAAATCGTTGATTTCGGTATAGGCGCGCAACCAGTCAGCTTCGGCACAGAAACCCTCGACGCGCTCGACCAGTACGCGGCCGTACCAGGTGCGGTCGAAGATGGCCACCCGGCCATTGCGTGGAATGTGCCGCCAGAAACGCCACAGGTAGGGCTGGGCGCGCTCTTCCTCGGTCGGCGCGGCGACCGGCACGATCTGGTAGTCGCGCGCATCCATCGAGGCGGCGATGCGGCGGATGGCGCCACCCTTGCCGGCAGCATCCGCACCTTCGAAGGCGCACACCACCGAGCGCCCCTTGAAGCGCGGATCGCGCACCAGTTCGGACAGCTTGCCCTGCCATTTCGCCAACTGTGCTTCGTAGTCCTTCTCGCTCAGCGCGTGCTTGAGGTTGAGTTCCGACAGCACGTTGCGGCCGTCGACATTCACCCGCATCGGCGGCGCTACCGGCGTGGTCTGCTTGTCGGCATTGGCCAGGCGCTGGCGGATGGCCTCGAGCAGGATCTTGCCGGTGGTCAGCGAGCGATAGCGATCATCCTCGCCCTCGATGATGGTCCACGGCGCCCAGGGCGTGTTGGTCATGCGCAGCACGTGGCCGACCACGTCCTGCAGCTTTTCGTAGGTCTTCAGCCGTTCCCAGTTCCACTTGGTGACGCGCCAGGCGGTCTTCGGGTCTTTCTCCAGCGCCTTCAGGCGACGCTTCTGGCCGTCCTTGGTCAGGTGGAACCAGAACTTCAGCACCAGCGCGCCTTCATTGACCAGCATGGCCTCGAAGCGGTTGATCTGGTCGATGCGCGCATCCATGTCGGCCTTGGTCATGTTGCCGTCGAGGCGGTCGTGGATCGGGCTCGAATACCAGGAACCGGCGAATACGCCGATGCGGCCCTTGGGCGGCAGCGCGCGCCAATAACGCCACATGAACGGCCGCGCCCGTTCTTCGTCGCTCGGCGCCGAAAACGCCAGGGTCGAAATGAAGCGCGGGTCCATCCACTCGTAGAGGATGTTGATGGTTTCGCCCTTGCCGGCGCCATCCTGACCGCTGACCAATACGATCACCGGGATCTTGCCGTTTTCCTTGAGGTCGTACTGGGCATCCTGCAATGCCGCACGCAGGGCCGGGACTTCCTTCTTGTAGGATTCCTTGTCGAGCTTGTGACCGATTTCCGCAGATTCGAACATTACCAATCTCCCCAAAGTGCCATCATTGCCGCCAGGGCGCCGAGCCCGGCAGTTTCAGTACGCAACACACGCGGCCCCAGCCCGATGGCATGGAAGCCGGCAGCCCGCACCGCCAACAATTCACCTTCCTCGAACCCCCCTTCCGGGCCGATCAGCAAGCTGATCGGCACCGTCGGCACCTTCAGGTCGCGCAAAGACCCCGAAGCCCCGGGCGCACAGACGAAGCCTAGCCCATTCTCCTGCGCTGCCAAGCCCAGATATTGCGGCAGATCAAGAATTGGCGCCACCGCCGGCACCCGATTACGCCCGCATTGTTCGCAGGCGGCGATGGCAATGTTGCGCCAATGTTCGACGCGGCGCTCGGCGCGCTCTCCCGCAAGCCGGATCAAGCTGCGTTTCGCCGCCACCGGCTGGATGCGCCTGACCCCCAGTTCGACGGCCTTTTGCACCACGAAATCCATCTTGTCGCTGGCCGGCAGCGCCTGCACCAGCGTCAGGGCCAGCGGTGGCTCGCAATCGATGTCGGCGAACTCGTCCAGTGTCGCGCGCAAGGCCTTTCCCGCCGGGTTGAGCGTGGCCCGCCACTGGCCGCCGCGTCCATCGAACAGGATCGCCGTCTCGCCAGCGCCGACTCGCAGAACTTTCAGTGCGTGGTGCGCGGCCTCGGCGGCCAATTCGACGGTGGCGCCGGGATGCAGCGGGAAGGGGCAGAAGAATCTGGGTATCATGTTTTCATTATCGCCAAATTTGGGAGTTAGCGCATGGTCAGTCTTTCCCCGCCTGTCTGCGACTTCGGCCGCCCCGCCATCGATTTCGACCTGCCGGGGGTCGACGGCAAGCGCCACAACCTGGCCAGCGCGCGAGGCCCGCAAGGCCTGCTGGTGATGTTCATCTGCAATCACTGTCCTTACGTCAAGGCCGTGATCCACCGCATCCTGCGCGACACGCAGGAGCTCGCCACGCTGGGCATCGGCAGCATCGCCATCATGAGCAACGATCCGGCCGAGTATGCCGAGGACTCGTGGCCGAACATGGAGCGGATCGCCCGCGAGCTGGCGTTCCCCTTCCCCTATGTGCTGGACTCGTCGCAGGAGGTGGCCAAGGCCTACGGCGCCGTATGCACGCCGGATTTCTTCGGTTACAACGCCAGCCTGGAACTCCAGTATCGCGGCCGGCTCGACGAATCGCGCAAGGAAACCGCGCCCGAAGGCGTGCGCCGCGATCTGTTCGAGGCGATGCAGCAGGTCGCGGCCACCGGCCGGGGCCCGGGCCGGCAGATTCCGTCCATCGGCTGCTCGATCAAATGGCGGTCGGCATGATCCGCGTCCGCTCCGGCATTCTGGCGGTAGTGCTGCTTGCCCTCCTGCCGCTGGCCGCGCTGGCAGAGAGCACCAACCTGCTGATCCAGTTGCAAGCGGGCGGCACCTACCGGATCTGGCATGGCGAAGGCCCCTCGGTGCTCGACGACGACGAGGTGATGCTGCTCTATTCGCTGGCCGAGCCGCAAGGCAGCGCACCGGTGGCGACCGCACTGGGCGCGGCGCGTGCGCGCAGCACGGCACAGGGCGTAGTGATTGAACTGCTCGACGCCGCAACCGACAAGGCGCTGTTGGTCGACCACGACGCCTGCGGCCATATCAAGACCTGGCATGCCGAGGGCGGTGCGCCGATTAGCGAGGAGCAGGCGACCGACCTGGTGCTGGCGGCGGTGCCCGGCGGCAGCCGACGCCTGGTGCTGGACGAGCAGCGCCATGCCAAGAGCTTTCTCACCGAGCTGGGGGTCATGGTCGCCATCTGGCGGCCGCTGAAGGCCGCCCGCTAGCCACGCCCAGGCCGCGCTCGCTTGTCCGCGCATTCGCTTGCTTACGTGCTCACCTGGGCCTCGATCAGCCGCGAACCTTCACTGTCCATGAATTCGATGAAGGCCATGGCGGCCGGCATCAGCCGTTTGTCGGTGCGATAGACCAGGCGCCACTGGCGCTTCACCGGCGTGCCGTTGATGTTGAGCTTGACCAGACGGCCGACCGCGCGCTCCAGTCCGATCGTGTGCTCCGAAATGAAGGACAGCCCGAGGCCGGCCATCACCGCCTGCTTGATGGTCTCGTTGCTGCCCAGTTCCATGGTGGCGCCGGCCGTGACATGATGTTCGGCGAGGTAGCGTTCCAGCGCGCCGCGCGTGCCCGAGCCGGGTTCGCGGATCAGGAGGGTCTCTTTTGCCAGTTGCTGCGGGTCGATGCGCCGCTTGTTCGCCAGCGGGTGGTCCGGTGCGGCGATGAACACCAGCGGATGTTCGGCAAAAATCTTGGCCACGGTTTCGAACTCGTTCGGCGGCGTGCCCATGATGGCCAGGTCGATGCCGTTTTCGGCCAGTTGGCGCACCACGGTGCCGCGGTTGCTGACCGTCAGTTCAAGCTCGACGCCGGGATGCCGGCGGCGGAATTCGGCCAGCAGCGACGGCGCAAAATACTTGGCGGTGCTGACCACGCCGATCTTCAGGCGTCCGGCTTCGACGCCCTTCAAGGCGGCCAGCGCTTCGCTGGCTTCGCGCAGTTGCTCGGCAATGCGCCGCGCCTGGCGCGCCACTTCCTCGCCGGCGGCGGTCAGCCGGACTTTCTTGCCGGCCTGCTCGGTCAGCGGCAGCCCGGCCTGTTCCTCCAGCGCCTGCACCTGCATTGACACCGCGGGCTGGGTCAGGTGCAGCTCTTCGGCGGCGCGCGAGAAGGACAGGTGGCGGGCCACCGCCTCGAATATCTTCAGTTGGCGCAGGGTGACGTTTTTCATGGCGGATTGGCTTCGCGGACCGGTTGCAAATGGGCTACGGAATTTGAACGATCTTATCACTGCCATAAGAAAACATGACTATCGCTTATGGGTGGCCCGGCGCTATGCTGCCCGCCATGCTCGAAGCCCTGATCTTTGACGTCGATGGCACGTTGGCCGACACCGAGCGCGACGGCCACCGCATTGCCTTCAACGCCGCCTTCGCCGAGGCGGGCCTGGCCTGGCACTGGGACGAGCAACTCTACGGCGAACTGCTGGCGGTCACCGGCGGCAAGGAGCGGATGCGTTTCTACGCCGAGCGCCACGACCGCAACTTCCTGCAGCAGCCCGATCTCGATGCGTGCATCAAGGCCCTGCACGCCACCAAGACGCGGCATTACCTGGCGCTGCTGGCGGCCGGCGGCATTCCCCTGCAGTCGGGCGTGGCGCGCCTGCTGCGCGAGGCGCAGGGCGCGGGATTGCGCCTGGCCATCGCCACCACCACCACGCCGGAGAACGTCGCCGCGCTGTTGCCGGCCGAGTTGCTGGCGCTGTTCGAAACAGTCGGCGCCGGCGACACGGTGACGCACAAGAAGCCGGCCCCGGACATCTACGACTGGGTGCTGCGCGAACTGGACCTGCCGCCCGCCGCCTGCCTCGCCATCGAGGACTCCGCCAACGGGCTCAAGGCCAGTCTGGCCGCCGGGCTGCCGACACTGGTGACCGAGAGCGAATACACTCGCGATCATGACTTCAGCGGCGCGCTGGCGGTGCTCTCCGACCTCGGCGAAGCGGGGCGTCCCTGCCAGGTGCGCCGTGGCGACATGCACGGCAAGCGCTTCGTCGATGTCGATCTGCTGCGAACCTGGCATCGCCACAGCATCAGGTAAACATGATGATCATGATAAAAAAATGTGACTGGCCTTTATGGACCGCGATCACTAACATTCCTCCCCATACCGCAATCGAACACCGCAATACGCGTCACCGCCACAACATCGACGAATAACCTTCATCACGCTGGAATCGAGGAGAAACGCATGGATCAATCAGCCCGCTACGCCGACTTGAGCCTCAAGGAAGAGGACCTGATCAAGGGCGGCAAGCACATTCTGGTCGCCTACAAGATGAAGCCCAAGGATGGCACCGGCTATCTTGAAGGCGCCGCCCACTTCGCCGCCGAGTCCTCCACCGGCACCAACGTCGAAGTGTCCACCACCGACGACTTCACCAAGGGCGTGGACGCCCTGGTGTATTACATCGACGAAGCCACCGAGGACATGCGGATCGCCTATCCGCTCGAACTGTTCGACCGCAACGTGATCGACGGCCGCTTCATGCTGGTCTCCTTCCTGACGCTGGTGATCGGCAACAACCAGGGCATGGGCGACATCGCCCACGCCAAGATGATCGACTTCTACATGCCGCCCGAAGTCGTGCGCCAGTTCGACGGTCCGGCCACCAACATCGAAGAGATGTGGCGCATCCTCGGCCGTCCGGTCAAGGATGGCGGCTACATCGCTGGCACCATCATCAAGCCCAAGCTCGGCCTGCGTCCCGAACCCTTCGCGGCGGCGGCCTACCAGTTCTGGCTCGGCGGCGATTTCATCAAGAACGACGAGCCGCAAGGCAATCAGGTCTTCGCCCCGATCAAGAAGACGCTGCCGCTGGTCTATGACGCGATGAAGCGCGCCATGGACGAGACCGGCGAGGCCAAGCTGTTCTCGATGAACATCACCGCCGACGACCACTACGAAATGTGTGCCCGCGCCGATTTCGCCCTGGAAACCTTCGGCACCGACGCCAACAAGCTGGCCTTCCTGGTCGACGGTTTCGTCGGCGGTCCCGGCATGGTCACCACCGCCCGGCGCCAGTACCCGGCCCAGTTCCTGCACTATCACCGCGCCGGCCACGGCATGGTCACCTCGCCCTCCGCCAAGCGCGGCTACACGGCCTTCGTGCTGGCCAAGATGAGCCGTCTGCAGGGCGCCTCCGGCATCCACGTCGGCACCATGGGCTACGGCAAGATGGAAGGCGAAGGCGACGACAAGGTCATCGCCTACATGATCGAACGCGACGAGTGCCAGGGCCCGGTCTATTTCCAGAAATGGGACGGCATCAAGGCCACCACGCCGATCATCTCCGG
Organism: Rhodocyclales bacterium RIFCSPLOWO2_02_FULL_63_24; assembly: GCA_001828935.1. GTDB lineage: Bacteria > Pseudomonadota > Gammaproteobacteria > Burkholderiales > Rhodocyclaceae > Sulfuritalea. Next base: position 36,534 of record MHZX01000131.1, read on the forward strand.
CGGTATGAACGCGCTGCGCCTGCCCGGCTTCTTCGAGAACCTCGGCCACGGCAACGTGATCAACACGGCCGGCGGCGGTTCCTACGGCCACATCGACAGCCCGGCCGCCGGCGCCAAGTCGCTGCGCCAGGCCTACGAGTGCTGGAAATCCGGCGCCGACCCGATCCAGTACGCCCGGGAGCACAAGGAATTCGCCCGCGCCTTCGAATCCTTCCCCAAGGATGCCGACAAGCTGTTCCCCGGCTGGCGCGAAAAGATCGGGGCGCACAAGTAGTTGTAGCAGTAGCATCCCCAGTCCCGCAGAGGTGGCACTGGGGATGATCGCCGAAGCATCCTGGGGAATGCAACAACAATACTGTTGTACAACTATTTTGTTGTGATACAGTTATGGTCATGCTACCGCTGATAGAGAGAGGCCGCTCATGACCTGCTTCGACCGCGACACCGACAGCGCCCGGCTCTGGGCGCATTTTGCCAAGGGCCGGAATGTCCTGATGCTGGCGCCCCGCCGCATCGGCAAGACCGTGCTGCTGAATCGGCTACGGGACGAAAGCGAGGCCAAGGGCTACCGCGCAATCGTTCTTGACGTGCAAGGCTTCCGCGAGGAAAAGGCCTTCTTCCAGCAGATGTGCGCCGTCATCCAGGAAGAGATCGGCTTTGGCGCCAGCGTTTTGGCCACTTTTACCGAAAGATTGCGTCAAACGTTGAAGGGATCGGACGCCGCGGGCGGTGACTGGCGTCAGTTGCTGTTGCATACCGACTGGCGCGAGTTTGCGCGTCATCTGCTCTCGCACCTCAACAACGACAAGGAAGGCAAGCCCTGGCTGGTGCTGCTGGACGAAATTCCGATCTTCGCTCTCGCCCTGCTCGAAACACACGGCATGCAGCGCGTGCATGACTTCCTCTACACCCTGCGCCAGTTCCGTCAGGCCTACCCCAATGTGCGCTGGCTCTTCACCGGCTCCATCGGCATGGATACCGTTGCTCGTCGTAACAGTCTGGAAGGCGCGCTGAACGACTTTGAGCCCTATCCGCTCAAGCCCTTCGACGCAGATACCGCTACACGATTTTTGAACCATATCGCCATCGCAAACGGCCGCCACATGGATCCTGCGGCCGCCCAGCACATCATCGCGCGTTTGGGATGGCTCTCGCCTTACTATCTTGAAAAAATCGCAGAGGAGGCGAGCCAGCAAGCCGCCAGCGGCCAGATCATCGAAGCCGCGGACGCCGACAACGCCGTGGAAGCGATGTTGGGCCTGGATAAACGTACCTATTGGTCAACCTGGCGCGAACATCTGGACCGTAACTTCCCCGACCCGGAACAAACCCATTTGTTCTCGTTACTCGCTACGATTGCGCGCAGCCCACAAGGCTACGCCAGTCACGACACTCTGTTGGGCGAACTCAATCGCGGCGAGTCCGTCGGCGTCGGCCAACTGCGCGCCTACCTCGACACCCTCGAAGCCGATGGCTACCTGGTCGCCTGCGACCATGCCGATAACTGCCACCGATTCCGCATGGGTCTGCTGCGCGATTGGTGGCTGCGCTACGTCGTCGCTTGAGGCGACCGACATGAGCGACTTGCTGCAACTCGCGATCTATAACCCGGCCATCCTTAAGGATGAAGACTTTCTTGCTGGCTTCGTTGCCCGCCGCGAAATCGCCGACGACATCGTCAAACGTCTGCACGACATCACGCCACGCAGCCTGGCCAAGCATCGGCTGATCCTCGGCCAGCGCGGCATGGGAAAGACCAGCTTGCTACGCCGCATCGCCCTCGGCATTCGCGGCGATGCGGCGTTGTCGCAAATGTTGCTGCCGCTGACTTTCCGCGAAGAGCAATACAACGTCCATAACCTGCATACGTTCTGGTGCAATTGCCTCGACGCGCTGGGCGATCACTTCGAGCGCAGCGAACAACACGACAAGGCAGTCGAACTCGATCGACAGGTCGCCAGCCTGAACCGTGCCAGACGCGGCCCGGCCGCCGAAGACGAGGGCGACGAGGCTCTCGCCGCCCTCAAGGCCTGGGGCAAACGCGAAGGCAAGCGGGTTCTGCTGCTGATCGACAACATCGACCTGATTCTCGAAGGCTTGAGCAAGCAGCATTGGGCCCTGCGGCGCATCCTCCAGGAGGCCGGCGGCATCGTCGTCATCGGTGCCGCGACCGCGTATCTGGAAGCCACCGTTGACCCCAAGGGCGCCTTCTACGATTTCTTCCAGGTTACGGTACTGGAACGCTTGAGCCAGGACGAACTGCTCGCGTGTTTGCGCCGCTTGGCCGAAGCTCGCGGCGACAGTGGACGTAAAGTGCTCCACATCCTCAACACCGACCCCGGCCGCATTCGCACTCTGCATGACCTCACAGGCGGCAATCTGCGCACCCTCACCTTGCTTTACCTGCTCATGGAGCGCGATGCCGACGACGAGGTCATGCACGACCTCGAACGTCTGCTGGACGAGGTTACCGTGCTCTACAAGGCGCGGGTGGAAGACTTGGCTCCCCAGGCCCGTGTCGTGCTGGATGCAGTCGCGCTCAACTGGAATCCCGTCACGGCAGCAGAATTGGCCGACATCACCGGCGTGGAAACCTCGGCCGTGTCGACCCAGCTCGACCGCCTCAGCCGCAACGGCATTGTCGAAAAAGCCAGCATCTCGACTTCGGCGCGTAGCGCCTTCCAGTTGGGCGAGCGCTTTTTCAACATCTGGTACCTGATGCGACACGGTCCGCGCCGCCAACGCACTCGGCTACGCTGGCTTACGGGCTTCCTGCGCGGCTTCTATTCGCCGCAGCAACTTACCGAAAAAGCCAAATTCCTGCTGCGACGCCGCGACGCGGAGGGCCAACCCTTGGGGCACTATTGCCTCGCACTTGGTGATGCGGTCGATGACAACAACTTGCGCAACCTGCTCGGTCAAGAGGCGCGGCGCGGTCTGGAGCGCCTCGCCACCCAGCAAGGCAAACGTCTCGAAGACATCCTCGA
>MHZX01000132.1:0-4898 GCA_001828935.1 Rhodocyclales bacterium RIFCSPLOWO2_02_FULL_63_24
AGGCCCAAAAATCCATAAATCCTTCAGTAATAACAGATGGTTGCCGCTGCCTTTGTAAGTACGGCAGCGCGGAACTTCAGATTAACTGCCCAGTTAACTTTCGGGATACGCCAATAGGCCTAGAATTGCCACTAACGCGGGGAGGCACCAAGCCCTGGCAAAGATGCGTCTTATGCTCGAAAATCCAAAGGGCCCTGCCCTCTGGTTACATTCGCTGCTCGCGACCCGCATAGCGGGTGCGGCGATGTTTTTCGTCCTCGTGTTTGCGGTCGAGGCCTTGCTGGGATCCCACAGCGCGGAAATGGAAGCCGCACGCAAGATCGAGGCGCTCTCGTTTGCCGGCAATTTGCGCGCCTTGGCCGAGCGCGAACTGAATGCCGTACTTTTCCTCTCCAACGGCCTTGCCGGCTACCTGACGGTAAGCCACAACAGGCTCGATGCCGCGGAAATCCGCCAGATCCAGGCCGAGCTCTATCGCAGCAGTCGGAATGTGCGCAATTTCGCCATTGCCGAGGGCAACGTCATCCGCTACGTGTATCCGCTGGCCGGCAACGAAAAGGCGCTGGGCTTCGATTACTCGCGCAACGAAGCGCAATGGCCGGGCGTCAAGCGCGCCATCGACGACAGGCGTGGCACCCTGCTCGGCCCGGTCCGTTTGGTGCAGGGCGGGATGGGCCTGATCTATCGCTATCCGGTGTTCGTCAAGGACAAGTATTGGGGGATGCTGTCGACCGTCATCGATGTCGATGGTTTCCTGCGCAGCGCCTTCGATGCGGTGGCCAACCAGCGCTATGAATTCGCGGTGGCCGCCCGTGAGGGCAAGGGACCGCCCGAGGTGTTCTGGGGCAATCCGGCGCTGCTCAGGTCGCCGGAGTCCACCATTCTCGACGCGGACATCCCGAACGGGAAATGGGTGTTTGCCGTGCGCCAGAAGGAAGCCCCCCTGGGCAAGTTGCGCGAGTTGTCCTGGCGCCTGTTCGGCTGGCTGATTGCCGTTCTGGGTGGCCTGGCCATGTATCTGCTGCTGAAAAGCCGGGTTGAACTCGCGCAGATGGCCTTGTTCGATACGCTCACCGGGCTGCCCAACCGACGCCTGCTGGAAGATCGCCTGCATCAGGCCGTGAGCCGACATGCGCGCCGGCCGACCAGCCGTTGCGGCCTGCTGTTCATCGATCTTGACAAGTTCAAGGCGATCAATGACAACTTCGGGCACAAGGCCGGCGATGCCGTGCTGCAGACTGTCGCGCATCGGATTCGCGAAGAGGTGCGGGCGGGCGACACGGTGGCGCGCTGGGGCGGCGACGAACTGGTGGTCGTGGTCGAAGAGACCGATACCGACAAGATCGCGCAACTCGTCGTGCGACTCCGCCAATCCATCACCGAGCCGATCGAGTTCGAAGGCCTCGCGCTGGAAGTCGGCGCCTCGGTCGGAGTCGCGGTTTTTCCCGACGATGCGACATCGGCCATGAAACTGCTCAAGGTGGCCGATCAACGCATGTACGACGAAAAACAGGACGAGGAAACGGCGCAGGATTCCTGACGCGTCCGCTCGCCGCATGGGGCGAGATCACGAGGAGCACTGGGCAACTTTCTTGGCCGCCTGTCGGGTTTCCTGCTTCTTTTCCTCGCGCGAACGGCTTTCCTTCTTTTCGTCGTCCTTTTCGTCCTTGGTCTTGTCCTTGCCGGCTTCCTTCTTGGCGTCGACGTTGCCGGCATCCTTCTTCTCCTCGTCCGACGCCTGGTTTTGCCCGGCGGGCGGACTCTCGGCTGTCGGTGCCGCTTCCGGTACAAGATTGCCCGCCGTGGTATCAGCGCCGACTGTCGGCTCGGAGGCGCCAAAGGTACCTGTATCACCGCCGGTCGTTTGCGTGGTGGATGCCAACAGGAAGGTATTGCCGGAGCCCTCCGTGGTCGGCGGCGGCGCTGCCGCCGGCACATTGACCTCGTCGTCGGATAGCGCCTCGCTGGTCTTGGCGACCGTATTGACGATATCGTTGGTGGTAGTAGTGGAACTTGTCGCAACGTCGGTTCCCGACCCGCTCAGGGCCGGCGTCGCTCCGGCAAAATTGCCGGAGCTGGAAGTAATGCTGCCGCTCGTCGCGCTGTAGTTGATGCTGCCGCCTGAGGGCACGCTGCTCACGGCGCTGCTGGCGACGACGATGTTGCTGCTGGTGCTGGCGAGCGCGATGCTTTGGCCCTGGATATCGGCATTCTGCGCAATCGCGCCATAGGCCGCTACGCTTACGCTGCCACCGGCCGTCAATGCGCCGCCCAGCGTGATGGTGCTGCCGGCGCTCGGCGTTGCGGCACTCAAGGCAATTCCTCCCGTCGCACTCAAACCGCCGCTGCCGATCGTGATGGGGCTATGCGCCGTCAATGCGAGCGAGCCGCCGGTGGCCGTCATCGCAGTCGCCGAGGTGCTGATTCCGCCGATGACATCGATATCGATGTTGCCGCTTGTGATACCGACGGTCCCGAAGCTGATGGGCGCATCGTTGACGAAAACAAGATTGCCCGCCGCCTGGTTGATGTTTACCAGACCCGAAAGACCCAGCGTCCCTCCGCTCTTGGCGAAATTCTGGCTTACCGTCAGACTCCCTGCCCCGTTCAGCGTACCGCCTGTCTGGTTGTAGTCGGGTGTCGTCAGGCTGCCGGAAATGCCCAGGCTGCTGCCCGCCATGATGAAGCTGCTGCCGCTGGCTACGACAAGGTCGGCGAGAGCGGTCGCCGCGGTCGCCGCATCGAATGTCACCGCCGCGCCGGCGGGAATGCTCACGGATGCAACATTGTTCGCGTCGGGCAAGGCATTGCCGGTCCAGTTCGCCGCCGCCGACCAATTGCCGCTGGCGCCGCCGACCCAGGCCACATTTGCCAATTGCGTAATCGTGCCGCTGCCGGTGGCCGACACCACCAGGCTGTAGTCGGATGCCTTTCCTCCGGTAAGCGCAATCCCGCTGTAGCTCACGGTCTTCGCTGCTCCAACGTGCCGGCTGTCATAGAGGGCGGTGGCGACCACGCCCGGCAAATCGCCGTTCGCCAGATTATTCAGCGCGTAGCCGCCGACGGTTGCCGTCGCGTTGCCGTCGTAGGTCTTGCTCGGCGGCGTGAAACTGACCGTCAACGGGCGCGGCGTGACGGTCAGCGCGCTGTCCACATAGGTGACGCTGTAATTGGCCGGATTGAAGCTGCCTCCGGTGGCGGCACTGGCGGTAATGACATGCGGCGAACTGCCGACGCTGGCCAGCGCGCTCTCACCACTGCTGGCCAGCGTGACGTTGCCCACCGTCTGGCCGTTCTTCAATCCGACAGCGAAAAATTCCGTGCCGGCAAAGCTCAGCGCATCGCCGTAAACCTTGCTCTGGTCATTGGCCGTGACGGTCAGCGCTGCCTGAGTCACGTTGTACAGCAACCCGGTTCCGGCCGTGAAGTTGTAACCCGCGCTGCTCGACAAACCGGTGACATAGGCCAGGTTGTAGCTGCCTGCATCGCTGCCCGAGTTGGGTATGGGTGTATTGAAGCTGGGCGATCCGGCAATCCCGATGTTCCCTGCATTGTCCTCGGCATCGGCAAATCCGGTCAGCGTATAACCCAGGCTTGCGGTCGGCGCATCGCCATAGACGTGGCTGGCGGCACCTGTCGCCGTCGTGTCGACAGTCAGCGTTCCGGCGGCGGCATAGATGAAACCGTTGCCGCTTTCGCTGACGCTGGCCGGGGTATAACTGCCCAGCGTGCTGTCATAGTGACGGAAACTGGATGTCAGACCGCCTTTGTCTATGCTTGCCGGACTTTGCGAATACACCAGCCAGCGACCGTTGTTCGCGGTCAGCACATGACTGCCGCTATTCGTGAAGTCCAGTCCGGCAGCAATAGCAATGGCATTGCCGGCGCCGCTCGCGGCGATGTCGCCGGACAGCGTGACATGTCCCGTGGCATTGACCAACAGCGAAGTCAGCGAGTTCATGGCAGGCAGCAAGAGATTGCCGGCGTGCGTCAGATCCAGCGCACCGCTGAGCCCAACGCTTCCGCTGCCATAGTTGAAGGCGTTGGTCACCGTCAGATTCCCGGTGCCGTTCAAAGCGCCGCCCGTCATGCCCAGGGTATGTACCGAGGATGTGCCGTTGAGGACCAGCGTGCCGCCCGATACGGCCAGCGATCCACCCACCGTGGCCGCGCCGCTGACGGTCAGCGAGCCGCCGGAAACGTCAAGCGAATTGCCGCCGTTGATCGTCAGCGCGCCAATGGTGTCGTTGCCGCTCGGATGCGCGACGGCAAAGCCCGAACTGATGAGTACCGTATTGCCGGCGCCGGGCAGTGCCCCGCTCGACCAGTTGGCCGCCGTCGCCCAGTTCAGGTCGCTGGCCGTGTTGAGGAAGGTCTTGGTTCCCGTGGTCGAAAAGATCAGGCGCGAGGCCTCGCCCGCCGCCAGGTTGTAGCCGGCGTCCATGTTGGACGGCAGCACCGTGGAGCCGAAGCTGCCGCTTGCCGTCCCGGTCATCGTCAGGTAGGGAATGAAGTCGCCGTTGAGCGGCGCATAGCCGCCCAGCAGGCTGGCGTTCAAGGTGCCGCCCATGGTCACGTTACCGCTTACCGCAAGCGTGTCCGACTGCCCGGCGGCGGTGCCGCCCAGGTCCAGATCGACAGTGCCGCCCGCCAGATTCAGGTTGCCTGTTACCGAGAGCGTGCCCGCCGTTCCCACTCCCGCGGGCCGCAGCGTACCGCCGGAATTCGCCAGCGTGTTGCCGGCGCCGACGTCGACACTGCCCTGCCCCTGTATCGTGCCGGCGTTGGTGAAACCACCGGTCCTTTGAAATATGGCGCCGGCCGCGACATCGATGGTGCCGGTTTGGGTAAAGCTGCCCGGCTGCATCTGGAGTGTACCGACCTGGACATCGAGGGTG
>MHZX01000132.1:5025-20630 GCA_001828935.1 Rhodocyclales bacterium RIFCSPLOWO2_02_FULL_63_24
CGTTGTTGAGGATCAGGTTGCCCGTACCGGTCCAGGTGATCGTGCCGGCATTGATGAGCTTGCCGCCGTCAAGATTCTTCGCCGCCGCGCCGCCGAGCGCCAGCGTCCGCCCCGCCGCTACCGTGACGCCCCCCGTGCCGCCGACTGCCAGCGTGCCGCCCGTCCAGTTGAGGCCGCTGCTGTCAAGACTGACGGCACCGGCGCCGGTCCAGGTGGCGCCCGACATAGTCAGCGTGCCGCTGCCGACGAAACTGGTCGCCGCGCCGAAGGCATGCGATCCGCCGCTGAAATCCAGCACCGCGCCCGCACCCAGCGTGACGGTGCCGCTGTTGCTGCCGCCTCCGCCACTGACCGTGACATTGCCATTCACGGTCGAACTGCCGCTGAAACTGACCGCGCCGTTCAGATTGAGCGAGCCGGTCTGCACGTCGATGCTGCCGCCGCTGTTGCTGATCGCGATCGGATTGGTCAGGCCGATCAGGGTGAGTCCCGCGCCGGCGGATTTGCGCAGGGTGCCGGTGTTGACGAGGCTCGGCGCGGCGCCCGCAGTGTATTGAAGGTCGGCATCGGTCTGAATATTGAACAGACCGCTGTTGCTGAATTGGGCGCTGTTATTGAGAATCAGGTTGCCGGCGCCGCTCCAGTTCACGGTGCCGGCATTGCTCAGGGTGGCCGCACTCACGGTCACGCTGGAGGGGTTGGCGATGTTCAGCGTGCTGCCCGCTGGAATGGAATAGTTCGCCCCGGAGAGCGTGCCGCTCGACCATTGGCTGGTACCGCTGAAGACGGCGGTGCCGGTGTAGGTGCCGCCGGCCAGGTCGAGATTGGTACTGGCAATGGCGCCGCTGAAGCTGCCGCCGTTGGTGACCTGGTTGATGCCCGCGCCGGTAAATGCGGTCCCCGCGTTGAAGCTGTTGTTGCCGTCGTATTGCACGGTACCGACCTGGACATCGAGGGTGCCGGAGTTGCTGAAGCTGAAGGGATTGGTGAGGCCGATTATGGTCACCAGCGAGCCGCCCGACTTGCGCAGGGTGCCGGTGTTGACCAGGCTCGGCGCGGCGCCCGCGGTGTATTGGAAGTCGGCGTCGGTCTGGATGTCGAACAGGCTGTTGTTGGCCAGCAGACCGCCGTTGTTGAGGATCAGGTTGCCCGTACCGGTCCAGGTGATCGTGCCGGCATTGATGAGCTTGCCGCCGTCAAGATTCTTCGCCGCGGTGTCACTGATAGCCAGCGTCTTGCCGCTCGCGACCGTGACTCCGCCGGCTCCGCCGACCGAGATTGCGCCGCCGGTCCAGGTGTTGGCGGCGCCGTTGATCGTCACCGCGCCGCTTCCGGTGAGCGTTCCTCCGGCAATGTCGAACAAACCATTCAGCATCAATGGGCCCGCGGCACTCAAAGTCCCTGAAGACAGCGTCAGATTGCCGGCCAGCGCCGATGTCGTTCCGGCGTCGTTCAGCGTCAATGTGCCACCGCTGATCGCCAGGTGAGAATTCGCAGCCGTGGTGAGGCTCTTGATGCTGTGACTGCCGCTGCTCAACACGACCGTGCCGCCCCCCGAGATGCTGACGAACACCAGGTCGCTGATTCCCGGCAAGGCGTCACCGCTCCAGTTGGCGGCATCGGTCCAGTTGAAGCTGGATGCGCCGCCATCCCAATTGATGACCGTGCTCAGGCCCAGCGTCAGGTTCGTCGCGTTGTAGGCCGGCACCACCGTGGAGCTGCTATTGATCGTGGAGAACACACCCGACAGCGACGCGGCAGTAATCACGGCATAGCTTCCCGAGGGCTGCACTCCGCTGAGATTCAGCGTGCTGCCCGTCGCCGCCAGATTGGCCGTGCCGCTGACCGCCAGGACATCTTGGGCTCCAACGCCATTTACGTCGATGTTGATCTGGCCGCCGGCGCCCTGCGCCAGGTTGCCGGTAATGCTCAGCGTCGCCGTGTCGCCAGCGCCGACTCCTGGAGCGATGGTGCCGTTGTTGGTCAGCGTGGCTGTGCTCAGGTTCAGGGTTCCGCCGCCGCGGATAATTCCGCCAACCGCGTTAAGCAGCGAGCCGCCATTGGTGCCCAGCGTCGCTGCGGCGGAAATATCGATCGCGCCGCTGTTTGTGCCGCTGGCGAAGCTGTCGATCTGCACCGTCCCGGTTTGCACCTCGACTGTGCCCGTTGCCGTGTTGTTGAAGTCCACCACGCCAGTCAGCGTCGTGGTGCCGGTGGCGACGGTCTTGCGCAGCAGGCCGGCGTTGATCACGACTTCCGCCGTGCCGCCGTCGCCCTGGATGGTCTGGTCGTTCTGGATCAGGAATTGCCCGCCGGCCTTGTTGTCGAACACCACTTGCGATGCGCCGCCGCTGCTGCTGATGTTGCCGGTGCCGGTCCAGGTGGTGGTGCCGTAGTTGTCGATGCGCCGGCCCAGATTCACCGCCCCCGTGATGGCGAGGTTGGCGCCCGCCGCGATGGTCGTCGTCCCGGTGTTGGTGCCTTGCGTGCCGCCCGACCAGTTCATGGTGTTGCTGACGGTGACGCCGCCCGTGCCGTTCAGGGTGCCGCTCGACAGGTTGAGATTGGCCGTGGCGATGGTGCCGGTATTGGTCAGCGTGGCACCATTGACGGCCAGCAGGCCGCTGCTGGCGATCGAGGCGCCACTGGCCAGTGTGTAGGTACCGCCGCTGAAGTTCACCGTGGTCCCGGCCGACGTGGTGAACGTTCCGCTGCCGCTGCCGCCGGCGCTGAGGGTGAGCGTGCCGGCCGTCAGCGCACTGGTGCCGCTCGGGTTGAACGTGCTGCCGAAGTTGACCGTGCCGGTCTGGATGTCCAGTGTGCCGCCCGTGTTGTTCAAGTCCACTGCACCGGTCAGCGTCGTGGTGCCGGTGGCGACGGTCTTGCGCAGCAGGCCGGCGTTGATCACGACTTCCGCCGTGCCGCCGTCGCCCTGGATGGTCTGGTCGTTCTGGATCAGGAATTGCCCGCCGGCCTTGTTGTCGAACACCACTTGCGATGCGCCGCCGCTGCTGCTGATGTTGCCGGTGCCGGTCCAGGTGGTGGTGCCGTAGTTGTCGATGCGCCGGCCCAGATTCACCGCCCCCGTGATGGCGAGGTTGGCGCCCGCCGCGATGGTCGTCGTCCCGGTGTTGGTGCCTTGCGTGCCGCCCGACCAGTTGTAGATTCCGCTCACCGTCAGGTTGCTGGCCCCCGTCAGGCTGCCTCCGGAATGATTCCAGGTGGCACCAGCGCCAATGCTCGACGCCTGTGCCAGGTCGAGACTGCCCGCGGTGATCGCAAGCGTTTCGTTGCCGCTTATTTTCAGGCTCTTGGCCGACTCGGCGCTATTGACCGTGATGGTGTAGGCGCCGCCGGCCTGGTCGATCACCGCATCCAGCGTACTGTCCGGCTTGACGCCGCGGCTCCAGTTGCTGCCGGTGGCCCAGTTGCCGCTATTGGCAAGCGTCCAGTAGTTCATCAGGCCGGCGATCGTCAGCGTCCCGCTGGCGGTGGTCAAGGCCAAAGCAAAATCCGGGTTGGTCGCCAGCGTCGTTACGTTGGCCGTTCCGGATGTTGTTCCGGCGGGGCTGATCAGCGCGAAGGAATTTCCCGATGCGCCGGTGAATCCGCCTGTCCCCTGGTAGCGGATATCGCCCCCCAGGCTCAGGTTGCCGGTCAGGCTGATCTGGTCGTACTGTGTTCCCGCCGTTGTGCCGCCGATATCCGCCTCGATGACCGAGCTGCCGCCGAGTGCAAGGTTGCCGGTGATGCTCAGCGTCGCCGTGCTGCCAGCGCCGACTCCCGGTGCAATGGTGCCGTTGTTGGTCAGGGTGCCGGCGCCGAGATCGAGGGTTCCCGCTCCCTGTATAAGGCCCGATGCGTTGTTGGCGAGGGCGGCATTGCTGAGGCTCAGCGTCGGGGTATTCGCCGACAACGAGATCGTGCCGTCGTTGGCCGCGAGACTGGCGATGCTAAGCCCGCGCTGCACATCGATTGTCCCCAGATTGGTGACTGCGGCATTGAGGATATTTGCTGCCGCGGACGGACCGGAACTGCTGATGGTCGCTCCCGCCGCGTTGCTGAGCGTTCCGCTGCTTACGTTCAGCGTGCCCGGTCGAGAATTGACACTCTCATTTGCCAGGTTGATTGTGCCGCTGTTGGTCAGACCGGTGCCTGCGGTCAAGGTCGTAAATCCCGAACTGTCGGCCAGAATGCCGATCGTGCCGCTGTTGGTCACGAGGTTGGTAATGTCCAGGGTCACGGCGTTCGTGATGTTCAAGGTATTGCCGGAGGACACCGTCAAGGACTTCGCCGTTTCGGCCGAACTCACCGTAACCGTTGCGCCGCCGGGGTTGATCACTGCGTCGGCATTGACAGTCGGCACGCCGCGATCCCAGTTGGCGCCCTGGTTCCAGTTGCTGGCCCCGGTCTGGGTGTAATTGGTGGTGCCCGAGGCCAGCGTTGCCGTCACGTTGCCGGCGTTATAGGCCGCACCGAACGCCGCGGTACCGCCGCTGACCGTGGTGGTTACGGCCGAAAATGTCGTGCTGCCCACGCGCGAACCGTAGGTTAGCGGCACAAAACTGTCGGCGAATCCGGCCTTGAAGCCGCTCTGTTCCTTCAGGCTGAACGTGCCATTGAGGTCGGCCGAGCCGCTGACGGCGAAAAGGTCGTACTGGGTTCCCACCGTGGTTCCGGCGAGGTCGGTTTCGAGGCTGCCGCCGCTGCCTTGCTGGAGATTGCCGGTGAGACTAAGCGCGCCGATCGTGCTCGCCCCGCCGGGACGGATGATCCCGTTGTTGATCAGCGTGTTGCCAGCGCCGACACTGAACAGGCCGGCGCCGGCCAGCACGCCGCCCGCCGCATTGGTGAAACCGCCGCTTCGGGTGAAGGTGGTTCCGCTCGCCAGGTTGATCGTGCCGGACTGGGTGAAGGTATCCGACTGCTCGGTCAGCGAGCCCGCGCTGAGGGTCAGGGTGCCGGCATTGGTGAAGGCGGCAACATCGAGCAGCGACGCGCTGGAACTGGTCTTGGTGAAGCTGCCGTTGTTGACGAAGGTGGTTCCCGTCACGCTGCTGCGCCAGGCCACAGGCCAGGCGTTGGCGGTGGTGCCGGAGTAGTTGATGGCGCCGTTGTTGGTGAAGAGCGTTGTGGTGCCAGCGGCGCCTTGCAGCGATATCTCGCTGGCTGCACCGGTGAGATTGATGGTGGCGCTTGCCAGATGGGTCCAGTCGCGCTGCGACAGACGCGTTGCGCCCGCCGCGCCGGCCATGCTGACCGTGCCCGCCGTCGTCATGGTCGAGTCATCGGCGCCGAAGATGTTGCCGCTGGTCCATACCAGGTTGTTGAAAACGAAGTTGTCCGAACCGGTCAGTGTGCCGCCGGTCAGGGTGACGGTGCCGGTGTTGGTCTTGGTCGTGCCGGTATCGAAGGTGGTGGTGCCGCCCGAAACCGCGACCGATATGTCGAAATTGACCGCCGTGCCGCTGTTGAACGTGTTGGTCCCGCCCGAAAACAGCAGCGACCCGCCGCTGCCGGCAATCGCGGCATTGCCGCTGAAGCTGTGAGTGCCCGCCGAAAATTGCAGCGTCGTGCCGCTGCCGACATTGATCGTGCTGCCGCTGACGTAGGTGTTGCCGCCGCTGAGCACCAGCGTGCCGGAATTGAGATTGATCACGCCACCGGACAGATTGTTGAAGGCTGGCGTAATCGAGCCGGACGCCGGGGAACCGACTTCCTTTGTAATGATGCCGTAATTGTTGACCGTGTTGCTGCCGGTGGCGTTGTTGAGCGGCGCGGTGTAGGCACCTGCCTGGATGCTGATCGTGCCGGTGGCGTTGTTGTTGAGTATGGCGTTGTTCTGCAGGGCGACATTGACGTTGCTCGCGCCGGTGAGGTTGAGCACGCCGTTGTTGTTCCAGGTCTTCGCGTTCAGCCAGACGCCGCTGGTGCCGAGGTTCGTCGTCCCGCCGGTATTCAGCGTGCCGCCGCCGGTCAGCGTGCCGGCAGCGGAAAGGCTGAAGGTTTGCCCGGCCGGAATCGTCACGTTGTCCGTGGCGTTGAAAGTGATGGCGCCCATGGTCAGGCCGGCGTTGAAGCTGTGGGCGTTGCCGGTATTCAGGTTCAAGGTGCCGCCGGTGAGAGACACTGCGCCGGCGAAATCGACGACGTTGCTCGCCGACAGATTCACCGTGCCGCCGGTGACGCTCCAGCTGTTGCCGTTCAGCAGCGCGAAATCGTTGGTGGTGGCGGTATTGATGGTGCCTCCGGAAAACAGCACGCTGCCGGCCCCGCTAAGCGCCGCATTGCCGTTGAACGTCTGGGTGCCGCCGCCGAACTGCAGGGTGCTGCCGCTGGCGGCGCTGAGGGTGCTGCCGCCGCTGTAGGTATTGCTGCCATTCAGCGAGAGCGTGCCGGAATTGACATTGACCACCCCGCCAGACAGGTTGTTGAGTACGGGATTGAAGCCGCTGGTGGCCACGGTAGTGTTCAGGTTCTTGTTCAGTTGCCCCTCGTTGTTGAAGCTGCCGACGCCGATGATGTGCGTGTCGTTGAACGAGGCATTGATGTTGAAGATGCCACCGCTCTTGTTGTTCAGCACGGCGGTGCCGCCCGTCAGGGTGTCATCCAGCTGGAAGAACGATAAGGTTCCCGCGTTCGGGGTGAACGTCACCGTTCCGTAGTTGTCCCAGACCCGACTGTCGCGCAGCGACGCCGTCTGCGCAAAACCGGGCGACAGTGTGGTGGTCGTTCCGGTCTGCGTCGTCAGCGTTCCGGCACCTGCGATCACCCCTTTGGTCCAGCCGAAGCTGCCTCCCGTCGTCACGGTGATCCCGCCCGATCCCGTCAGCGTCCCGCCGCCCATGCTCAAGGTGGCGAGCGACACCGAATTGTTGCCCAGATTGAAAGTCCCGCTGCCCGTTTGCGACAGGCTCGTCAGGCCGCTGAAGCTGGTGCCGTCGATGAAGGTCACGCTGCCGTTGGCAACCGCGATCGAGGCGAGATTCTGGAAGCCGGTGGCTGCGCCGCCGGTGATTCCCGCAAACGAAACATTGGTGATGCCGCCGGATTGCGAGTAGCTGGTGCCCAGGTTGGTCACCGTGCCATTGAACAAAACATCACCCGAGCTACCCAGATCGTCCAGCGCCGCTGTGGTGGTGCCGCTGACGTTGTAGTCGCCGGTCAGGGTATAGATCGCCGTGGCGGTCTGCGGCTTGGAAAAGGTCACGTTGCCGGTGCCGCTGATGTTGCCGCTGATCGAGCGCGGGCCGCCATGGAACTGCAAGGTGGCACCATTTGCCAGGACGTAGTTGCCGGCATCGGTGCCGCCCGTATCGAAGCGCAGCGTGCCGCTATTGACGTTCACCGTGCCGCCCGCCTGATTGTTGAACGCAGGCACGAAGCCGCTCGTTGCCGCAGTGGTGTTCAGGCTCTTGCGCAGTTCCCCGGCGTTGTTGAACGTCCCGACGCCGGTCGTGTGCGTATCGGCGAAAGACGCATTGATGTTGAACAGCGCCCCGGACTTGTTGTTGAACACCGCCGTGCCGCCGGTCAGCGTATCGTCGATCTGGAAAGTCGAAAGAGTTCCCGAGTTCGGCGTGAACGTCACCGTGCCGTAGTTGTCCCATATCCGGCTGTCGCGCAACGCCACCGTCTGCGCAAAGCCTGGCATCAGCGTGGTCGTCACTCCCGACTGCGTGGTCAGCGTGCCCGAGCCGGAAATCACCCCGTTGGTCCACATAAAGCTGCCGCCTGTGGTGACTGTGACGTCGCCCGTGCCGTTCAAGGTGCCGCCCGACAGGGTCAGGCTCTGAAATGCGGTATTGGCGTTGATCGCCAGTGTCCCCGAGCTGTGCTCCAGCTCCATACTGCCGCTGGTCGTTTGCGCATCGAGGACGTTGCTGGTGCCATTGACCTTGGCCTTGATGCCGTTGCCGGCGCGCAAGGTGACGGTGCCGGCGGCCTGCGAAATGATGTTGCTCGAACTCCCCTGCTGGATCTTGCCGTCGCCGTCCGGTGTGACGTAGTCGGCATGCAGATTGACGGTGCCCGTGCCGGACGCGGTCAGGTTGGCATTCACGTCGACGTTGCGATGGGCTTGCAGTGTCAGCGAATTGACGCTGGACCAGCTCACCGCCGAGTTCACGAATATGTCGCCGCTGCCGGCCGTCGAGGCATCGGTCTGGATCGTCACCGAGCCGCTGCCCAGGGCCGTCTGCAGGGTCGTCGCGCCGATGCCGCTGGTGGTCTGCGAGCCGCTGCCCGAACTGATGGTGAAGTCGATCGGATCGATCAGCCACCGGCCGCCGCCGGTATTTACGGTAAAGCCGCCTTCGATCCTGACGACGGAGGCAGATGTCTCGACGAAGCCGCCGCTGCCCGGGTCGCCGTTGCCCCGCGCACTGATCTGGCCGCGCGCGACAAGTTCGCCGGCGATCTGCCCCTTGTCGCGGCTGATGGCCGTGACCTCGCCGCCCGCCGTGCCGTCGGCGCCGACTCTTGAGCTTTCCGCCAGTTCGATCGTCTTCGTCGCGCGCAGGAAAATCCGCCCGCCTTCCTTGACCACGCTGCTGGCGTTGAGTGTGCCGCTGTTCCTCAGCACCACGCCGACGATGCCGATGCGCCCGGCTTGCGCAGTGATCTCGCCCAGGTTGGTGACGTTGCCTTCCGCGCCGGTGATCTCGACCTTGACGCCGGGGGTGGCGCTGTCGATCAGTTCGACCTTGTTGCCGGCGGCCAGTATGGTTTCGCCTTGGGGCGTGGTGATGATGCCTTCGTTGCTGACCTGGCTGCCGATCAGATACACGCTGCCGCCGAGCGGTGTGGTGATGCGGCCCTGATTGACGACATTGCCGGCGCCGGCACCGGCGTCGAACTTCATCCGGTTGGCCAGGAAGTCGGCATTGGTCAGGTTCAGCGTGCTGGCGACGAAGGCGGCGGTGTCGATGCGGGCGCCCTGCCCGACGAAAATGCCGGCCGGATTGACCAGCCAGACCTTGCCGTTGGAGCTGAGATGGCCCAGCAGCACCGTCGGATCGTTGGCCAGTACCCGATTGAGAACGCTGCTGGAAGCCGAAGGCTGAATGAAGCGGGTGGTTTCGTTGGCGCCGATGTTGAACGACTGCCAGTTGAGGATCGCGCCGTTGCTGTTGGTGACGGTGAGGGTATTGCCCACCTGATTGACGGTCGCCGCGCCACTGACGACCTGCGCGCCGACCGGCAGGGCAAACGCATCGGCCGAGGCGAAGCAGGCAGCGACCACCGCGAACGACACGCGCTGCGGAACGGGCAGCGCGCGCAACCAAACCCTGGGTCGATGGATGCAAGCGAGCTTCGACACGGCTGCCCTCCACTGCGAGTAAGCCGACCATCAGGAACTGATGCGCGCTATCCCTGGCAGACGAAGTAAAGACTAGCCCTAAAACATTCGCATTACAAGGAAATCCATCACAGCCCGACCTCGCCTGCGCGGTATGCCGGCCCAGTTCGGGCGGGCGCCTGGCTAACGCTAAAATACGCCGCTTGCCGCCCTCTCCCGCCGCCACAAATCAATGCGCCTGACCGAACTCAAGCTGCCGCTCGATCACACCGAAATCGAACTGGAGGCGGCAATTCTCAAACGCCTGGGCATTGCGCCGGATGAACTGCTTGCTTATACGGTCTTCCGCCGCAGCTATGACGCCCGCAAGCCTGCGGCGATCGTCTTCATCTACACCCTGGACATCGAGCTCAGGAACGAAAAGGCCTTGCTGGCGCGGCTGCGCGGCGAGCGGCAGGTCGGCCCGACGCCGGACACCCGCTACCGTTTCGTTGCCCAGGCGCCGCTGACGCCACAGACGCCGCGTCCGGTGGTGATCGGCAGCGGCCCCTGCGGCCTGTTCGCCGGCCTGATCCTGGCGCAGATGGGCTTCCGCCCGATCATCCTGGAGCGCGGCAAGGCGGTGCGCGAGCGCACCCAGGACACCTGGGGTCTGTGGCGCAAGGGGCAGCTCAACCCCGAGTCGAACGTGCAGTTCGGCGAGGGTGGCGCCGGCACATTTTCCGACGGCAAGCTCTACAGCCAGATCAAGGACCCGCAGCATCGCGGGCGCAAAGTGCTGACCGAATTCGTCAAGGCCGGCGCCCCGGCGGAAATCCTCTACGTCAGCAAGCCCCACATCGGCACCTTCAAGCTGGTGGGCATGGTCGAAACCATGCGCGCCGAGATCGAGGCGCTGGGCGGCGAAATCCGCTTCCAGAGCCGGGTCGAGGAGATCGACATCGCAGACGGCGAGGTACGCGGATTGCGCCTGGCCGACGGCGAATATCTCACCGCGACGCACGTCGTGCTGGCGGTCGGCCACAGCGCCCGCGATACCTTCCAGATGCTCCAGCAGCGCGGCGTGCATATCGAAGCCAAGCCGTTTTCGATCGGCGTCCGCATCGAGCATCCGCAATCCCTGATCGACCGCGCCCGCTTCGGCAAGAACGCCGGCAATCCGCTGCTCGGTGCGGCCGACTACAAGCTGGTGCACCACTGCGCCAACGGCCGCTCGGCCTACAGCTTCTGCATGTGTCCGGGCGGCACCGTGGTAGCCGCCACGTCCGAGCCGGGCCGGGTGGTCACCAACGGCATGAGCCAATATTCGCGCAACGAGCGCAACGCCAACAGTGCCCTGGTGGTCGGCGTCACGCCCGCCGACTATCCGGGCAGCGCCACGGAACCGCTGGCCGCGCCTTTGGCTGGAATTGCCTTTCAGCGCCACTGGGAAAGCCTCGCCTTCGCCGCCGGCGGCGGCAACTACTGCGCGCCGACGCAGCGTGTCGGCGATTTCCTCGCCGGCCGGCCGTCGACGCATCTCGGTTCGGTGGTGCCTTCCTACACGCCGGGCGTCCATCCGACCGACCTGGCGCTGTGCCTGCCCGATTATGTGGTTGCCGCGCTGCGCGAAGCGCTGCCGGCCTTCGGCCGCGAGATTCCAGGCTTTGCCATGGACGATGCGCTGCTGACGGGGGTCGAGACGCGCACCTCGTCGCCGATCCGCATCACGCGCAACGAGGAATTCCAGAGCCTGAATACACGCGGACTGTTTCCCGCCGGCGAAGGCGCCGGCTATGCGGGAGGCATTCTTTCGGCAGCGGTCGACGGCATCAAGGTGGCCGAAGCGGTGGCGCTCAGTCTGACCGCAGCGGCGCCACGCGCCGCCTCATAGCCACTCCAGTTCCCAGCGCACGCAGGGATCGAGCGCCGCCACGGCGCGCGCAGCGAAGCGCTGCACGGCTTCGCGGTCGCTGGCGGGGCGACCGATCAGCCAGCGCGGCAGCGAACCCTGCGGGTGAAAGTTCCACTCGGTGGGCGCGACGATGAAGTAGTCGGCAATGCGCTCGCCGTCGAGCACGATCTCGTGCATCAGCAGGCCGCGCGCGGTCTCGACCAGCGCACGACCGCTGGCCGCCGCCGCGGAGGCCGCGCTCGCCGTACCGCCAGCGCCGACTGTTGCGTTGCCGGCCGCCCAGTCGCGCAGTTCCTCAAGCCGCGCCAGCCAGCGCGCGGCAAACGCCGTGGCCGGCGCCGCAGTCGCTGCCAGCCGTCGCGCGATGGCGCCGGTCTCGGCTGCCGCGCCCTGCCAATGCGGCTGGCGGCAAAAGTCCGGATCGAAGCGCGGCCACCGGCCCAGCGAGGCCTGGGCGTCCAGTAGCGGAAGAAAATTGGCTTCGAGGTGGTCCACGTCTTCGACTTCCGTCAGACGACGGCGCAAGGCCTCGATGCCCGGTCCGGTCAGCAGCGCGCCCAGTTTTTCGCGCTGCCCGGCGGCGATCCAGCCGGTCGCGGCGACAAACTCCTGGCGCATGGCGGCCTCGCCCAGCAACAGCGGCAGGTCGAGCAGCCAGCGCCAGAGGTGTTCGCGCAGGGCCTCGCGCTGAATTGCGGGATCGAGATGCGCCCGACATTCCTTGCCCCGCGCGGCGTCCAGCGCCAGCGTCGCGGCGCGCCCCTGGGCCTGGCCGCAGAGGGCGAACAACAGGGGCACCAGCCGCACCGCTTTGTCGGCCGGCCGTCCCCGCAGCGCCTGCGCCACGGCCGGGCGCTCGCTGGCGACATCGACCGCGCCGACCCGGCCGTCCGCGCTGGCGATCCGCAGCCTGACGCAGCCGGCGTCGATGCCTGCCGTCATTCCTGCGCCAGCGGCAGACGCAGGCTGAACAAGGCGCCGCCCTTGGGATGATTGCTCGCCGTGAGCTTGCCGCCGTGGCGTTCGACGATGCCGTAGCTGATCGCGAGTCCCAGGCCGGTGCCGCGCCCCACGGGTTTGGTGGTGAAGAAGGGATCGAACAGCTTGTCCAGATTTTCCGCCGGGATGCCGGGGCCGCTGTCGCGAAATTCGACCAGGGCTTCGCCCGCCTCGATGCACGCCGAGATCTCCAGCCGCCGCTCGCGGGCCTTCTCGGTCGCATCCGCGGCGTTCTGCACCAGATTCATGACGACCTGCTGCAACTGGCCGGGCGAGCCCACAACCTGTAGCGACGGCGGCAGCTTGAGACTCACCTCGAACTGGTTGGCGGTGGCCTTGCACACCCATTGCACGGCGCGCTCGATGACTTCCACCAGATCGAAGGCGCGCCGCTCGTCGCGATCCGATGCGGAGAAGCGCTTCAGCGCATCGACGATGTCGCGGGTGCGCTCGGCGCCTTCCACCGTGCCGTCGATCAAGGACGGCAGGTCGTCCAGCAGGCGGTCGATGCGCAGTTCGCGGCGCAAGGCCTCGCGTTCCTTGCGCGGCATCTCGGCGTGTATCGCCGCCAGATAGCGCGCCAGGCGTTCGGCATAACGCTTCATGGCCACCGTGTTGCCGTAGACGAAGCTGATCGGGTTGTTCAATTCGTGCGCGACGCCGGCCACCAGGCGGCCCAGCGAGGCCATTTTTTCGGAATGGATCAGTTGCTGCTGGGTGGTCTTGAGGTCTTCGTGGGCGCGCCGCAGGGCCTGGTAGGCACGCCGCAGTTCGCCCACCGGACGGCCGGTGATGACCAGGCCGAGCATCTTGCCGACGCCGTTGTAGCGCGGCGTGCAATTCAGCGAAACCGGGATCGCGCTGCCGTTGGCGGCCTTGAGCTGGATCTCGCAGTCCTCCACGGCATGGCTGCTCTGGTCGGCGAACAGGCGGCCGGCATGCTGGCGCGATTCCTCGTCGGCGAACAGGTCGAAGATCGACCGCCCGTGCAGCGCCGCCGCATCGACGCCGAGCAAGGACGCCAGCGCCTCGTTGACGCTCTCGATCACCCCGGCCCGGCTGCAAACGATCAGCAGGTCCGACATCGAGGTCAGCACCGAGGAAATGAACTGCTGCGTATCCTCCAGCGTCGCGTTCTTTTCCTCCAGCGCGACCTCGTACTGGAGCAGGTCGTTATAGACTTCGTCCATCTTGCGGATCACGTCGAGCCAGATGCCGTCTTCGGCCGACGCTCCGGCAGCGGCGGCCAACAGTTCGACGGTCAAGGCCGAGCGCGGCTCTTCGGATTTGGCGGCGGACGGTCCGGCGGGACTGGAATTCGATTCATCACCCATCGGCGAAATGTACCCTACCGCGACCGCACTCGGCTAGTGGTCTTGTCGCCAACCGCCATCCATCCTCCTGGCATTGCGGCAAACGGCTCCAGGGACCAGAATAGCCTCCATTCCACACGCGAAATCTCCATGCCCACCCTGCGCATCCAGCAAGTCTCCTGGTTCCTCGCCGCCCTGGCCCTGTTTCTGGTGCTCGAACTGCATTTGCTGCCGGCCCTGCTGGCCGGGCTGCTGGTGTATGAACTGGTGCACCTGACCGCCCCCCTGCTGGAAAGCCGCCTGTCGGGGCTGCGCGCCAAGCAGGCCGCCGTGATCTTCCTCGCCGCGCTGGTGGTCGGCGCCACGGTCCTCGGCGCCGCGCTGACGATGGGCTTTTTCCGTGGCGATTCGGGCAGCCTGGCGGCGCTGGCGCAGAAGATGGCCGAAATCCTCGAAAACTCCCGTCAATCCCTGCCCGACTGGCTGGTCGGCGCCCTGCCCGACAGCGTCGAAGGCATCAAGAGCGCGGTGGTGCAGTGGCTGCGCGAACATGCGGGCCAGGTGCAGACGCTGGGCAAGGAAGCCGGTCTGGTGATGGCGCATGTGCTGATCGGCCTGATCATCGGCGCCCTGCTCGCGCTGCGCGAAGTCGGCGCCGAGCAGACCATGCGGCCGCTGGCGGCAGCGCTGGCCGAACGGGCACGGCGCCTGGCCGACGCGTTCCGCCGCATCGTCTTCGCCCAGGTGCGGATCTCGGCCATCAACACGGTGTTCACGGCGCTCTATCTCGCCGTGCTGCTGCCTTTGTTGGGCATCCACTTGCCGCTGACCAAGACCATGATCGCCCTGACCTTCGTCGCCGGGCTGCTGCCGGTGATCGGCAACCTGGTCTCGAACACGGTGATTGTCGTCGTCAGCCTCGCCCACTCGCCGCAAGTCGCCGTCGGCTCGCTGGCGTTCCTGGTGCTGGTGCACAAGTTCGAGTACTTCCTCAACGCACGCATCGTCGGCGCCCGCATTTCCGCCCGCTCCTGGGAACTGCTGCTGGCGATGCTGGTCATGGAAGCCGCTTTCGGCCTGCCAGGCGTCGTCGCCGCGCCGGTCTATTACGCCTACCTGAAACAGGAACTGATCGACGCCAGACTGGTCTAGAACGGCCGGTTTATAGCGGCCGATAAACCCGCAGGAAGCGGGCATTTTCGATGATGCCGAAGTCGCCCGGAGCGTATTGCAGCAGCCAGTCCTGCGCCGCCCCCTGCAGCATGTCGCCGCCGGCCGAGCGCGCCAGCGTGAATGCTTCCGGCATCTGCTTGGCCAGCACCGGCAAGGGCCGCGATCGATAGCGCCCATCCTCGCCCGCATCGGCCGCCGCAATCGGCTGGTACTTGGCGTCGAAGCGGGCGCGGGACACGCTCCAGCGATCGCCGGTCGATCCGGTGATCAGCGCATCGCCCGCGGCGTAACGATTCGGTCCTTCGCGGCTGATCAGTTCGCCGGGAGCCGTGGCGAAGACCACGTGCACCACTTCGTCTTTGGCAAAACGCGCTGCGGCGGCGTCCTGGCTCAGGTCGATATTCTTGAGTTCAAGCATGTCGGTAGGGAGGGTATGGGCAGAGATTCATTCACGGGCGGCCAGCGCGTCGGTTATCGGGCGATCTGGTAGGCCTCCAGTTCGTAGTCCTGGATTTTTTTGCCGGAGAAGGTGTAGGCGAACTTCACCGGCCGCTTCAACTCGGGGACCAGCCAGACCGATCCGGACGCCTGGGCGGTCACGCCGAAGAGGTAGCGAAAGGTCTCCCTGCTGTCTATCCTGAGCGCGTCGAAGCTGCCTGCCGGCACCGTGATTCTTTCCCAGCCGCGGACTTCGCTTTCCGAATCGACCTCGAAACTGCAAAGCGCGCCGCATTCGCCCTTGAACGTGCCCCACCATTTCTTTCCCGGCGCCAGCGGAAACTGGTAGTGGAGCGCAAACGGAACGAACTTGATGTCGGAGGCCCCGGTCTGGCCCAATTGGGAAATCGGGTTCCAGTCGCTGTTCAGAACCAGCGTGATCTGTTCGTTGGTATTCGACGCATAGCGCAACTCGATGCCGTCTGCG
>MHZX01000132.1:20660-27759 GCA_001828935.1 Rhodocyclales bacterium RIFCSPLOWO2_02_FULL_63_24
ACTGGCCTTGCGGGTACTTCTTCAGGTAGGCCGCGTAGTCGGCCGCCGCATTGCTCTTTTCCGCGCTTTCCCAGAAGCTCAACTCGATGGCGGTATCCTGCATTGCCGGCGCGGGCGCGGCCTCCGGGACGGCAGCAGATGGCATATTCCCCTGGCGGAAATAGAAATCGCCGGTGAGCGACGACGACTCCCAGGGTACCTGCTGATCGGAGGTCGACCGCGCCACATTGACCCGCACCCGCTTGAACACATCCTCCACCTTGAGCCCCGGCTCGTCGAGCGCCTTCAGCAGCTCGGCGGTATACATGCCGTTCTTGCCCTCGCCATCCATCGCCACCTTGCCCGGCGCGGTGGCATAGGCGATCAGCGTGCCCTTGGGCGCGTCCATCTGCACCAGACCGCCCGAGGTGCCGCGGAAACGCCGCTCAAAAGGATTGTTGCGGCAGGCATCGAGAATCACGATGTTGAGCGGCGAACTGGAAAGCTGTTCGAGAATCACGTCAACATCCAGTGTCTCGCTGCGTACCGATGATTCGCCGGTGATATGCGCGTCGACCGGGACCAGGTAGTTCTTGCCCCTGGCCTGGATGCCGTGCCCGGCGAAATAGAACAGCCCCATGGCGCCGCCCTGGGCCAGCTTCTCGCCGAACTGGGTGACCGCGCGGCTCATTTCCTTCTGCGTAATGTTTTCCCTGAGCAGGGTTTCAAAGCCCAGGGATTTGAGCTTGAGCGCGATGGCGCGGGCATCGTTGGCCGGGTTGCGCAGCGGCGCCGACGGATATTTTCCGTTGCCGATCACCAGGGCCACGCGCCGGCCCTCGCCCGTCGTCGCCTGCGCCCCAAGATTGCGGCCGTCGGCGGCCTGCAGCCAGGGCGCCGCAAGCCCCAGACAGGACGCCAGGAGCAGCAAGCGGATAAGGGAAATTGTCGGCACGGTGTTGTTGTCGTGAGGCCTGGCGGGCTACCTGCCGCGGCACAAGCCTGATGGAGGCGAATTCTAAACCGCGGCCACGACCAGCAGCGGAATGCGTGTCGCGGGCGCAACGCCTGGCTTGTCTTTGCCAATCATTTCCATAAAAATGGAAACATGGAAATTCAAAGTGCCGTCAAAGCCTTGCTCGCCCTGGCGCAGGAAACCCGCCTGACGGTCTTTCGCCTGCTGGTGGCGGCCGGCCCCGAGGGCATGAATGCCGGGGCGATTGCGGCGACGGTGGGAGTTCCGGCGGCGACGCTGTCGTTTCATTTGAAGGAACTGCTGCATGCCGGATTGGTGGTGGCGCGCCAGGACGGCCGCTACATTTTCTATTCGGCGAATTTCGCGGCGATGGATGACCTGATCGCCTATCTCGCCGACAACTGCTGCCAGGGCGGTTCATGTCTGCCGAAGACCGCGGCGGTTGCCGCCACGACGAAACGACGACGCCAGACGGCTTGAAACAGGAGACCCGATGTCATTCAATGTGCTTGTGTTATGTACCGGCAATTCCGCCCGTTCGATTCTCGGCGAGATGCTGTTCAACCATCTGGGCGCCGGGCGCATCAAGGCCTATTCTGCCGGCAGCAAGCCGGCCGGCCAGGTCAACCCGGTGGCCCTGGAAACCTTGCGCAAGCACGGCGTACCCTGTGCCGGAGCGCGCAGCAAATCGTGGGACGAATTTGCCGTGGCGTCGGCGCCGACTCTCGACTTCATCTTCACGGTCTGCGGCAACGCCGCGCAGGAAACCTGCCCGGTCTGGCCGGGACATCCGACCAGCGCCCACTGGGCGATTCCCGATCCCGCGCAGGTCGAACCGATCGAGGCGCGCCGCGAGGCATTCGAAGCGGCCTACCAGTCGCTGAAAATACGGATCGAGGCCTTGCTCGCCCTGCCGCTCGAAACCATGCGCCGCGAAGACGTCCTCGCCGCCGCGCGCCGCATTCACCTCGGAGAGTAGCCCATGTCGACGCAATGCGAAGTCACCGCCAAGCGTGCCGCCGGAGCGCCCATGTCGCTGTTCGAGCGCTACCTGACGGTGTGGGTCTTGCTCTGCATCGTGGCCGGTATCGCCCTCGGCCAGTTCGTGCCAGCACCGTTCCAGGCCCTGGGCCGGATGGAAATCGCCCGCGTCAATATCCCGGTCGGGCTGCTGATCTGGGTGATGATCATTCCCATGCTGGTCAAGGTCGATTTCGGCGCGCTGCACGAGGTGCGCCAGCATGTGCGCGGCATCGGCGTCACGCTGTTCGTGAACTGGCTGGTCAAGCCCTTCTCGATGGCCTTCCTGGGCTGGCTGTTCGTGCGTCAGATCTTCGCCCCCTACCTGCCGGCAGATCAGCTCGACAGCTACATCGCCGGGCTGATTCTGCTGGCGGCCGCGCCCTGCACGGCGATGGTCTTCGTCTGGAGTCGATTGAGCAATGGCGATCCGCTATTCACGCTGTCCCAGGTGGCCCTCAACGACACCATCATGGTCTTCGCCTTCGCCCCGGTGGTGGGCCTGCTGCTCGGCATCTCGGCGATCACCGTGCCGTGGGACACGCTGGTGACCTCGGTCGTGCTCTACATCGTGATTCCCCTGACGCTGGCCCAGCTCTGGCGCAAGCAGCTGCTCGCCCGCGGGCAGGCGCATTTCGACGCCGTGATGGAAACGATCGGCCCCTGGTCGATCTCGGCGCTGCTGGCGACGCTGGTGCTGCTGTTCGCCTTCCAGGGCAAGGCGATTGTGGACAAGCCGCTGATCATCGCCCTGCTGGCGGTGCCGATCCTGATCCAGGTGTTCTTCAATTCGGCACTGGCCTATGGGCTCAATCGCGCGGTCGGCGAAAAGCACAACGTCGCCTGCCCCTCGGCGCTGATCGGCGCCTCCAACTTCTTCGAGCTGGCCGTGGCTGCCGCCATCAGCCTGTTCGGCTTCGAGTCGGGCGCCGCACTGGCCACGGTGGTCGGCGTGCTCATCGAAGTGCCGGTGATGCTGCTGGTGGTAAAAGTCGTCAATCGTTCCAAGGGCTGGTACGAGGCCGGCCTGAAGGCATGATTTCAGCGGCCGCCGGCGAGGCCGATCCAGGCGCCGTTCCGTCGGACGCGGGCTCGCCTGCCGCGCCCCGGCAAACGTCGAACTAGCGGGCGATGCGCAGGTCGTCCTGGTAGGGCGCGCTCTTCATGTGGAAGGCCACCGGTCCGGTGGGGTGGGCATGAAGGAACTGGACCACAAAAGGCAGATCGGACGCCAGCAGGTCCTGCGCCGTGCCTTCCGCCTGCACCAGGCCATCGTGCAGAAGATAGACGTAGTCGACCACCTTCAGCGACTCCGACACGTCGTAGGTGACCACGATCGAGGTGGCCCGCAGCGCATCGTTCAAGCGCCGGATCAGTAGCGCGATCACGTTGAGCGAGATCGGGTCGAGACCGGCAAACGGCTCGTCGTACATGGTCAGCATCGGGTCGAGCGCGATCGCCCTGGCCAGGGCCACCCGCCGCGCCATGCCGCCCGACAATTCGTTCGGCATCAGGCGCGTGGTGCCGCGCAAGCCGACCGAGTGCAACTTCATCAGCACCAGGTTGTGAATCAAGGGCTCCGACAGGTCGGTCAGTTCGCGCATCGGAAAGGCGATGTTGTCATACACCGAAATGTCGCTGAACAGGCCGCCCGCCTGGAACATCAGGCCCATATTGCGCCGCATCTCATACAGGCCGCGCTGGTCCAGTTCATGCACGACGCGACCATCGACCTTGATGCGGCCGCGGTCCGGCTTGAGTTGCCCGCCGATCAGCCGCAGCAGGGTACTCTTGCCCGATCCGCCGACACCGAGAATCGCCACCACCTTGCCGCGGGGAATTTTCAGGTTGATGCCGTTGAAGACCTTGTTCTCGCCATAGGAGAAGTGAAGGTCTTCGATCTCGATAAGGTATTCGGATTCCTGGGCCATGCTGTGGTTACCTGCCGGATGGGAAAGACATTGGATTGTAGGTCGCGGCGCAATTCTACGACGAGACGAAGCGCGGCAAACCGGTCCCCGCCACGGCCGCGCCCCGGCAACAAAGCGCCCCGCCCGGCGTCGCCCACGCCGGCACCGATCGCCGCTCGAAGCGGACGTCCGCGGTCGTGGCCAACGATGGCAGAATGGGCGCTTTCCGGAGGCCTGACCATGAGCATATCGATGTACGACGCCAGCGCTCCCCGCTTCGTGGCCATTTTTCACCTGGTCACCGCGTACAACATCCTGCGTCACAACGGCGTCGACATCGGCAAGAGCGATTACATCGGCAATCCGTAAGGCGGCGCAATACCCTCTCCAGTTCCATCGCACAGAATCCACCCCATGCCAAACATTCCCCAGCATCGCGACCCGGTGCTCGCGCAATTGATCGCCGCCTACCCGGCGTTCCGCGACACGCGGCCGCTCGCCCTCGGCATCCACAAGCTCATCATGGCGGCGCACCCGGAAATCGACAAGGGCGCGCTGCGCAAGACGCTGCAGCGATACACCGCTGCCACCAAGTACCTCAAGGCCATCGCGGCGGGTGGCGCCCGTTTCGGCCTTGACGGCCAGCCCGCCGGCGAGATCACCGCGGAACAGCAGAAGCAGGCCGCCGACAGCGTCAAGGAAAGGTTCCGCAAGCAGGCCGAACAACGCCGCGAGATGCTGAAGGCGCAGGAACATCAGACCAAGCTGAATCAACTGGTAGATAAATTCAAGCAGCGCTAGCAAGGCACCCGGCGCTCGCCAAGATCGTGGAAGCCGCCCGTCGTCGACTGCTCTTCCCATCGATGGCCTTGCTGACGCTCTGCGCCATGTCGCTGGCCGCGTGTTCCTTCTCGATCGGGATCACCAACAGCCCGCCCGCGCCCAATGTCGGCGCCGGGCCCACCAGCGATCGCAGATGACAGGGAGCACGCCATGACCCAATCCAAACACATCGTATTGACCGGCGTCACCCGCGGCCTCGGTCGCGCCATGCTCGATGAATTCGTCGCCGGCGGCCACGTCGTCGCCGGCTGCGGGCGCTCGGCAGCCGCGATCGAGACGCTTCGCGCGCAGTTTCCGGCGCCCCACCACTTTGCCACCGTGGACGTCGCCAACGACAAGCAGGTCGGCCGCTGGGCGCGCCAGGTGCTGAAGGCCATGGGTCCGCCCAGCCTCCTGATCAACAATGCGGCCGTGATGAATTCGCCGGCACCGCTGTGGGAGGTGCCGGCCGCCGAATTCGGCGCCCTGATCGACGTGAATATCAAGGGCACGGCCCATGTCCTGCGCCATTTCGTGCCCGCCATGATCGCCCAGGGCCGCGGCGTAATCGTCAATTTCAGTTCCGGCTGGGGGCGCGGCACCGCGCCCAACGTGGCCCCCTACTGCGCCAGCAAGTGGGCCATCGAAGGCCTGACGCGGGCCTTGGCCGAGGAGCTGCCCAAAGGCATGGCGGCCATCCCGCTGAATCCCGGCATCATCGATACCGAGATGCTGCGCGCCGCGTTCGGCGCCAGCGCAGGCAACTACGAGTCGGCCGCCCAATGGGCGCAACGCGCGGTGCCGTTCCTGTTGAAACTGGGACCCAGGCACAACGGCAAGGCATTGACCATCGACTAGGCGTCGGTGGCAGCTGTCATACGCTGCTGCTGCGCGCGCCAAGGCTGACGGTGGTCGAAGATGTCGGTCGCGATTGCCATTCCATTGGAATTGCGGCAGGATGCGAATGATTGGCTAGGGTATTCCGGCTGGATGGAATTGCAGAGTGCATTGGGACACACTCGCGACGCCTAGTTTGGCAACAAGTGCCGGAATTAGGGCGCGCAACTGTGTCCCTATATCAAAGGAGCTTTCATGCCCCATTCTCCGCAAGTCGAATCTTCTGCAGGCGCCATTCGCAAGCTGTGGGAGAAGCATGGCATCAAGGAACCACTTCGCTTTCTCGCCTTTTGTCTTAGCCTTTTGCCGATCCCGGTTATCCCGCAAGCGGCACAGGCCCTTGATCGTCACTTGGGCGACAAAGCATTTGATGAGGAGCTTACGAAGGTATGGGGCGAAATATCGGCGCTAAACAACGCAGTTGCCAAAGTGCCGGCACTGGAAGATGCCATAGCGGAGATTGCTAAGGTAGTGGAAGGTAATGAGAAAATTCAGGCCAATGTTCAACAATTTCTGCGCGGGCTAGGTACTCATCAGAAGGAGTTCATCTCAATTGTTGAGGATAGGAGCTACCAACAGATCATCCATGCGTTGGTCAAAGCTGAGTCTGCGTATTTCATTACACGTACAGGCAGCACCAATTCGATCGAGAACACGACTGTAAATGCGGAGCGGACAGTCCTACATACATCGGGCGGCAGCAAGAACTTTGTAAACCACACCACATTCCAAGGCACCGGTGGGGCGGTATCAATGCATGGAATATCGACTCAAGGGAACATTTCTGTTCAAGGCAGTTCGGTGGGCTTTGGGGGAAATTCGGCGCTGATATTCGGTGGGAATCCATTTCTTGTTTCCGGCTCCTGTCCGTTCTGTAATCACCGTATTGAAGTGGACCGCCGTGCTTTAGCCGGCTACACAAACATAGAGTGCCCAAATTGCAGACGCAGTGTCCCATTTCAAATGCCACACTCCTAATCGGGTAAGGGCCGGCTTCTAACCGGCCCTCCCCCCCACCGCCCCGCATGCGGGTCCGCACCGGGCGGTTCATCAAGAGGCTTGCACGTCGCTCACGTATGTCTGTGCGCTCCGCTTGGCTGGCGACATGACGCAACGCCGTCTGCAACTCACCCGGTCGGGTTCAACGTCCAGATCGGGTTGGTCACTGCTCCTCCCTTCTTTTCATGTTCGGCCCTTCGCAGCTACGGCGCGGGCGCGACTTTGCTTTCCATGCTTTCCGCAAAGCCATGACCATCGATCCCCCACGCGGCCGGACACCCGTTGCGAGACGCAAGCTACGCAGCGGCAAGAGTCGGCGCCGGCGGGACGGCGGCAGTGGCATGCTCTGCGCCCGGCAACCGTCCTAATGCATCGCCGGCGGCTGCTCGGCGACGGTTTGCCGGTGCCAGTCGGCCACCTCCTCGATCGCGCTTTCGAGTTCCATGCCGTTCTCGACGCGGTCCATGATCTGGCGCTGCAGGATGGCGCCGAGCAT
>MHZX01000133.1 GCA_001828935.1 Rhodocyclales bacterium RIFCSPLOWO2_02_FULL_63_24
GTCTTGCGCGCCAACCACGGCTGGCACCGTTACTGGAACGCCGCCGCCGCGTGACGCCGTCCAACACTTTCATTTGCACCCCTTCAGCACCTCGGCTCCATCCGGAATCGCCGGCTCGTCCATACTGGCCTCCTTGTGAGTGGGATTGCCCCATCCTCTCGGCATCCGCCCGCCACCCTTGAGCTTCCCGCGCTTTTACCCTTCTGTTCTCCAATTCAGCCAGTTCAGGCGTCCACCACTTTCAATTGCACCCCAACCCGCGCGACGTGACAAGCGCCGCTGGCTGGTGCCGGCGAACTACTTCAGACCCAGCACATCCTGCATATCGAACAGACCGCGGTCCCGCCCCCTCATGAAGCGCCCGGCGCGCAGGGCGCCTAGCGCGTAAGGCATGCGACTGGCGGACTTGTGGGTGATCTCGATGCGTTCGCCGGCGCCGGCAAACAATACCGTGTGATCGCCAACGATATCGCCACCGCGGATGGTTGAGAAGCCGATTTGCGTCGCTGGCCGTTCGCCGGTATGTCCCTCCCGTCCATACACGGCGCACTCGGACAAGTCGCGACCGAGAGCCGCCGCCACCACTTCGCCCATGCGCAGCGCGGTGCCGGACGGTGCATCCACCTTGTGACGATGATGCGCTTCGATCACTTCGACATCGTAGCCCTCGTTGAGTATTCGAGCCGCCACGTCCAACAGGCGGAATACGGCATTGACACCCACCGCCATGTTCGGCGCGAAGACGATCGGGATTTCGCGAGCGGCGGCTTCGATGGCGCTCTTGCCCTGTGCCGAGAACCCTGTGGTGCCGATCACCAGGCTGACGCGATGGCGCCGACAGGCCTCCAGATGCAGCAGGGTTCCCTCCGTCCGCGTAAAGTCGATCAGGCAATCCGAAACCGCCAGCGCCGCATCAAGATCAGATCCGATCCTGATTCCACAGGGAGCGCCGACCAGTTCGCCGGCATCCTTGCCGAGAAACGGACTGCTGCTGTGTTCTAGCGCTGCACCCAGGCTGGCGCCGGCATCTTGCTGCACGGCCTCGATAAGGGTACGGCCCATGCGGCCCGAACTGCCGGCAATGGCGTAACGAATCTGTTCCATACCTTACTTCTTCTCTTGCTTTGCGGCGTCGGCGGCGGCCGGCGCCGGGATGTCGATGACCTGGGCGGGCTTCGGTGCGTCCGCCTGCGAACCATCATCGGCGACCACGTCACCGGCCACCCGCGTCAGCTTGTTGTCCTGGAAGAATACCGCCAGATGGCGCTGTTGAGCCTCGCCATGGCCCGGCTGGAAGCGATACACATAATCCCAACGGTCTACATGGAACATGTCGGCCACCAGGGGCGAGCCGAGTATGAAGCGCACTTGCTCGCGGGTAAGGCCCGGCTTCAACTGCACCACCATCTCCTGAGTCACCAGATTGCCCTGACGCACATCGATGCGATAGGGTTTTAGATATGAGGTGATCTGCGGCGTGTTGGAACAGGCGGCCAGGAAGGGCAGGAGCAACAGGAATCGCTTCATCGGGAAATTCCGGAAAAACCACTATTCGGTCAGGGCTGCCCTGATGCGGCATGCCGTGTCTTTTCCCGATTGCATTATCGCAATCGGGGCGCGAAAACTATATCATAGCTGCCCACCTGCCCCGAGAGGCCCTGACGCCGCGCGTACCGCTACATGACGAACCCCGACGACCTCAAGAGCATCGGCCTCAAGGCAACCTATCCGCGCCTGAAGATTCTCGACCTGTTCCACAAGCTGCAGGATGAGGGTTCGCCGCGCCACGTCACCGCGGAAGACGTCTACCGCCACCTGTTGGCGGACGGTCTGGATATCGGACTGGCGACCGTCTATCGCGTGCTGACGCAGTTCGAGCAGGCCGGCTTGCTACAGCGGCATCATTTCGAATCCGGCAAGGCGATTTTCGAACTGAATGAAGGTCAGCACCACGACCATCTGGTCTGCCTGCAATGCGGTCGGGTGGAAGAGTTCTACGATGCCGCCATCGAAAAGCGCCAGCACAAGATCGCCGAGGAGCGCGGCTTTACGGTGCGCGAACACGCGCTATACCTTTACGTCGAGTGCAACAAGCCTGACTGTCCGCACCGCAAACACTCCGCGTAAGCACTCGTGGAAGCCTTCCTCACCGCGACCACCCTGGTCGCCGTCGCCGAAATCGGCGACAAGACCCAGTTGTTGTCCTTCGTGCTCGCCGCCCGCCTGCGCAAACCCTGGGCCATCATCGCCGGCATCTTCGTCGCCACGGTGTTCAATCACGCCCTGGCCGGCTCGGTCGGCGTCTGGCTGGCGCAACTGATCGCGCTGCAGTGGCTGCCGTGGATCACCGGCGCCGTATTCGTCGCCTTCGGCCTCTGGGCGCTGCACCCGGATTCGCTCGACGAAGACCCGAAGATTCACCCCGCCGGCGCCTTCGTCACCACCACCATTGCCTTCTTCATCGCAGAAATGGGGGACAAAACGCAGTTCGCCACAGTAGCGCTGGGCGCGCAGTTTCAGGGAGCGCTGTTCGCCGTGGTGATGGGCACCACGCTGGGCATGATGCTGGCGAATGTGCCGGCCGTCGTTGTCGGCGAAAAGCTGGCGAAGCGCCTGCCGCTGCATGTCATTCGCTGGCTCGCCGCCGCAGTGTTCATTGCCACCGGCATCGTCGCCATGCTTGGGGCGCCGACTGTTCCGGTTTAGCCGATTCCCAGCATTTCCGCCGCGTGGCGGCGCGTGGTGTCGGTGATCTTCTCGCCGCCGAGCATGCGGGCAATCTCGCCGATGCGGGATTCCGAATCGAGCACGCTGACCGACGACGTCGTCGCGCCGTCACGCGTCTGCTTGGCGATCGACCATTGCCAATCGGCCTGGGCCGCCACCTGCGGCAAATGCGTCACGCACAGCACCTGCCGGCTGCGGCCCAACTCGCGCAGCATGCGGCCGACGATTTCGGCGACACGACCACCGATGCCGACATCGACTTCGTCAAAAATCAGCGTGCCGGCCGGATTGGCCTGGCTGGCGATAACCTGCAAGGCCAGGCCGATGCGCGACAGTTCGCCCCCCGACGCCACCTTGGCCAGCGCGCGCAAGGGCTGGCCGGCATTGGCCGAGACCAGGAACTCAATGCTTTCCAGTCCGCTGGAGGCGCCTTCAGGCAACGCTTCCAGCGCAATTTCGAAACGCCCGCCGGCCATCGCCAGTTCCTGCATGCCGGCGCTCACCGCCTTGGACAAGGTCTTGGCGGTCTTCGCGCGCAACACCGAAAGCTGCTTCGCTGCTTGACGGAACGCGGCTTCCGCCCTGGCTTCGCGTTCGGCCAGCGCCTCCGGATCGGCGCGCAGCGTGAGTTCGTCGAGACGAGCCTGCAATCGCTGCTGCAGTTCGGGCAAGTCCTCTGGAGCAATCCGATGCTTCCTCGCCATCTGGGTTACCGCGTCGATGCGATTATCCAATTCGTTCAGTCGCGCCGGATCAAGCTCCAGTCGGTCCTGATAGCGCCGTAGCGCCAGCGCCGACTCTTCGAGTTGAATCAGCGCGCTCTCGAACAACTGGGCCGCGTCGCTCAATGCCGGATCGAAGCCGGTCAGTTCTGCGAGCCTTGCCCCGGCGTGCTGGAGCTGCGGCAGACTTGCCGCCTCGCCCTCTTCCAGCACAGCCAGCGCGGCGCTGGCGCCCTCCAGCAGGGCATTCGCATTACCCAGTCGACGCTGTTCCTGCTCGGTTTCCTGCCATTCGGCGGCATCGAAGGCCAGGGCGACGAGTTCCTTCACCTGCCACTCGAGCAATTCGCGATCGCGCGCGCTGGCCTCGACATCCTTCTCGGCAGCCTCGCGCGCCTCGCGCGCCGCGCGCCACGCACCATACGCTGCCGCCACGTCGCGCGCCAGCGCCTGCGCCCCGGCATGGGTATCGAGCAATTCGCGCTGCGCATCGGCGCGCAGCAGAGAATGATGGGCATGCTGGCCATGGATGTCGGCCAGGAAATCAGCCACCTCGCGCATCTGTCCGAGCGTTGCCGCGGCGCCGTTGATATAGGCACGGGAGCGGCCGGCGCTATCGATCACGCGACGCAGCAGGCATGCGTCGGTGTCGTAGTCATTGGCCCGCAACCAGGATTCCAGGCCGCCGCCCGGCATCACGTCGAACTCGGCGGAAATTTCCGCGCGTTCCGCTCCGCCGCGCACCACGGCGGCATCCGCACGCTCGCCCAGAGCCAGCGACAAGGCATCGACCAGAATCGATTTGCCGGCGCCGGTTTCGCCGGTCAGGGCGCCGAAACCGCCTTCGAACTCGAGTTCAAGGCGATCGACAATGACAAAATCGCGAATGATCAAACGCAGCAGCATGTTCAATGACGGGGCGTCGAGCTCCAGTGCAGCTTTTCCCTCAGCATGGCGAAATAGCTGTAACCCGGCGGATGCAACAGGGTGATGGAATGGCGCGAACGCGCCACGCGCACCATGTCGCCGGCACGGGCATCGAAGCGCGTCTGGCCATCGAAGTGCACCCGCGCGTCGTGTGGCGGCAGCAAGGCGATCTCGATCACGCTGCTGTCGCTGACGGTGATCGGCCGGTTCGACAGTGCATGGGGACACAGCGGCACGATGGCGATGCCGGGTACCGCCGGATGGAGAATCGGACCGTTGGCGGAAAGCGCATACGCAGTCGACCCGGTAGGCGTGGACACGATCATGCCGTCAGCGCGAAGGACATGGATCAATTCGCCATCCACCTTCACCTCCAGTTCGATCATGCGGCCGATTTCGCCCTTGTTGACCACCACGTCGTTCAGCGCCAGGGTCTGGAACGCCGATTCACCGTCGCGCAACACTTCGGCCTTGAGCAGGAACCGCTGCTCGCGGGAAAACTTCCCATCGAGCAAGGCGGTAACGCTGCCGATCATGGCGTCCAGTGCGATGTCGGTCATGAAACCGAGCCGCCCCTGATTGATACCGACCAGCGGCACCTGGAACTCTGCCAGGCGCCGTGCGGAATTAAGCATGGTGCCGTCGCCGCCAAGAATCACCGCAACCCCGGCGCGGGTGCCTATCGTTTCGTAACTGGCGACCGCATAGCCGTTGGCACCCACCGCCGCCGCGGTTGCGTCCTCCAGCAACACCTCGACGCCACGCTCACGGAGAAACGCGGCGAGCGCCAGCAAGGACTCCGCGATTTCCCGGCTTTGGTATTTGCCGATCAGGGCGACGGTGCGAAATGCGGCATTCATGCGCTTGATTAGACCACAATTTGCGCCGCCTTTTTTTGAAGGATTTGGCTCTAAAATCGATGCATGCTCGACTATCGTGCGCAAACCCTGCTGAAGACCCTGATCGAACGCTATATTGCGGAAGGTCAGCCGGTCGGTTCGCGCACGTTGTCGAAATACTCTGGCCTGGAGCTCTCCCCGGCCACGATCCGCAACGTCATGTCGGATCTTGAGGAAATGGGCTTTATCGCCAGTCCGCACACCTCGGCCGGGCGCGTGCCGACACCACTGGGGTACCGGCTTTTCGTCGATTCCCTGCTGACCGTGAAGCCCCTGCAAAGCAGCGAACTTTCCGAAATCCAGGGTGCCATCCAACCCGACCAGCCGCAACTGGTTATCAGCCATGCGTCGCAATTGCTGTCGCAGCTCACCGCATTTGCCGGTGTGGTCGTGGCGCCGCGGCGGCAGCAGCCGCGCATCCGCCAGATCGAGTTCCTCAGCCTGTCGGACAAGCGCGTGCTGCTGATCATCGTCACCGCCGACGGCGACGTGCAGAATCGCATCCTGTTCACCCAGCGCAATTACAGCCCATCCGAACTCGTCGAGGCGGCGAACTACCTCAACCAGAACTGTCTCGGGCTCGACTTCGACCAGGTGCGGGCGCGTGTCGTGGAGGAGTTGCGCCAACTGCGGGCCGACATGTCCGAGTTGATGACCGCTGCGCTCGACGCCGGCAACCAGGCCATTGCCGACACCTCGACGCAGTACGTCATCAGCGGCGAGAAAAACCTGCTCGACATCGAGGACCTGTCTTCCAACATGGTGCGCCTGCGCCGCCTCTTCGACCTCTTCGAACAAAGAACCGGCCTGGCCCAGTTGCTGGAACTCTCCAGCCGCGCCGAAGGCGTCCAGGTCTTCATCGGCGGCGAATCCGGCATTGCGCCGCTGGACGAGTGCAGCGTAGTCGCCGCACCTTACGAGGTCGATGGCCAGATCGTCGGTACCATCGGCGTCATCGGTCCGACGCGAATGGCCTACGAGCGCGTGATCCCGATTGTCGACATCACCGCCAAGCTGCTCTCGTCGGCACTGTCCACGCCCTGACCGCCACGCTCCAGCAGGAACATGTCTCGTTACGCTCCCGAACCCGCGCAACAGCACGGTGCGCCGCGCCGTACCGCGATAGTCCTGGTCAATCTCGGCACGCCGGAGGCGCCCACGGCTCCCGCACTGCGCCGCTATCTCAAGCAGTTTCTCTGGGATCCGCGCGTGGTCGAGATTCCGCGCCTGCTCTGGTGGCTGATTCTCAACGGCATCATTCTCAACCTGCGGCCGGCAAAGTCGGCGACAAAGTATGCCAAGGTCTGGATGCAGGAAGGATCGCCGCTGAAAGTGCACACCGAACGCCAGGCCAGGCTGCTCAAGGGCTGGCTGGGTGAATCCGGCATGCCCGACCTCGTCGTGGCTTGGGCCATGCGCTATGGCCAGCCTTCGATCGCCAGCGTCCTCGACGGATTCAAGCGCGACGGCGTCGAGCGCGTGCTGGTCGTGCCGCTCTATCCCCAGTATGCGGCGAGCACCACGGCCAGCGCGATGGACGATGTTGCCGACTGGATAAAACGCAGCCGCAATCCGCCGGAACTGCGCTTCATCAAGGACTTCCACGACCATCCGGGCTATGTCGGCGCGCTGGCCGCCAGCGTGACGGAACACTGGGCCGCCCATGGCCGCCCCGACCGACTTGTGATGAGCTTTCACGGCCTGCCGCGGCGTTCGCTGGACCTGGGCGATCCTTACTATTGTGAATGCCAGAAAACCGGACGCCTGCTGGCGGAAACCCTGGGGCTCGCCGAGAAAGACTATCTGGTCACCTTCCAGTCGCGCTTCGGCAAGGCCGAATGGCTGCAACCCTACACCCAGCCGACACTGGAAAAGCTTGCGCGCGAAGGCACGGCACGGGTCGATGTCATCTGCCCCGGCTTTGTTGCCGACTGCCTGGAGACACTCGAAGAAATCGCACTCGAATGCAAGGCCGCCTTCCTCTCGTCCGGTGGCAAGGAGTTTCACTACATCCCCTGCGTCAATGAGCGTCCCGACTGGATCGGCGCGCTGCGCGACCTGGTGTCGCCCCACCTGTCTGGCTGGCCGGTCGCGACGCAAACCGATACGGAAGCTGCGACGCGAGCCAGGACATTGGGCGCAACAAACTAAATCACTGCAAGAAGTCGGCGCTGGCGACACGGCGACAACGACGGCGACGGACCGGAGCAGCGTTTACTCCCGCCCTGCGATCAACGCGATGCGGCAATCGCGACAAGTTGTCGCAGCAGAGAGGGTAGCGATGTCTGTACTGTTTCCCAGACCACGTCGAGATCGATATCGAAGTAGCCATGGGCCATCCGATTGCGCATGCCGCGCATTTGTTGCCACGGCAGGGTCGAACGCGCGCGAACTGTCCGACTCGATCATACGGGCATGGCCTCGCGAATCACCTGTTCGCGAAATTGCCTGGGCAGATCCCCCGGTGTCAGCACTTCGACCGGGATGCCCAGCACGGTTTCCAGTTCAACCTGCATGGCGCCCAGATCGAACAGGGTGGTTCCCGGCAAGGGGTCCACGAGCAGATCGAGATCGCTGCCTTCGGCGTCATTATGATGAATCACGGACCCGAACACCCTCAGGTTGCTCACCGGATAGCGTGCAACCGCCTGCCGAATGGCTTCCCGATTTTTCTGCAAGACTGTCGACGGCTTCATGATGCCCATTGTATAGCAGGCCATTCGGCACTGATGTACACGGAAAGCTGATGACTCTACGAGCACTGAGGACAAGCTCTCCGCTTGAAGTTGCCGGCAGCGCCCTTATATCAGTGAAAACTGATATATGGAGTACACCATGTCCGAGCCCTTGATCGTCGTTTGCCCCCACTGCCACGCGGCCAATCGCCTTCCCGCCGAACGGCTCGCCGACGGGGGCACCTGCGGCAAGTGCAAGGCCCGCCTGTTCAGCGGAGAGCCGGTAGAACTCGGCGCCGAGAACTTCGATAGTCATATCCGGCGTTCCGCTATTCCCGTCTTGGTGGATTTCTGGGCGCCCTGGTGCGGTCCCTGCCGCAGCATGGCCCCGGCCTTTGCCCAAGCCGCGCGCCAGCTCGAACCCGAGTTCCGCCTGGTCAAGGTCAATACCGAGGACGAACAGCAACTTGCAGCGCGCTTCGGAATTCGCTCGATTCCGACGCTGGCGCTATTCCGCAACGGCCACGAAGTGGCACGCCAGGCGGGCGCGATGGATGCAGCCGGCCTGATGCGCTGGGTCCGAAGTCAGCGGTAAATTTTGCGGCGCCGGCGCCGTTAACCGATGGGCAGGCGCCGTCCCTGGCGCCAAGGAATGTCCATCATGAAAATCGACAGCGCCAGCTATTCCCTGACATCCAGCCATCTCGCCTACAACCGCGACGAATCGAACGAATCCCTGCGCACCTGGAAGGGCGATCGTCGGCCTGACTTTGATGCTCAGCCTGGCGCACTGGTTTCCGCGGTATCGCTCTCCGCTGCGGCGCGCGCCCAGCTCGCTGAAGATATTCGGACTGCCATGGCCTCGCTGCCCGCATCGCAAGCAATCAAGCCGGTGCAAGCGCCGGAAGTAGCTGCCATGGAAGAGGCCTCGGACGCAGTCGACAGCGACCCTTTCCTTGCGCTGATCAGGTCGATGGTGGAGATGCTGACCGGCCAATCGATCCGGGTCTTTTCGGCGCGGGATCTGCAACGTTCCGCTACGCCGCCTTCGCTTATCGACCCGACAGCCGCCGTCCAAGCCGCCAAGCCGCAGGCATCCGCCCCGCGTGCCGGCTTCGGCGTCGAGTACGACTACCACGCCGTGCATGAAGGATTCGAGCAAACCAAGGTTTCCGCCGAAGGAAGCATCAGAACCAGCGACGGCCAGCAAATCAGCTTCAAGCTCGACCTGATTATGACGCGAAGTTATCGCGAGGAAACCTCGCTCAGCCTGCGCGCCGGCGACGCCGTGCGCAAGGACCCACTGGTGCTGAACTTCGACGGTAGCGCGGCGCAGCTTTCCGATCGCCACTTCGCATTCGATTTCGACAGCGACGGCCGTCTCGAAACTCTGGCGCTGCTGGCCGCCGGCAGCGGCTATCTGGCAATCGACCGCAACGGCAACGACAGGATCGACTCTGGCCGAGAACTGTTCGGTCCAACAACGAATTCCGGCTTCGGCGAGTTGTCGTCGCTCGACAGCGACGACAACGGCTGGATCGACGAGAACGATCTCGCATTTGCATCGCTGCGCGCCTGGACGCCCGACGCCAAGGGAGGCGGCGCGCTGGAGGCTCTCCAGCAGCGTCAGGTCGGCGCCATTGCGGTCAACGCTATCGCCAGTCCCTTCGAATTGCGCGGGACGGGTGATGCGAATCTCGGTGCAATTGCGGCCACCGGCGTGTTTCTCGCCGACGACGGCCGGGTCGGCAGCGTACAGGAAGTCGATCTGACGGTGCGTTAGCTCCGCCCTCGCGCACCGTACTCGATCCGCCACTTCAATGGTAAAGCTCCGATGTTGTGCATGGCACAAAACTCAAGGGTTAGAATGCCCTCATTGACTAAGGGGAATAACGATGCCGCGCATTTCCGACCTGAAAATCTGGATTCGCCTGACTGGCGCCATCTGGCTCATGTTGCTGGTGGCGTGGTCCGGGATGATCTTCTGGGAGAGCCACGTCAACCGGCAGACCGCCATCGAGCAGGCGCGCGAATTCTCGAATTCGATGCATGAAGCGACCATGGCAGGCCTGACCGGCATGATGATTACCGGCACCGTGGCCCAGCGTGAAGTCTTCCTGGACCAGATCAAGCAGTTGTCCATCATTCGCGACCTCAAGGTCATACGCGGCGAAAACGTCAGCAAGCTGTTCGGGCCGGGCAACGCCAAGGACGCGGTCACCGTCGACGCCATCGAGCAGCAGGTGTTGAAGAGCGGGCAGGAGTTCAGCGACGTCCAGTCCGACGCAAAAGGCGAATACCTGCGCGTGGTGCGTCCCGCGCTGGCGCTCAAGAACTATCTGGGCAAGGACTGCATCGCCTGCCACCAGGTGCCGGAAAGATCCGTGCTCGGCGCAGTCAGCATGAAAATTTCGCTCGATCACGTCAATGAGGCCGTTGCGGCACAGCGCGTCAAATCGCTGCTGGCAGCCCTCGCCGTCAGCCTGCCGCTGCTGGCCTTCATCTACCTGTTCATCCGCAACTTCGTCACCACTCCGCTGGACAAGATGGTGAGCAGCCTGCGTGAAATCTCCAGCGGCGAAGGCGACCTGACCCGTCGCCTGGATATTCGCAGCCAGGACGAAATCGGCGCCGCTGCCGGCGCCTTCAACCAGATGATGGAAAAATTCGGCGCGCTGGTACGCCAAGTCAGCGAATCGGCCAGCCAAGTCTCGGCAGCATCCCATACGCTGGCAGAAAGCGCCGGGAAAGTCGCCACCAGTTCCACGCAACAGGACGAGAAGTCGACTGCGGCAGCCTTGGCGGTGGAACAAATGCTGACCAGCATCGGCTCGATCGCACAGGGCATGGAACGCGTGCACGAGCAGTCGCGGGAAAGCCTGCGCCGCTCGGGAGAGGGCAATGAAAGTCTGTCGCGCCTGATCGGCGAAGTCGGACAGGTGGAAAACACGGTGCAGGAGATCGCCGACTCGGTGACCCAGTTCGTCAAGAGCACGGAATCGATCACCCACATGACCCGGCAAGTCAAGGACATTGCCGACCAGACCAATCTGCTGGCGCTCAACGCCGCCATCGAGGCCGCCCGCGCCGGCGAGCAGGGGCGCGGCTTCGCCGTGGTGGCCGACGAAGTGCGCAAACTTGCCGAGAAATCCAGCGCCTCGGCCAGCGAAATCGACGCGGTTACCCAGACGCTGGCACAGCAGGCCGACGTCGTGCGCCAATCCATCGAGCGCGGCATGGAGCACATCGCATCCAGCCAGAATTCCATGGAAATGGTGGCTGAAGTACTGGCCACCGCCAGCACCTCGGTCACCGAAGTGGGGCATGGCTTGGACGCCATCGCCAGCGCCACCGATGAACAGCGGCGCGTCAGCGGAGAAGTGGCGCACAACATCGAGGCGATCGCCGCGATGTCGCGCGGCAACGCCCAGGCCGTGGAACAGACGGCCGCGGCGGCGCAAAAGATGGAAGTGCTGGCCGAGAATCTGCAAGGCACGGTCGGCCGCTTCCGCACCTGAGAGAATTTTTTTGCCCGGAGGGCTTGAACCTCCCAAATTCACCCTCACATGGGCCGGGTTTCTTCAGGAGCCCGACCCATGCAGGAAAATTCAGCCACACCCAGCCCCACGCAAACTACCGAAGCCCTGCCGGACTTGAACCAGCAGGGCTCGACCGCCGATGCCGCCGCTGCGCCAGCGCCGACTGTCGACCCGGTCACCGAAGCCACGGTAATGCCCAGTCTCGAAGAAATGCTCAAGGCGGCCGAACTCAAGGCCGCCGAGCATCACGATGCCTGGCTGCGCGCCAAGGCCGAGACCGAGAACGTCCGCCGCCGCGCCCAGGAAGACATCGGCAAGGCCGGCAAGTTCGCCGTCGAGAAGTTCTCCGGCGAATTGCTGGCGGTCAAGGACAGCCTCGAAGCCGCTCTGGCGAATGAAAACCAGAGCGCCGAAAACCTCAAGGCCGGCGTCGAGCTGACCTTGCGGCAACTGGTCTCGGCATTCGAAAAATCCAGCCTGGCCGAAATCAATCCGCTCGGCCAGAAGTTCGATCCGCACCAGCACCAGGCCATCAGCCAGATCGAGGCGCCGGACGAGTCGACCGAAGCCAACACCGTGCTCAACGTCCTGCAAAAGGGCTATGCCCTGCACGGACGCGTGATTCGCCCGGCGCTGGTGGTGGTTTCCAAGACCAAATCGGCGCCGGCGGCTTGAAGCCACCCGCAATACCCCCATATCAGGCACAGGCTTAGAGATTCGCCAAGGGACACCCCCCGGCGAGCAACATTCTTAAAGGAAAAATCATGGGCAAGATCATCGGCATCGACCTCGGCACCACCAACAGCTGCGTCGCCAT
>MHZX01000134.1 GCA_001828935.1 Rhodocyclales bacterium RIFCSPLOWO2_02_FULL_63_24
TGATTCAGCGCCTCGATTATTTCTTCTTGGTTTCCTTGATGACAACCACTTCGTCGGCATACCGGACACCTTTGCCCTTGTAGGGCTCCGGGGAACGATAGGCGCGCACTTCAGCGGCCACCTGACCAACCACCTGCTTGTCGATCCCCTTGATCAGGATCTCCGTCTGGGTCGGCGTTTCAACCTTGATGCCATTCGGCATGTCGTGCACCACCGGGTGCGAAAAGCCGAGCGTGAGGTTCAGCTTGGCGCCTTGTGCCTGTGCGCGATAACCAACGCCGACCAAGGTCAGTTTCTTCTCGAAACCCTTGGTTACACCGGTCACCATGTTGTTCAGCAGTGCGCGCATGGTGCCTGACATGGCGCCCGCATTCGGCGCACCCTCGACCGCGCGACAGAGCAGTTTTTCACCATCTCTCTCGATTTTCACAGCCGGCAGCATGAACTGCTTCAAGGTTCCGAGCGGCCCCTTGACCGCTATCTCGGTATCGGAGAGCGTCACTTCGACACCCTTGGGCACATCAACGGGATATTTTGCAATACGTGACATGACAGCGGCTCCTTAGGCGACGATGCAGAGAACTTCGCCGCCCATGTTGCCAGCCCGCGCCCGGCGGTCAGTCATCACGCCCTTCGGCGTGGAGACAATGGCAACACCCAGCCCGTTCATGACACGCGGCAAATCGTCCTTGCCCTTGTAGACGCGCAAACCCGGCTTGGAAACACGCTCGATACGTTCGATTACCGGACGTCCGGCGTAGTACTTAAGCGCAACGTCGAGCTCGGGCTTCGCGCCGTTCTCGCGAATAGCGAAGTCATCAATGTAACCTTCGTCCTTCAGCACCTTGGCAATCGCCACCTTGAGCTTGGAGGAAGGCATGGAAACGGACAGCTTCTCCGCCATCTGCGCATTGCGGATGCGGGTCAACATGTCAGCAACTGGATCGGTCATGCTCATATCGCTCTCCTTACCAGCTTGCCTTGGTCATGCCAGGCACTTCGCCGCGCATGGCAATCTCGCGCAGCTTGTTGCGGCACAGGCCGAACTTACGGAACACACCGCGCGGACGCCCGGTCAATGCGCAACGATTGCGCTGACGGGACGGACTCGCGTTGCGGGGCAACTGCTGGAGTTTCAGGCGCGCATCCATGCGCTCCTCATCCGACAGCTTGACATTGTTGATCACGGCAAAAAGTTCGGCACGCTTGGCAGCGTACTTCGCTACCATCTTGGCGCGCTTTTCTTCGCGGTTAATAAGAGCTAGTTTCGCCATACGTCCCTCAGTTCTTGAAGGGGAACTTGAATGCGGCGAGAAGCGCCTTCGCTTCTTCGTCGTTCTTCGCGGTGGTGGTGATGCTGATATTCATGCCACGCAACGCATCGATTTTGTCGTACTCAATCTCGGGGAAAATGATTTGCTCCTTAACCCCGACGTTGTAATTGCCACGCCCGTCGAAACCCTTGCCCGAGATGCCACGAAAGTCGCGGATACGCGGCATGGCAATCGTGACCAGGCGATCCAGAAACTCGTACATGTGATTGCCGCGCAACGTCAGCATGCAACCGATTGGATAGCCCTCGCGAATCTTGAAGCCCGCAATCGCCTTCCGCGCCTTGGTCACGACCGGCTTCTGGCCGGCAATCTTCGTCATGTCGCTGACGGCGTGATCCAGCACTTTCTTGTCACCGACCGCCTCACCAACACCCATATTCAGGGTGATTTTGGTGATGCGCGGAACTTCCATGATGGACTTGTAACCAAACTTCTGAAGAAGCTCGGGGACCACCGTCTGTTTGTAATATTCCTGCAAGCGCGCCATGACTGATCCTTACGCGTCAACTACTTCGCCGTTCGACTTGAACACCCGGACCTTGCGACCGTCGTCGAGTTGCTTGAAACCGACGCGATCCGCCTTCTGGGTGGCCGGATTGAACAGCGCCACATTGGAAACATTGATCGGCATTTCCTTCTCGACAATGCCGCCCTGATCACCCTTAAGGGGGTTAGGCTTGGTGTGCTT
Source organism: Rhodocyclales bacterium RIFCSPLOWO2_02_FULL_63_24 (assembly GCA_001828935.1). Classification (GTDB taxonomy): domain Bacteria; phylum Pseudomonadota; class Gammaproteobacteria; order Burkholderiales; family Rhodocyclaceae; genus Sulfuritalea. Next base: position 2,023 of record MHZX01000134.1, read on the forward strand.
CTTGACGCGATTGACGCCCTCAACAAGCAAACGATCTGCGTCGAGGCAGTTAAGCACGACACCTCGCTTGCCCTTATCCTTGCCTGCAGTGACGACCACATCGTCACCCTTGCGAATCTTGTTCATGATCGAGTCCTCGATTGCCGGTTCAAAGAACCTCGGGAGCCAACGAAACGATCTTCATAAATCGCTCGGTACGCAGCTCGCGCGTCACCGGGCCGAAGATGCGCGTGCCGATCGGTTCCAGCTTGTTGTTCAGCAATACCGCCGCATTGCCGTCAAATTTGATGAGCGACCCGTCGGAACGACGCACGCCTTTGGCGGTACGCACCACCACGGCGCTATAGACTTCGCCCTTCTTGACGCGTCCACGCGGCGCCGCATCTTTGATGCTGACCTTGATCACATCGCCAATGCCCGCGTAGCGGCGCTTGGAGCCGCCAAGCACCTTGATGCACATGACCGAACGCGCGCCCGTGTTATCGGCGACATCCAGCAAAGACTGCATTTGAATCATTTTTTCATCTCCAACTTAATCCGCGATTGAATCAACTTTCGCGATCAGTCTTGGAGCCCGCTGGGGGCTGGAATGCCGGGAATATGAATACCCCGGCGGAGCAAAGAGGCGAGATTTTACATCCCGCCGCCATGTTGTCAACTACTATTTCGATCTGCAACGCCTACCGCAGCCAAACTTCATCAAACAACGCGCGCCTTTTCGACAACCTTGGCGACGCGCCATGCTTTGGTCTTGGATATCGGCGCGCATTCTTCAATCTGCACCAGATCGCCGGCGGCAGTCTCCATACCTTCAACGTGTGCATGATATTTCTTGGAGCGCGTCATGATCTTGCCAATCACGGGATGCTTGACCTTACGCTCAACCAGCACCGTTACGGTCTTCTGCATTTTGTCCGAGACAACACGCCCTTGCAGGGTGCGTCGCACGGCTTGAGTGGTCGCATCCGTCATTTTGCCGCCGCCTTCTCACGCTGAATGGTTTTGATGCGCGCAATATCCCTACGCACCTTGCCGACCTGACTGGTGTTGGTCAGCTGCTGTGTAGCCACCTGCATACGAAGACCGAATTGCGCCTTGCGCAACTCCAGCAACTCCTTTTGCAGATCCTCTTCGTTCTTTGCTCTCAGCTCACTTGTTTTCATGAATTATCCCAAATGGCGGGTAACGAAAGTGGTCTCGAGAGGTAGCTTTGCCGCTGCAAGGCGAAACGCCTCGCGCGCCAGCGTCTCGTCCACGCCGTCCATCTCGTAAAGGACTTTGCCGGGTTGAATTTCAGCTACCCAATACTCCGGGGAGCCCTTGCCGTTACCCATCCGAACCTCAAGCGGTTTCTTCGAAATCGGTTTATCCGGGAAGATGCGTATCCAGATGCGGCCGCCACGCTTAATATGCCGCGTCATGGCACGACGGGCAGCTTCGATCTGGCGTGCCGTAAGACGGCCGCGACCAATGGCTTTGAGGCCATACTCGCCAAAGCTCACTTTGGCACCCCTGGTAGCGAGTCCGGTATTGCGACCCTTTTGTTCCTTGCGATATTTTCTGCGGGCAGGTTGCAGCATGGTTTACTCCTTGCCTTCTTTCGCTGCGCTATCGACACCGTCGACCTTGGCCGCAGCCTTGCGTACGCGCTTGACTGGCGTCTTCGGCGCTGCAGCAACTTCAGTCTTGGCCTCCGGCTTGGCTTCCTCGGTCTTCTTTGCCGGGGCACGACGGGCTGGCTTCGATTCGCCTTCGTTCTCCATCCTGGGTTTACCGGGGCCACGACGCGGCTTACGTTGGTCATCAACCGCCGGCTCGGGAGCAGCCAGTAGAGCGTCACTGCGCGACAAAATCTCGCCCTTGAACACCCAGACCTTGATGCCAATGATTCCGTAGGTAGTCTTCGCCTCGGAAGTGCCATAGTCAATATCGGCGCGCAGCGTATGCAATGGCACACGGCCTTCGCGATACCACTCCCGGCGAGCAATCTCGGCACCATTCAGGCGGCCAGAACTCATAATCTTAATGCCTTGGGCACCAAGGCGCATGGCATTCTGCATCGCGCGCTTCATTGCACGACGGAACATGATGCGCTTTTCAAGTTGCTGCGCTATCGAGTCGGCGATCAGTTGAGCATCGATTTCCGGCTTGCGAATCTCTTCGATATTGACATGCACCGGCACGCCCATCTTGCGCTGCAACTCGGCTTTGAGATGCTCGATGTCTTCACCCTTCTTGCCAATCACCACGCCGGGGCGGGCGCTATATACGGTAACCCGCGCGTTCTTGGCCGGACGCTCAATCACGACGCGACCAACCGACGCATGCGCCAGTTTCTTTTTCAGATAATCGCGGACCTCGATGTCTTCCTTGAGCATCTGCGGAAAACTCTTGCTGTTGGCGTACCAGCGTGAAGTCCAGTTGCGCGTGACCGAAAGACGAAAACCGGTCGGATGAATCTTTTGTCCCATGTGCCCTCCTTAATCGCCTACAGTCACGAAAATGTGACAAGTAGGCTTGAGGATGCGATTGCCGCGTCCCTTGGCTCGCGCCGTGAAGCGCTTGAGTACCGTGCCTTTTTCGACATAGATACGCGTAATCTTCAGCGCATCGATATCTGCGCCATCGTTGTGTTCCGCATTAGCAATCGCCGACTCCAGCACCTTCTTGATGATTCCGGCACCTTTCTTTGGCGAAAAAGCCAGAATGCTGAGCGCCCGATCCACCGGCTTGCCGCGCACCAGGTCAGCAACAAGGCGACCTTTTTGGGCAGAAAGCCGGACACCGCGCAAGTTTGCGTTGGTTTCCATCATCGCTCCTTACTTCTTTGCAGCGGCCTTTTTGCCGCCCGTGTGACCCTTGAAGGTTCGCGTCAGAGCGAACTCACCAAGCTTGTGGCCAACCATGTTTTCCGACACATAGACCGGGATGTGCTGCTTGCCGTTATGCACAGCAATGGTCAGTCCCACGAAGTCCGGAAGAATGGTCGAACGGCGCGACCAAGTCTTGATCGGGCGCTTGTCGTTTGAGGCGCGCGCTGCATCCACCCGTTTCAGCAGGTGAGCGTCGATGAACGGGCCTTTCTTGATAGAACGTGCCATGTCTTACCTCTTACCTTTCGGCCTGCGTTGGACAATCATGACGTCCGTGCGCTTGTTGTTACGGGTGCGATATCCCTTGGTCGGCTGACCCCATGGACTGACAGGAACACGGCCTTCGCCGGTACGCCCCTCGCCGCCACCATGCGGGTGATCGACAGGGTTCATCGCCACGCCACGAACGGTCGGCCGCACGCCGCGCCAACGCATTGCGCCGGCCTTGCCGATCTTGCGCAGGCTGTGTTCTTCATTACCTACTTCACCGATCGTCGCACGACACTCGACGTGGATGCGACGGATCTCGCCCGAGCGCAGACGGACCTGAGCGTAGGTGCCTTCGCGTGCCAAAAGCTGCGCCGAAGTACCGGCAGAACGAGCAATCTGAGCGCCCTTGCCCGGCATCATTTCAACGCAATGGATTGTCGTTCCAACGGGGATGCTGCGAATCGGCAGGGCATTGCCCGGCTTGATCGGCGCCTCGGGACCACTGACAACAGCCTGACCAACGACCATGCCCTTGGTGGCGATGATGTAGCGACGCTCACCATCTGCGTAAAGAACCAAAGCAATATTGGCAGACCGGTTCGGATCGTACTGAAGGTTTTCCACTTTGCCAGGAATTCCGTCCTTGTCGCGCCGGAAATCGATCACGCGGTAATGCTTCTTGTGGCCACCACCCATATGGCGCGTGGTGACGTGGCCATGCGCATTGCGGCCGGCAGTCTTGGTCTTCTTTTCGACCAGCTTGTCAAGCGGACGACCTTTATGCAGATTCGGGTTAACAACCTTGACGACAGCACGACGACCAGGCGAGGTCGGTTTAACTTTTACGAGAGCCATTTAAGCAGCCCCCCCTTCCGCAAAATTGATTTCCTGACCGGGCTTGAGACAGACAAACGCCTTGCGAATGTCGCTGCGGCGTCCCATGTTGCGTCCGGCGCGCTTGATCTTGCCCTTCAGATTGGCGATCTGGACCGACTTGACCTCGACCTTGAACAACAGCTCGACGGCTGCCTTCACTTCGGGCTTGGTGGCATCGGGAGTCACGATAAACACCACTTGCTCATTCTTGTCGGCAATATAGGTCGCCTTTTCGGAAATTTGCGGCGCCACCAGCACTTGCAGCAAACGTTCCTGATTGAAGTTCTTGCTCATGCCAGCATCTCCTCAATCTTGGCCACGGCACCCTTGGTGAAAATCACCTTGGGGAAACGAACTAGGGACACCGGATCAGCCTGCTGCGCCTCCAGCACCAGAACATTCGGCAGATTGCGCGACGCCAGCGCCAGATTGGCGTCCAGACTATCTGTTACGAGTAGCACCGAGTCCAACCCCATAGCTTTTAGCTTTTGCGCAAACAGGCGGGTCTTCGGCGCTTCGATGGCGAAGTCCTCGATCACCATCAGCCTTTCTTCGCGGGCCAATTGCGACAGAATCGCCGCCACGCCGGCGCGATACATCTTGCGGTTGACCTTCTGCGTGAAGTTCTCTTCCGGAGTGTTCGGGAATATCCGACCGCCGCCGCGCCACAAAGGCGAAGAAGTCATACCGGCGCGAGCGCGGCCAGTGCCCTTCTGACGGAACGGTTTCTTGGTGCTGTGATGCACCTCTTCACGATCCTTCTGCTTACGGTTGCCCGCGCGAGCGTTAGCCTGATACGCAACAACTACCTGATGCACCAGTGCCTCATTGAAGTCACGACCGAACAGCGCGTCTGATGCTGTCACGGTTGAGGCGGCCTGCCCCTGGGCGTTGATTAATTTGAGTTCCATGTCACCCCCGCTCAGTTGGATGCCTTGACGGCCGGGGCGACAATCACATCACCTCCCTTGGCACCAGGCACCGCACCCCTGACCAACAGGAGTTGGCGCGCTTCATCGATTCGAACAACTTCCAGATTCTGCGTCGTGCGCGCAACATCACCCAGATGACCAGCCATGCGTTTACCGGGAAACACGCGCCCCGGATCCTGCGCCATGCCGATTGAACCTGCGGAGTTATGCGAAAGGGAATTGCCGTGGGAAGCACGGTTCGACGAAAAATGGTGGCGCGTGATCGCACCGGCGAATCCCTTGCCGATCGATGTGCCACTCACATCGACTTTCTGTCCCACGCTAAAAATACTCGCGGCAAGCACGTCACCAGGCTTGAAGCTACCGAGCTGATCCGGCGCAACGCGAAACTCCCTAAGGACTTCACCGGCTTCGACACCGGCTTTGGCGAGGTGCCCCGCTGCTGCCTTATTTACTCGGCTGACGCGACGCTTGCCAAAGGTCACCTGAACGGCGGCGTAACCATCCACCTCAGGCGTCTTTATCTGTGTGACGCGATTATTCGACACATCGAGCACTGTCACTGGAACGGAAGAACCATCCTCAGCAAACACGCGCGTCATGCCGACCTTGCGTCCAACAAGGCCTAGACTCATTTTATTCTCCTAAACCCCGGCTACGATTGGCCGAGCCCACTTTCAGAATTCAGCGACAAAAGTCACTACGATAGGCACCAAAATCCAAGCGCCCCTATTACGAGTTACTGCAATTTGATCTCAACATCCACGCCAGCAGGAAGATCCAACTTCATCAGCGCATCGACCGTTTTGTCGGTCGGATCGATGATGTCCATCAAGCGCAGATGGGTACGAATTTCGAACTGATCTCGTGAAGTTTTGTTGACGTGCGGCGAGCGCAATACGTCGAACCGTTCAATCCGCGTCGGCAACGGAACCGGGCCACGCACGACCGCACCGGTACGCTTCGCTGTCTCCACAATTTCAAGCGCCGATTGATCAATCAGGCGATAGTCGAATGCCTTGAGGCGGATGCGAATCTTTTGGCTTTGCATTACAAATCCTTAAAGAGCAGGGTCGCAAATCGCGAAAGGGCGAGATTTTATCGCCCTTTTCGCTGTATTGCAACAAATGTTATTCGATGACCTTGGCGACGACACCGGCGCCGACGGTACGACCGCCTTCACGAATGGCGAACCGCAGGCCTTCTTCCATCGCGATCGGTGCAATCAGCCGCACCGTCATCGCCACGTTGTCGCCCGGCATCACCATTTCCGTCCCGGCCGGCAGTTCGATGCTGCCCGTGACGTCGGTGGTGCGGAAGTAGAACTGCGGACGGTAGCCGTTGAAGAACGGGGTGTGGCGGCCGCCTTCGTCCTTCGACAGGATGTACACCTCGGAGGTGAAGTGCGTGTGCGGGGTGATACTGCCCGGCTTGGCCAGCACCTGCCCACGCTCGACTTCTTCACGCTTGGTGCCGCGCAGCAGCACGCCGACGTTGTCTCCGGCCTGACCCTGATCCAGCAGCTTCCTGAACATTTCGACGCCGGTGCAGGTGGTCTTGGTGGTGGGGCGGATGCCGACGATTTCGATTTCTTCGCCGACCTTGACCACGCCGCGTTCGACGCGACCGGTGACGACGGTGCCGCGACCGGAGATCGAGAAGACGTCTTCGATGGGCATCAGGAAGGGTTTGTCGATGGCGCGCTCAGGGGTCGGGATGTAGCTGTCCAGGGCATCGGCCAGGGCCATGATGGCGCCTTCGCCCAACTCGCCCTTGTCGCCTTCGAGGGCCTTGAGGGCGGAGCCTTTGATGATCGGGATGTCGTCGCCGGGGAAGTCGTACTTGCTGAGCAGTTCGCGCAGTTCCATTTCGACCAGTTCGAGCAGTTCGGCATCATCCACCATGTCGCACTTGTTCATGAACACGACCATGTAGGGCACGCCGACCTGGCGCGCCAGCAGGATGTGTTCGCGAGTCTGCGGCATGGGGCCGTCCGCGGCGGAACAGACCAGGATGGCGCCGTCCATCTGGGCGGCACCGGTGATCATGTTCTTGACGTAGTCGGCGTGGCCCGGGCAGTCCACGTGCGCGTAGTGACGGTTCTTCGTCTCGTACTCGACGTGCGCCGTGTTGATCGTGATGCCGCGTGCCTTTTCTTCCGGCGCCGCGTCAATCTGGTCGTAGGCTTTCGCTTCACCACCAAATTTCGCCGACAGTACCGTCGTGATCGCCGCCGTCAATGTCGTCTTCCCATGGTCTACGTGACCAATCGTCCCCACGTTCACGTGTGGCTTCGTACGCTCAAACTTGCCTTTTGCCATGTCTGCTTTCCTTAAAGAACGATTGTTAGTCGATCACTTCTTGTTGATGACTGCCTCAGCGACATTCTTCGGCGCCTCGGTGTAATGCTTGAACTCCATCGAATAGGTTGCTCGCCCCTGAGAAAGAGAACGCAACTGGGTAGAGTAGCCAAACATTTCCGCCAGAGGCACCTCGGCCTTGATCAGCTTGATGCCGCCTACTTGATCTTCCATACCATGAACGATGCCGCGTCGACCCGACAAATCGCCCATCACGTTGCCCATGTAGTCTTCCGGTGTCTCCACTTCGACCGCCATCATCGGCTCGAGCAGCACGGGGCTGGCCTTGCGCATGGCGTCCTTGAAGGCCATCGAGGCCGCCATCTTGAAGGCATTTTCGTTGGAGTCCACGTCGTGGTAGGAGCCGTCGAACAGCGTAACCTTGACATCGACCACAGGAAATCCGGCCAACACGCCATTGGGCAATGTGTCGATAAGACCCTTCTCAACCGCGGGAATGAACTCGCGGGGTACCGAACCGCCCTTGATCATGTCGACAAACTCAAAGCCCTTGCCAGCCTCATTCGGCTCCAGCTTGATCCAGACGTGACCATACTGGCCACGGCCACCGGACTGCTTGACAAACTTGCCTTCCTGCTCCACCGCTTTGCGGACAGCTTCGCGATAGGCCACCTGAGGCGCACCGACGTTTGCCTCGACACCGAATTCGCGACGCATGCGATCGACAAGAATTTCCAGATGCAGCTCGCCCATACCGGAGATGATTGTCTGACCGGACTCCTCGTCCGTCCGCACACGGAAAGAAGGATCTTCCTGCGCCAGGCGATTAAGTGCGATACCCATCTTTTCTTGGTCGGCTTTAGTCTTGGGTTCGACCGCAACGTGAATCACCGGCTCGGGGAACACCATGCGCTCTAGCGTAATTACGTTCGCCGGATCGCACAGCGTCTCGCCCGTAGTAGCCTCCTTTAGACCGACAGCTGCCGCGATGTCGCCTGCGAATACTTCCTTGATTTCTTCGCGCTGATTGGCGTGCATCTGCAGGATCCGGCCCAAGCGCTCCTTGCGACCCTTGATCGGGTTAAAAATAGTGTCACCGGTTTTGACCGTTCCGGAGTAAACCCGAAAGAAAGTCAATTGCCCAACATAGGGATCAGTCATGATCTTGAAGGCCAAAGCCGCGAACGGATCGGTATCGTTCGCCTTGCGCTCGCCCTGCGTTTCATTTTCGAGAATACCCTCCACTGGCGGGATGTCCGTCGGAGCCGGCAGGTATTCAATGACCGCATCCAGCATCGCCTGCACGCCCTTGTTCTTGAAGGCAGAACCGCACAGCATCGGCACAATCTCGGCACTGAGGGTACGCGCACGCAATCCAGCCTTGATTTCCTCCTCGGTCAACTCGCCGCTTTCGAGGTACTTGTTCATCAATTCCTCGGATGCCTCGGCAGCCGCCTCGACCATCTTTTCGCGCCATTCATCAGCCTTGGCTTTTAGGTCCGCCGGGATTTCACCGTACTCGAACTTGATGCCTTGGCTAGCTTCGTCCCAAACAATGGCCTTCATTTTGACGAGATCAACCACACCCTCGAATTTCTCTTCAGCTCCAATCGGGATCTGCAGAGGAATCGGGTTGGCCTTGAGGCGCAGGCGCATCTGATCATGCACCTTGAAGAAGTCGGCACCCTGGCGATCCATCTTGTTCACGAAAGCCAGGCGCGGCACACCGTACCGGTTGGCTTGACGCCAGACAGTTTCGGACTGCGGCTGAACACCACCCACGGCACAGTAAACCATGCATGCGCCATCAAGCACCCTCATGGAGCGCTCGACTTCGATGGTGAAGTCAACGTGTCCTGGCGTATCGATGATATTGACGCGATGCTCAGGAAAGTTTTGCCCCATCCCCTTCCAGAAACAGGTCGTCGCCGCCGATGTAATGGTAATCCCGCGCTCCTGCTCCTGCTCCATCCAGTCCATCGTAGCTGCGCCATCATGGACTTCGCCAATTTTATGATTGACTCCGGTGTAGAACAAAATACGCTCGGTGGTGGTGGTCTTGCCGGCATCGATATGTGCCGAAATGCCAATGTTGCGATAGCGTTCGATGGGAGTCTTGCGGGCCACTTGATTTACCTGCCTTATCTAAACCAAACCGCCATGACGCCTCGTTTGACGAAGCGACAGGGCGGCGGACAAAAACGAAAGCCTCGCCGGACATCCGACGAGACGCGACACTACTTAGAAACGGAAATGCGAGAACGCCTTGTTGGCTTCAGCCATGCGGTGGACTTCCTCGCGTTTCTTCATCGCCGCACCACGCCCCTCGGACGCCTCAAGCAACTCGGCAGCGAGACGCTGACCCATCGACTTCTCGCTGCGCTTCCTTGCCGCCTCGCGAAGCCAACGCATTGACAAGGCCATACGCCGAGAAGGCCTTACTTCGACAGGCACCTGGTAGTTGGCGCCGCCCACTCGACGACTCTTGACCTCGACCAAGGGCTTGACGTTGTTTACCGCCAAAGTAAAGACCTCCAGAGGATCCTTACCGCTCTTCGACTGGATTTGCGCGAAAGCACCATAGATGATTCGCTCGGCAACCGACTTCTTGCCGCTAGCCATCAGCACATTAACAAACTTCGAAAGATCAACGCTGCCGAATTTCGGATCAGGCAGGATGTCACGTTTGGGAACTTCACGACGACGGGGCATGGTATCTCCTTAAGACCCGGATCAGGCGGCCTTCGGCCGCTTGGCGCCGTACTTGGAACGGCTCTGCTTGCGATCCTTGACACCCTGGGTATCGAGGCTACCGCGCACAATGTGGTAACGCACACCAGGCAAATCCTTGACTCGACCGCCGCGAATGAGGACCACCGAGTGCTCCTGCAAATTGTGGCCTTCGCCGCCAATGTAGGAAATAACCTCGAAGCCGTTGGTCAGCCGCACTTTGGCGACCTTCCGCAATGCCGAGTTCGGCTTTTTTGGCGTAGTGGTGTAAACACGGGTACAAACACCGCGTCGAGCCGGGCTGCTGCCAAGCGCTGGCACCTTGCTTTTCGACTGCGGCGCTTGACGGCCTTTGCGCACAAGCTGGTTAATGGTAGGCATGTATATGTCCTGAATGCCGTGCAAAATGCACTGCAAATTTACAAAAAGTCGGCCCCTGCCAAGGGCAAAGAGGCCGGATTATAGAATGGTGGTGAATGGGCGTCAACCTGCTTGCGCGTCTTCCGCCGCCACCGAAGCATCTTCCGCCGACGCAGGCAGATCAAACAAGTTCTGTGCTTCTGTTCCTCCACCGGACTGTTTGCGACGTGTACGGTGGTAGGCCATACCGGTACCCGCAGGAATCAAGCGGCCAACAATTACGTTTTCCTTCAAGCCGCGCAGATCATCCCGCTTGCCCATGATGGCTGCCTCGGTCAGTACGCGCGTAGTTTCCTGGAAGGATGCCGCAGAGATGAACGAGTCGGTCGACAAACTGGCCTTGGTGATGCCATGCAGCATGAACTCGTACAAAGCCGGCGTTTTTCCTGCGGCAATCAACTTGTCATTCTCGTCCAGCACCGCAGCACGCTCGACCTGTTCTTCCTTGATAAAAATCGAATCCCCCGGATTCGTAATGACCACCCGACGCAGCATCTGACGCACGATCACCTCAATATGCTTGTCATTGATCTTCACGCCCTGCAGGCGATATACGTCCTGAACTTCGTCGATGATGTAGCGGGCCAGTTCCTCCACGCCCTTCAAACGCAGAATGTCATGGGGATCGGCAGGACCGTCCACGATCACTTCGCCCTTATTGACTACTTGGCCATCGTGGGCCATCACGTGTTTGTCCTTGGTAATCAGGTACTCATGCGCGGTGCCATCCGGCTCCGTGATCACCAAACGCTGCTTGCCCTTGGTATCCTTTCCGAAGGACACTGTACCGGTGACTTCGGCCAACACGCCAGCATCCTTCGGCACACGCGCCTCAAAGAGCTCGGCAACACGCGGCAGGCCGCCGGTGATATCGCGCGTCTTGGACGACTCCTGCGGAATCCGCGCCAGAATATCGCCCACCGCAACAGGCTGGCCATCCTTTACAGTGATAAGGGAACCGACCTGGAACGTAATGGTAACGATATGGTCGGTGCCATGAATCTTGACTTCCTGGCCCGACTCGTCGATCAGTTTGACCTGCGGGCGAACTCCCTTGGATGCCTTGGCACCACGCTTGGGATCGATGACGACGAGGGTGGATAGGCCGGTGACCTCGTCCATCTGCTCAGCGACCGTCGCGTTCTTCTCGACGTTCTCGAACTTTACCGTGCCGGCGTACTCGGTAACGATCGGACGCGTGTGCGGATCCCACGTGGCCAACTGCGTTCCGGCCTTGACGGCCTTGCCGTCGTCGGCCTGCAGCGTCGCGCCGTAAGGAACTTTATGACGTTCACGCTCGCGGCCGTTGTCGTCGGTAATCATTACCTCCCCGGAACGGGAAATGACAATCTTCTCTCCCTTGGGATTTGTGGCGTAACGCATGGTCGCTGTAAAGCGAATCACGCCGGAACTCTTGGCTTCGATGCTGCTTTGCGCTGCCGAACGCGACGCCGCACCACCGACGTGGAAAGTACGCATGGTGAGCTGAGTACCCGGCTCGCCGATGGACTGGGCGGCAATGACGCCGACGGCCTCGCCAGCATTTACCAATGATCCGCGACCCAGATCGCGACCATAGCACTTGGCGCACAAGCCGTAGCGGGTTTCGCAGGAGAGCGGGCTGCGCACGCGAACTTCATCGATGTCGAGCGCCTCAATAGCATCCACAGCATCTTCGTCCAGCAGATAGCCGGCCGCGAACAGCACGTCCTGCGTGTCAGGATGAATAACGTCGTTGGTGGCGACACGGCCAAGAATGCGCTCGCGCAGCGGCTCGATCACTTCGCCGCCTTCCACCAGAGCCTTCATGGCGAACCCATTTTGGGTTCCGCAATCGTCTTCGATCACCACCAAGTCCTGCGTCACATCCACCAGGCGACGAGTCAGATAGCCGGAGTTGGCAGTCTTCAAAGCGGTGTCGGCCAAGCCCTTGCGTGCGCCATGGGTCGAGATGAAGTACTGGAGAACGTTAAGGCCTTCACGGAAGTTGGAGGTGATCGGGGTTTCTATGATCGAGCCGTCCGGCTTGGCCATCAGGCCGCGCATCCCCGCAAGCTGGCGAATCTGGGCGGCAGAACCGCGCGCACCAGAGTCGGCCATCATATAGATCGAATTGAAAGACTCCTGGCTTACTTGCTTCCCGTCTGCATTGGTCACGGTCTGATGCGCGAGCTGATCCATCATGGCCTTCGCCACTTGGTCACCGGCACGTCCCCAGATATCGACCACCTTGTTGTAGCGCTCACCGACAGTGACGAGACCGGAGGTATATTGCTTTTCGATTTCCTTGACTTCGGCTTCCGCGGCCTCGATCAGGCTGTGCTTCTGCGTCGGCACCAACATGTCATCAACGCAGATCGAAATGCCTGCACGCGTCGCCAGACGGAAGCCGGCCTGCATCAACTGGTCGGCAAAAACCACAGTATCCTTCAGGCCGCAACGACGAAAGCTCTCGTCGATCAGCTTGGAGATTTCCTTCTTTTTGAGCGGCTTGTCAATCACCTTGAACGGCAAACCACGCGGCAGAATCTCGGACAGCAATGCACGACCCGCCGTGGTTGAGTAACGGGTAATCTTCGGTTGCCATTGTTTGTCGGCATCCAACTCGTACTCGCGGATGCGCACTGAAATGCGCGCATGCAGGTCGATCTGGCGCGAGTCAATGGCACGCGTGATTTCGGCAATATCGCTGAACAGCATGCCGTTGCCGCGAGCGGAAACGCTCTCGCGCGTAGCGTAGTACAGTCCTAGCACCACGTCCTGTGAAGGAACGATGATCGGCTGTCCATTGGCCGGTGACAACACGTTGTTCGAAGCCAGCATCAGGGTACGTGCTTCCATCTGCGCTTCTAGGGAAAGCGGAATATGCACAGCCATCTGGTCGCCGTCGAAGTCGGCGTTGAATGCTACACAAACCAGCGGATGCAACTGAATCGCCTTACCTTCGATCAAGGTCGGTTCAAACGCCTGAATGCCAAGGCGATGCAGCGTCGGGGCGCGATTCAGCATTACCGGATGTTCGCGAATAACCTCTTCGAGAATGTCCCAAACTACGGGCGTTTCGGCCTCGACTTCCTTCTTGGCAGCCTTGATGGTGCTGGCGATACCCATCTTTTCCAGGCGCTCGAAAATGAAGGGCTTGAATAGCTCCAGTGCCATCTTCTTCGGCAAGCCGCACTGGTGCAGCTTAAGTTGCGGACCGACCACGATGACCGAGCGTCCGGAGTAGTCGACCCGTTTGCCCAGCAGGTTCTGGCGGAAACGGCCGCCTTTGCCCTTGATCATGTCGGCCAGTGATTTCAGCGGACGCTTGTTGGCACCTGTCATTGCCTTGCCGCGACGGCCGTTGTCGAGCAGAGAATCGACGGCTTCCTGCAGCATGCGCTTTTCGTTGCGCACAATAATGTCCGGTGCCTTGAGTTCCAACAGGCGCTTGAGGCGGTTATTGCGGTTGATGACGCGGCGATACAAGTCATTGAGGTCTGAGGTGGCAAAACGACCGCCATCCAATGGAACCAAAGGACGCAGATCCGGCGGCAATACCGGTAGCACTTCCAGAATCATCCACTCTGGCTTGATGCCCGACTGCTGGAAGCCTTCAAGCACTTTGAGGCGCTTGGAAATTTTCTTGCTCTTCGCTTCGGAACCGGTAGTTTCCAACTCCTGGCGCAGACTCTCGACCTGGCGGTTGAGATCGAGGGTACGCAACAGTTCGCGCACACCCTCAGCACCCATTACAGCAGTGAAGTCATCACCGTATTCCTCGACCTTGGCCAAGTAATCATCTTCGGTCAGCAATTGCGCGCGATTGAGCGGGGTCATGCCGGGATCGACGACCACGAAGGCCTCGAAATACAAGACGCGCTCGATGTCGCGCAGCGTCATGTCAAGCACCATGCCAAGGCGGCTCGGCAAGCTCTTCAGGAACCAGATGTGCGCGGTTGGCGACGCCAGCTCGATGTGACCCATGCGTTCGCGGCGCACTTTCGACTGGGTGACTTCAACACCACACTTTTCACAGATCACACCACGATGCTTCAGCCGCTTGTACTTGCCGCAGAGGCACTCGTAATCCTTGACCGGGCCAAAAATCTTGGCACAAAACAAGCCATCGCGTTCCGGCTTGAACGTCCGGTAATTGATGGTCTCCGGCTTCTTGACTTCGCCGTAGGACCAGGAGCGAATTTTGTCGGGCGAAGCGAGGCCGATGGTAATCGCGTCGAATTCTTCTTCGGCCGCCAAGTTCTGCTTAAATAGGTCTGCAAACAGGCTCTTCATGTAATTATCTCCAGTGGGCAGCTATCGGGTCAATAACGCTCGAGATCGATATCGATCGCCAGCGAGCGAATTTCCTTGACCAGCACGTTGAAGGATTCCGGCATGCCGGCATCGATCTTGTGCTCGCCCTTGACGATGTTTTCGTACACCTTGGTACGGCCATTGACGTCGTCCGACTTGACGGTCAGCATTTCCTGCAACACGTAGGCGGCGCCATAGGCTTCCAGTGCCCAGACTTCCATTTCACCAAAGCGCTGACCGCCAAACTGAGCCTTGCCGCCCAATGGTTGCTGGGTGACGAGACTGTAAGGTCCGGTGGAACGGGCATGCATCTTGTCATCGACCAAGTGGTGCAATTTCAGTACGTGCATGTAACCAACAGTGACTTGTCGTTCGAACGACTCCCCGGTGCGGCCGTCGAACAGGTCTACCTGGCCGTTGCTGGGCAGGCCGGCCAGTTCCAGCATGGCCTTGATTTCGGACTCATGGGCGCCATCGAACACCGGTGTAGCGAAAGGAACACCGCTTTGCAGATTTCCGGCAAGTTCGACCACTTCCTTTTCGCTCAAACTGTCGATGTCTTCGCTGCGACCCGAGGCGTTGTAGATCTTGTTCAGCAGCTTGCGTACCTCCGTAGCGGCCGCCTGCTTCCTCAGCATCTCGCCGATCTTCTGGCCGAGGCCTTTTGCCGCCCAACCCAGGTGAGTTTCCAGAATCTGGCCGATGTTCATCCGCGACGGGACGCCGAGCGGATTCAAGACTATGTCCATCGGCGTGCCGTCGGCCATGTGCGGCATATCCTCGATTGGGACAATCTTCGACACCACACCCTTGTTGCCGTGACGACCCGCCATCTTGTCGCCAGGCTGCAGACGGCGCTTGACGGCCAAGTAAACCTTGACCATCTTCTGCACACCCGGCGGCAGTTCGTCGCCCTGAGTCAGCTTCTTCCGCTTTGCCTCGAAAGCGACGTCGAAATCTTTGCGGGTCTGCTCCAGGCTGTCGCGCAGATTTTCGAGCTGCTGCTGTGCATCCTCGTCTGCCAGCGAGATGTCGAACCAGTGATAGTGCTCCACGGATTCGAGATAAGCCTTGGTGATCTTGGTGCCCTTTACCAGCTTTTTCGGTCCCTTGCTGGCAAGCTTGTTGGTCAGCAGTTTCTCGATACGGGAGAAAGTATCGCGCTCGACGATGCGCATCTGATCGGCGAGATCCTGCTTGTAGCCCTTCAGCATGTCGTCGATGATCGACTGGGCGCGCTTGTCGCGCTCAATGCCTTCGCGGGTAAATACCTGCACATCGATGACGGTGCCGATCATGCCCGACGGTACGCGCAGGGAGGTGTCCTTAACATCGGAGGCCTTCTCGCCGAAGATCGCGCGCAGCAGCTTCTCTTCCGGAGTCAGTTGCGTCTCGCCTTTCGGCGTCACCTTGCCGACCAGCACGTCGCCGGCTTCGACTTCGGCGCCAATATAGACAATGCCGGATTCGTCAAGACGACCAAGTTGCGATTCGCCCAGCGTGGCGATATCGCGCGTAATTTCCTCAGCGCCGAGCTTGGTGTCGCGAGCGACAACCGTCAATTCCTCGATGTGGATCGAGGTAAAGCGGTCATCGGCCACCACACGCTCCGAAATCAGGATCGAGTCCTCGAAGTTGTAGCCGTTCCATGGCATGAAGGCCACCAGCATGTTCTGGCCCAGCGCCAGTTCCCCCAGATCGGTGGAAGCGCCGTCCGCCACCACGTCGCCCTTGGCGATCAAATCGCCGACCTTGACGATCGGTCGCTGATTGATGTTGGTGTTCTGGTTGGAACGGGTGTACTTGATCAGGTTGTAAATGTCGACGCCGACTTCGCCCGCCACCGTTTCGGCATCGTTGACGCGGACCACGATACGGTTGGCGTCGATGTAGTCGACCACGCCGCCACGCAGCGCCTGAACCGCCGTACCCGAGTCGACCGCCACGGTACGCTCGATACCGGTGCCGACAAATGCCTTTTCCGGACGCAGGCAAGGAACCGCCTGGCGCTGCATGTTGGCGCCCATCAAGGCACGGTTGGCGTCGTCGTGCTCAAGGAAGGGAATCAGCGAAGCCGCGACCGAGACGATCTGGCTTGGCGCCACGTCCATGTACTGGACCTCGGGCGGCTCCTTCAATTCAAACTCGCCCTTGAAGCGGCAGGACACCAGGGCGTCACTGAGCTTGCCCTTCTTGTCCAGTTGGGCATTGGCCTGGGCAATGACGTACTTGCCTTCCTCGATCGCCGAGAGGTACTCGATCTCATCGGTCACATGGCTGTTCTCCACCTTGCGGTAAGGCGTTTCCATGAAACCGTACTCGTTGGTACGCGCATACAGCGCCAGCGAGTTGATCAGGCCGATGTTCGGGCCTTCCGGCGTCTCGATCGGACAAACGCGGCCGTAATGGGTCGGATGCACGTCGCGCACCTCGAAACCGGCACGCTCGCGGGTCAGGCCGCCCGGGCCAAGGGCCGAGACGCGGCGCTTGTGGGTAATTTCCGACAGCGGATTGGTCTGGTCCATGAACTGGGAGAGCTGGCTGGAACCGAAGAACTCCTTGATCGCGGCCGAGATGGGCTTGGCGTTGATCAGGTCGTGCGGCATCAAATTGTCGCTTTCCGCCTGATTCAAACGCTCCTTGACGGCACGCTCGACACGCACCAGGCCGGCACGGAACTGGTTCTCGGCAAGTTCGCCAACCGAGCGCACGCGACGATTGCCCAAGTGATCGATGTCATCCACTTCACCGCGTCCGTTGCGCAATTCGACGAGGATGCGAACAACGTCGACGATGTCCTCATTGGACAGGGTGCCGGCACCTTCGATTTCATCGCGCCCAACGCGCCGATTGAATTTCATACGGCCGACCGCGGACAAGTCGTAGCGCTCCTCCGAGTAGAACAGCCCGTGGAACAGGTTCTCAACCGCGTCTTCCGTGGGAGGCTCGCCGGGGCGCATCATTCTATAAATGGCCACGCGCGACGCCCATTGGTCTGCGGTTTCGTCGATACGCAGGGTTGAAGAAATGTAGGCACCGCGATCAAGGTCGTTGACGTATAGCGTCTGGATCTGCTCGATGCCACCGGTCGCCAACTTGGCCAGCAAATCCTCGGTAATCTCGTCGTTGGCATTGGCCAGGACTTCTCCGGTTTCTGCGTTCACGATGTTGCGCGCAATGATCCGGCCCATCATGAATTCATCGGGAACGATGATTTTCTTGATACCTGCCTCGGCCATTTCTCGGATATGTCTGACGGTGATGCGCTTGTCTTTGGCGACAATGATCTTGCCGACCTTGTCGAGGATGTCGAACTTGGCCACTTCGCCACGCAGGCGCTCTGGCACCACCTCGAAGAGAATGCCCTTCTTGGAGAAGTGGAATGTATCGGACTCGAAGAAGGTAGCAAGAATCTGCTCGTGCGTCATCCCGATCGACTTGAGCAGGATGGTCACCGGCATCTTGCGACGACGATCGATACGGAAGTAGAGGATATCCTTCGGATCAAACTCGAAGTCGAGCCAGGAACCGCGGTAGGGAATGATGCGCGCCGAGAATAGTAGTTTGCCCGAGCTATGGGTCTTGCCCTTGTCGTGCTCGAAGAAAACACCGGGAGAACGGTGCAACTGCGAGACGATGACGCGCTCGGTGCCATTGATCACGAACGACCCGGTGGTGGTCATCAGCGGAATTTCGCCCATGTACAGAGGCTGGTCTTCCTTGACCTCCTTCACTGCCTTGGTGTCGCGATCAAGCAATTCCAGGCGAACCTTGGCGCGTAGCGGGCTGGCGAAGGTCAGGCCGCGTTGCTGGCATTCCTTGACGTCAAAGGTCGGCTCGCCAAGCATAAATTCGACAAAGTGGAGGCGGGCATTCCCCGAATGCGCAACAATCGGGAAAATCGAGGTGAACGCGGCTTGCAAGCCTTCGTTGCGACGCTGTGCCGGCGGCACGTCCGCCTGCAGGAAGCGCGTATAGGACTCGATCTGCGTCGCCAGGAGGAAGGGCACGTCGAGTACGTTCGCCCGCTTGGCAAAGCTCTTGCGAATGCGCTTTTTTTCGGTATAGGAATACGCCATGGTGGCTCCGTTCAGGATTCAGACGTCGAAGGTCAAAAGACAGGGCTGAGGCAAAACAGTTCAGCACTCTCGTGTAACCCCCGGATCGGGTACAAAGGAATGAAACTCAACTGGTACAACATACTTTCGTTTCTACAAGCACAAAAACGGGTTGGCGGCAGCGCCGCCAACCCGCGATCAAGTCGCGATTACTTGACTTCGACCTTGGCGCCGGCGTCTTCAAGTTGCTTCTTGAGGGCCTCGGCGTCAGCCTTGGCGATAGCTTCCTTGACAGCCTTCGGTGCACCATCAACCAGATCCTTGGCTTCCTTGAGGCCGAGACCCGTGGCAGCACGAACGACCTTGATGACTTCAACCTTCTTCTCGCCCGCAGCCAGCAACATCACGGTGAATTCGGTCTGCTCTTCGACGGCAGCGGCAGCAGCAGCCGGAGCGGCGACGGCAACGGCAGCGGCAGCGGCGGAAACGCCAAACTTGACTTCCATTTCCTTGATCAGCTCGGACAGATCGAGAACGGTCATGCCAGCGATGGCATCGAGTATTTCAGCTTTGCTTACAGCCATGATTACAACTCCTGAATGAATGTTTGGTTCAATGAAAACACGGTTTCAGTGAAGACTCATGTCCGCGTAAGCGGACGTTATGTCGGAACTAAAAACGATTACGCAGTCTCTTTGGCGTCGCGCACCGCAGCGAGACCCCGGACAAACTTCGTCGGGACTTCGTTGAGCGTGCGGACGAACTGGGTGATTGGCGCCTGCATGGTGCCGAGAAGCTTGGACAACAACTCCTCGCGGCTCGGCATCGTCGCCAGCGCCTTAACGCCCGCTACGTCCATGACGTAGTTGGGCATCGCGCCGACCTTGATGGCGAGCTTGTCATTTCCCTTGGCGAAGTCGTTGAGCAGCTTGGCAGCGGCTACCGGATCCTTGGAAATTCCATAGATCAGGGGACCGGCCAGCTTCTCGGACAGGCCTTCGAACGGCGTGCCGGCAATGGCGCGACGAACCAGGGTATTTTTGACTACACGCAGGTAAACACCGGACTTGCGTGCGTTGGCACGTAGCGCGGTGAGATCAACCACTCTGAGACCACGGTACTCTGCGACGATAATCGACTGGGCATTCGCGACTTCTGCGGATACCTCGGCAACTACCGTCTTCTTGTCGTCAAGATTGAGACTCACGGTCAACTCCTAGTCAAACCCCGACGCCGAAAAGTCGGCGTCGGCGATACGGCGACCTTCATTCAGGAATCTAAATTCCCTCATCGGGTAACGCCATCTACGCCGGCTTTGCGACAATCTTCCGTCGCCTCGATTAAGTCCTCACGGACACCTGCGGTCTTTGATAACCTGCCGCGCCATCCGTCCAACCGCACGAACGACGCAGCAGCCCAAAGTTCTTTTAAGCCTGCGCCGACAGGCTGGCCTGATCGACGCGAATGCCGGCGCCCATGGTGCTGGACAACGACACTTTCTTCAGATAATGCCCCTTGGATGCGGCCGGCTTGGCCTTTTGCAATGCCTCGATCAGAGCCGAAAGGTTGGTCTGCAGAGCCTCGACGCTGAATGACGCACGGCCAATGGTGCAATGAATGATGCCGGCCTTGTCGGTACGGTACTGCACCTGACCCGCCTTGGCATTCTTCACTGCCGTGGTGACATCCATGGTCACCGTACCCACCTTCGGATTCGGCATCAGGCCACGCGGACCGAGAATCTGGCCGAGGGCGCCGACCACCTTCATGGCGTCGGGGGTTGCGATCACGATATCGAAATTCATGTTGCCAGCCTTGACCTCGGCGGCCAGGTCATCGAATCCCACCACATCGGCGCCGGCGGCGCGGGCCGCTTCGGCCTTGTCGCCCTGGGCGAAGACGGCGACGCGCACCGTCTTGCCGGTACCGGCAGGCAGCACGACCGAGCCGCGTACCAACTGATCGGACTTCTTGGCGTCGACACCGAGGTTGACGGAGACGTCGATCGACTCGTCAAATTTGGCGGTTGCGCATTCCTTGACCAGACTCAGCGCATCGCCAAGCGGATAGGCTTTGTTGCGATCAACCTTGGCCAGTACGGCTTGTACCCGTTTCGATTTCTTTGCCATGATTACAGCCCCTCCACGGTAATGCCCATGCTGCGAGCGGAACCCGCAATGGTGCGCACTGCCGCTTCCAGGTCGGCAGCGGTCAAATCCTTCATCTTGGCCTTGGCGATGTCCTCGGCCTGGGCCTTGGTGATCTTGCCGACCTTGTCGGTATGCGGCTTGGGCGAACCCTTGGTAATGCCAGCCGCCTTCTTGATCAGAATGGTCGCCGGCGGCGTCTTCATCACGAAGGTGAAGCTC
>MHZX01000135.1 GCA_001828935.1 Rhodocyclales bacterium RIFCSPLOWO2_02_FULL_63_24
CGGGTTCAACATCCTGTCGACCGGATTCGCGCCACCTTGCGGTTCATGATGTGACGAACGAGGTAACGAAACAGCCATGACCTGATTCCCGACAGGTTGCCGCCGTGGCTCGCGTAAAACGCGTCGGGATCGTCGAAAATGCCGAAGTCATGGTTGACACCGGTTTGCTGTATGGCGGTATCGCGTCCTTCCCATTCGATGGCCGGCGCGCTCCAGTTGTCCGTGCCGACCGCGTAGCCGACCATGCAGCCCGATTCGGTCGGCACAAACTGACGCAGACCGTCGAGATAAGGTTTGTCCAGGATGACGCCCTCCAGAGCAGCCCAGCCTTCCTTGATCGGCACCTCGGCCCAGGTATGCAGAATGCTGTCCGGTGCGAGCCGGTAGAAGAGGCCGCTGACGACCCCCTGCTGCAGCTTCTTGTGAATGGTGGCCCCGTGTAGGCGGCAGGGAACGCCCGCCGCGCGCAGCAGCGCCATCAGCAAAATGGTTTTGGTGTTGCATTGCCCGTAGCCGTCTTCAAGGATGCGCGAGGCGGGCAGATCGTTGCGCTCGTTGTAGCCGAAGGCAATCTCGTCGCGCACGAAGCGGTAGATCGCGCCGATGCGCTCGAACTCGCCCGGGTCGCGCCAGCCCCGCGTGCTTATGAGGCGCTGAATGTCCAGCGACTGCCAGTCGAGCAGCCGGGTGGTGCGCAGCATCTGCGCTTCTTCGGTTGGACAGTCCAGGTTGGTGATGACGAATTCCGATGGTTTCATTGCGGCTCCATGTTCATGTGTCAGTGCCATTTAAAACCCCGTAGCGGCTCCAGGGTCAAGGGGTAGAATTTGCCGATCCAAAAAAGGAGACGCCATGCGTATCGGCGAACTGGGACAGGCGATGGGCGTGAATATCGAAACCATCCGCTACTACGAAAAGGCCGGACTGCTGGCGCCGCCCGCCCGCACCGCCAACGGCTACCGCGCTTACAGCCCCGCCCACGTCGAGCGGCTGGCGTTCATCCGACATTGCCGGGCTCTGGACATGCCGCTCGTCGGGATAGAGCGCCTGCTCGATTTCGTTGCGTACCCCGATGCCGACTGCGGCGACATCGACCGGCTGATCGACGAGCAACTGGCGCGGGTGCGGGCGCGGCTCAAGTCCATGCAGGCCCTGGCGAAGCAACTCGCGGCCTTGCGCGCGCGCTGTGACGCCGGGCACGTCGTTGCCGAATGCGGCATCCTGCACGAACTGGTGGCCGCCGCCCAAGGGGAAGCGTGCGCCTGTCATCCGAACGAGAGTCCGGCTCCCGTGAGCAGCCGAAATGTCATGAAGAAGCGATGATCCGGGCTGTGAACACCGGGACGATTGTCGCGTTATTGGCCGCGCCGCTGTTCAAGATTCGCACAAACATTGAGGACATGCGATGATCAAGACAGGCTTGCTGTTTTTCGCTACCGCATTTGCCGAAATCATTGGCTGCTTTTTGCCTTACCTGTGGTTGCGTAAGGATGGTTCTTACTGGTTGCTGCTACCGGCTGCATTTAGCCTTGCCATCTTCGTTTGGCTACTAAGCTTGCATCCAGCGGCGAGTGGCCGGGTGTATGCGGCCTACGGCGGTGTCTATGTAGCATCTGCGCTGGTCTGGCTTCGTGTTGTTGATGGCATGCCCTTGACTCGCTGGGACATATCGGGAGCGGCAATAGCACTTATAGGAATGGCCGTTATCGCGATGCAGCCTTCTTCAAGCTAAGAGCCCCACCCCATCGCAAGGGGATCATGTTCGGCGCCGAATTGCTCGTCCTCGCCCTGTTCTTCGCAGATTCCGTCGGCACCCAGTTCCGCCTGTTTCCTGCGTCGGTTCTCGGTGTGATCCTGTTCCTCGCCGGCGCGGAACTGGCGATCGGCAGCCGCGATCCCGGCGCCGAAAAAGCCGAGCGCTTCGTCGTTCTCGCCACGGCAGCGGTCGGCATCCTGAATGTGGGCGTCGCGGTGACATTCGGCTTCCTCGCGTATCCCACTTCGGAGCGGGATGGCTGAAGATCTGACCGCCGGACGCCGTGCCGCCAGCGCCGACTTTTCCGCCGGCGCCGGATAAATGAGAGATCAGTGCTTCTGCAAACGCAGCGTCATGCCTGCGCCCAGCACGCTGGGGCCTAACGATAGCGCCGCAGGTACATGGTTTCGAAGAGATCCTTGGCGCCGTGCATCAGCTTCACCGGCGGCAACGCCCAGGCGTTCGACTCGGTACGCCGCACCAGCATGCCGGCATCGAGACTGTCTACGATGCACATCAGCTCGGCCTTGAAGGTTTCGGTCGGCGCACGGCCGGTCATTTCGCTCAGCAGATTCTTCGCCGCTGCCGCTGCCTGGAGATCGGCCATGTGCGCCTGCTTGGGCATCCAGTCGGGACCGGGAAAACTGCCCGCGTCGCCCACCACATAAACCTTCTCGCGTCCGTCGACGCGGCAATAGGCATCGGCCTTGATCAGGCCGCCCGGTGAGCGCGGCAGGTCGGTATTGTCGAACCAGGCGTTGCCGGTCATCCCCGGCATGAAGACGATGATGTCGGCGGCAAACTCGCCGCCTTCGGTCTTGACCTTGCCGGGTTCGAAGCCGAGCAGCTTGTGCCCGAGATGCGTGTCGATTTCACGGCGCTGCATTTCCGCCATCAAGCGTCGCAGGGCCTGCTCACCCAGACGATGCCCCGGATTGGGCATCGGGTTGAAGAAGGCGAGCTTGATCTGCTCACGCCGCCCCTCGCGCCGCAACTGGGTGTCGAACCCGAACAGGAATTCGAAGATCGGACCGCCGCGCATGGCGGTTGGCTCATTCGGATTGCCGGCGAAACCGAGCGCCACGGTCCCGGATTGCAGCGCGGCGAGCCGCTCGCGCAGGCGTTCCACGGGCGCGATGCCTTCGCAGGGCAGGATCGCGTGTTCGATCCCCGGCAGTTTCTTGATGAAGCGGCCGCCGCAGGCGATGACGAGGCCCTCGTTCCCTATCGGTCCTGCCGACGTCAGCACGGTACGCCCGCCGTCTTCGATGCCGGTGGCTTCGCCAGCCAGAAAGTGAATGTTTTGACTGCGCAGGAACTTGTCGAGCGGCACCACGAGATCCTGTGGCTTGCGCTTGCCTGACGGCAGCCAGATAAGACTGGGCAGATAGATGAACTCGGGTCGTGGCGCGATCAGGGTGATATCCGCCCGTGGATCGAGTCGACGCAGGCTGCGGGCGGCGGTCAATGCAGCGAAGCCGCTGCCGATGATGCTGATTTTCTTGCTCATGATTTTCCTCTTGTTGCGTTATCGAAGCAGAGCGGCCATGCCGCTGCTTTCATTCATCATGGGATACGCTTCCTGTCACGGCGATGAAGCCGCCCCAGGGCAGGCCCGCCGGAACCAGGCTTTCCAGTCGCTGTGCACACGGTCCGCCGCCCGGAACGAAAATCGCCGTCGCCACGCGCAGGTCGCGCACCGGCAGGCCGCTCATCAGTGCGGCTAGCGACGAGGCCCGGTGCCAGCGTGCCCCGGCATAGCTGCCGACGGCGCGGCTTTTGGTCCGATAGAGCAGACTGTCCCGGTTGAGCAGTCCCAGGGCGAAACGTCGACGTGCCACGCGAACGATTTCCTGAATGGCCTTTGCTTCATCCGCGACGAAGCAAAGCGATGTCACTGCGACGACGCAGTCAAAGCTGCGGTCGGGGAAGGGCAAGGCAGTCATGTCGGCCACCGCGACGGCAAGTGCCGGCGACCGACTTCTTCGCGCGAAGTTTGCGGCAGCAGGATCGAGGTCGATGCCAAGCACCGGATGGCCGTCTTGCACGAAATGGCGACTGAAATAGCCGGTACCGCAGCCCGCGTCGAGGATCGTTTCGGCGGGGCGAGGCGCCAGCGCCCGGTATAGCAGGCGGTATTCGGTTTCGCCAATCCAGCGCCCTCGCGCGGTTCGATACCAGGCATCGTAGGTCGCCGGATCCAATCTTATCGAGCCATCTGGCGCCATGCGGCAATCAGCGCAGCTGCCGCCCGTTCGATCTCGCGCGCCGAGGTTGGCAAGCCCACCGACAGCCTGACCGCGCCGCGCGCCCGTGCCGAGTTGCAGCCCATGGCCGCAAGCACGCCGCTGACCGCATCGGCGTCGGAATGACAGGCCGAACCGACCGACGCGGCGACCTCGCCGGCCGCCGCCAGCAGATCGCGTCCCGCAACGCCGGGAAAGGATACGTGCAGGGTATTCGGCAGGCGCTGCGCGGGATGGCCGTTAAGCACCAGGCCCGGTACCGCAGCCGCTAAATGGCGGTGCAGGTCGTCGCGCAAGGCGGCCAGATGTCGCGTCGCGTGCGGCAGCCTTGCCCGTGCCAGTCGCGTCGCTTCGCCGAAGCCGACGATCTGCGCCACGTTCTCGGTGCCGGGTCGCAGGCCGCGCTCCTGATCGGCGCCGAAGAGAATTGGCTTGATTGGCGTGTTGCGGCGAACGTAGAGCGCGCCGATACCCTTGGGCGCATAAAACTTGTGGCCGGCCAGCGTCATCAGATCGACACCGAGTTCCCCGACATCGAGTGGCACCTTGCCCGTCGACTGTGCGGCATCGGCATGCACGATGCTGCCGTTGGCGCGCGCCAGGGCCGCGATTGCGGCCACGGACTGGATCGTGCCGACTTCGTTGTTGGCGTGCATCACCGATACCAGCGCCGTGTCGGGTCGCAGCGCGGCGCGCAGATCGTCCGTTGCGATGCGGCCGAATTCATCCACCGGGAGCACCGTTAGATCCCATCCTTCGTCGCGCAAATGCAGGGCTGGCTGCATCACCGCCGGATGCTCGATGGCGCTGACGATCAGGTGGCGCCTGCTCGGCGGCATCGCGCGCGCAAGGCCAAGCAGCGCCAGGTTGTTGGCCTCGGTGGCGCTGCCGGTGAACACCATCTCGTCGGCGGTTGCGCCGACCAGCGTCGCAACAGCGGCACGGGCATCCGCCACTGCCTTGCGCGCCCGCTGTCCGTAGTCGTGCGACGAGGACGGATTGCCGAACTGTTCTTCGATCCAGGGCCGCATCGCGGCGGCAACCTCAGGTGCGATCGGGGTGGTGGCGTTGTAATCGAGATAAATGGGTGAATTCATGGCGCGTCATCTGGCGTGGCACTTACCCCTGCGGGAGAGCTGGGGCCGGATGTCTTGCGGCACATCGGTCCTTCCACCGGATTCAGGGCGCTTTGCACGACGGCCGAGACGAGTTCATGGATTTCGTCGACCGTGAAGTGCTCGAACAGGCGGCGTCCATAAGCAGCAGGAAGCTGCACGATACGTGGCGAGCCATCCGCCAGCGTGGCGTTGATCCGTACCAGGGTTCGCGCCTCGCTGTCCCCCGCGGATTCCATCAGGCTCACCTGTTCCGCCATCAGCGTCGCGTACTCATCCTCAATAGTCTCTTCGATGTCATCTGCCAGGTCATCCGGCAAGGCGACCACGAAACCCTCAATCTGATCGGCACGGATCTGGGGCGCGAGGCCGAGATCCGTGGCGAACTTCACGAAGCGGTCGCGCAGGCTTGCATCAAACAGGATGTATTCGTTCATGGCGATCAGCGCAGCGCTTGTTCCAGGTCGGCAATCAGGTCTTCGGCGTCTTCGAGGCCGACCGAGAGGCGCAGCAGGGCATCCGAGATGCCGCGCCGTTCGCGCTCTTCCGGCGCCAGCCCGTGATGGGTGGTGGTGCAGGGCTGCGTCACCAGGCTTTCGGCGCCGCCCAGGCTGGGCGCCAGCGCGAAAAGCTTCAGCTGGTCGGCAACCCGCGTCGCGGCTGCGCCACCGCCCTTGACTTCAATGCTGAGCATGCCGCCGAAACCCCGCATCTGCGACTTGGCCAGTTCGTGTCCGGGGAAATCCGGCAGACCGGGATAGAACACGCGAGCGATCTGCCCGTGCCGCGTCATGGCTTCGGCCACGGCCTGGGCCGTATGGTTTTGCCGCTCGACCCGCACCACCAGCGTGCGCAGGCTGCGCGACAGCAATGCCGCGGTTTCCGGGGCGAGCATCGAACCCAGGTTCTTGCGCCAGGCCCACACCGGCATCATGAGTTCCTTGCGGCCCGCCAGCACGCCGGCGGTGATGTCGGAATGGCCGCCGAGATACTTGGTCGCGCTATGCACCACGAAATCGGCGCCGAGCGCCAGCGGCGACTGATTCACCGGCGAGGCGAAGGTGTTGTCCACCACCAGCAGGGCCGCATGACGATGGCACATGTCGGCGATGCGGCGGATATCGAGCACTTCCAGCGTCGGGTTGGTCGGCGTTTCCAGGAAGACCAGGCCGCAACCGTCGGCGAGGCGGCTTTCGGCCAGAGCCAGCTCGCTGCCGAGCAGGAGGTGGGTGCGCGTACCGAGCATGCGGATCTGCTCGCCGAGCAGTTCCAGCGTGCCGCCATAGGCATCGCCCAGGCAGACGATGCCGGCGCGGCCATGGGTGAAGAACAGCGCCGCTTCCGCCGCCATGCCGGAACAGAAGGCCCAGGCGGTTTCCGCCGCTTCGAGGCTGGCCAGCTTGGCCTCCAGTGCCTGGATGGTCGGATTGAGGCCGTAGCGCGTGTAGAGGCTGCCCGGTTTTTTGCCATCGACCACATCGAGCAGGTCGGCGGTGGAGGGGAATTTGAAGGTCGTGGTGTTGTAGATCGGCGTGTGCGGCGAGCCGTGGGCGTCGGCAATCTCGCCGGCGTGGACGCAACGGGTGGACAGGCCTTCGCTCATCATGTGCTCCTTGGCATGAGTAATTCCCGGAGTTGTTCGACGATGGCCGGATCGTCGAATTCGCGACCGCCGACGGCGCGCAACGCCAGGCGACCCTGGCGGTCGACCACCAGCGTTGTCGGCAGTCCCTTCACCGGCCAGCGCGCCATCGCTTGCGAATCGCGGTCGAACAGTACCGGGAAATCGGGTGCGCCGGCAAATGAAAACACGGTTTCCGGATCTTCGCCGACATTCACCGCGACCACCTCGAACTCGGTCGGCTTGAAGAGCTTGCGCACGCGCCCGAGCGAGGGAAATTCCTTGCGGCAGGGCGGGCACCAGGTCGCCCAGAAATTCACCAACACCACCTTGCCGCGGTAGCGCGCCAGGTCGATGGTCTTGTCATCCATGTCCGGCAAGACCAGAGTCGGCGCTGGCGGGACGCCGGCTACGGGCGACATGCCCCTGCCTTGCGCCCATACCGCAGGCACGGCCGCCAGCGCTGCAAACCCGGCGGCAGCGGCGAGAAACCCGCGGCGTGCAGTTGCCAACTCAGTCATGGTTGCAGGCAAGTTTGTCGAGCACGATCTCATGGTCTCCCTTTTCATCATGGTAAAGCGCAACGAGGCGAAAGCTGCCGGGCAGCGGCGCTTCCAGCGTCGCCATGCCCATGATCCAGTCGCCTGCGTCGAAAATGTTTTCCGCCTGGAATTGCGCCCAGCGAAAGGCGATGCGCGCCGCTTCGGGTACATGCGTGCTGGCCCATTGCTGGTCCCACTCGGCCGGCAGCCGCAAGCGTACCGCGCGACCGTCGGCGCCGACGGCACGCCAATCGGCAAGACGGGTACTCAGGGTGGCTGCGCCGCTGTTTTTCATGCCCAAGGAAAAGCCGCAGGCTAGCGCATAGGGCCGGATCGTCTCTGCCGCGAAGCCGCGTGCTGTGTAAAAGGACCTGCGCGCCGCAGTTCCGATTGGATTGGCAGAGAGCGTCACCGCGCCTTGCGTGGCGCGATGGCGCCATTCAATGTCGCCATCGGCGCGGGCGGACAGGCTGACGCCGACCAGCAAGGCCAGGAGGGTGAGCAGGCGCGCATTCATGGCAGGCGATTCTCCTGCCGGAAGGGCACGGCGGCATGGGAGGCAAGCAGGACGCCATCGCGATACACGCGCAGTTCACCGGGCGCGAATGCTTGCCACGCGCCGGCGTCGAGCGCTTCGGTGGCGATCAGGGCGACTCCGCCGGCCCGCTCGGCGTGATGCAGGCGGTCATGTCCGTAGGCAATCAGGACGCGTCCGTCGGACAACAGGAAGTTGAACTTGCCCAGCGCGGCGATCGCCGTCGCGCGCGTCGCCAACTGTTCCAGCCAATGCGCGAGGTCGTCGTCGTAGGCATCGACGATGGCGGCCAGCAGATGACAGAACGCGAATTCGGAATCCGTCTCGCCCTCCGGGCGACAGATCGCCTCTGGACCGGATTGGTCGATCAGGTCCGGCACCATGCCGTTGTGGGCGAACACCCATTCCCGGTCGCAGCACGCGTGTGCGAAGGGATGGGTGTTGAGCAGGCCGGGAAGCGGCGGATGGCGCGCCTTGCGGACATGGGCCAGCAGGAGTCTGCTGTTCACGCTCTGCGCCAATTGGCGAAAGCGTTCGCTGCGCCATCCGGGTTCGGGCGATTTTTCGATTCGGGCTTGATCGCTGGCCCAACTGGCGATACCCCAGCCATCCGGGTTGTCGGCCGCGGCTCCGCCGCGTTCGCGAAAGGGCATCAGCCAGGGGGAATATCCCCTGGCCTGGCTGGCGGATGCGCCGAACAATTCGCACATGACGTGGACTTGAATCCCTATCCCGGGATACCGTTCCCGCCCAAGGGGGCAGAGATGTGAAACAGCTTCATTTGCCCCATTGTAGCGATTGCCAGTTGAGGGTTACCGCCTTGAAGCCGTCGCGCTCATTGTTGGCGCCGTCCCAGACCGCGAAAGCCAGGGGCTGCCTGCCGGCGGACGCGTCGCGCAGTTTGACGGCGCGCGGCTCGGATGAACGCCAGGCACGGAAGAATGTCACCCGCCATTTGCCGTCGGCATAGCGGCCATGGGCCTTGACGTCCTGCGTCGGTAAGCGGGCGAGGGTGCCGAAGCCGTCGGCCCAGAGGTTTTCGGCGGCATTCCTGGCCGCATTCCAGTACCAGATGTTGACCGTGCGCCCGGCGCCGCCCATGTAGGGCGTCGTGTCGGTCTTGCCGTCGCGGGGGAACTGGATGGCGACGCCGTCGGCGAAGCGATCCTGGGTTCTCGCGCTGTCGGCCATCCGATCGCTCCATTCGAGGCGGATCGCCAGTCCGGCCGAGCCGCGCAGCGCCTTCACTGCAACCTGCTGCGCGACGGCCGTGCCGACGATGGACGGATGGCCGGGGAAGGCCGTTTCGAGGCTGACGACGCTGGCCGGCACGTCCTCCCACGCCGGGTGGTCGGGATCGGCGACGGCGGCCGCAGCGCCGACGTTGCGAGTCGCCCGAATGACCGCCGGCTCGCCGGCGAGGGCGGCCGTCGTCAGGGTTGCCGCCAGCAGGGCGAGGGCTGCCTGGGCTCTCATGGCCGCTGGCCTTCGATTCGGTCGAGACGGAACATATCGCCGTGGCGGTAGGCGATCAGCAGGTCCATCAACTCCGACGCCTCGCCCTGCTCTTTGCGCGCGATCTCGCGGCGCAGGGTTTCCAGCGCCGCGCCGACGCCGGGGCCGAACAGCGACACCAGGTAGTCGTCGGGAATGCGCGGCGTGCCGGTCGGTTTGCCGTTGGCGTCGAAGGTCGAGGTGGACAGTGGCGGCACGTAATAGACATTGGGCTGGGTGCCGTGCTCGGGATGCAGGGGCAGCGCCACCTTCCACTCATGCACCAGCCGGTAGGCGGCGCCGGCCTTGTCGTCGAGGTAGGAGACGTGGCGGGCGCGGCCGACGCACTGATAGGCGCAGGCCTGCGGAATGCCCTTCTCGACGCGCGGATAGCAGAAGATGCATTTTTCGGAGCGGCCGGCCAGCGGATTGAAATAGATCTTCTTGTAGGGGCAGGCGGCGACGCAGTAGCGGTAGCCGCGGCAGCGCTCCTGGTCGATCAGCACGATGCCGTCCTCCTCGCGCTTGGAAATCGCCTGGCGCGGGCAGGCGGCGAGGCAGGCGGGTTTCGTGCAGTGATTGCACAGGCGCGGCAGGTAGAAGAAGTAGCCGTTGGGGAACTCGCCGGCACCTTGGTCCTCCTCCCAGTTCGGTCCCCACTGCATGGCTTCCGTCGGGCGCAAGGGCTGCTCGCCTTCCTGAAACAAGGCGGCGTCGTAGTTGAAGTCTGCGGGAATGCCGTAGTCCTCGGCCAGGCGCGGCAGGCGGCCGGGCTTGAGCTTGTCGCCGGCCGGCTCCCAACCGCCGCCAGCCTGCTCCCAGTCGCGCGGGTAGCCCTCGCCGGGCTTGCTCTCGACGTGGTTCCAGTACATGAATTCGCGCCCCCCCCGGTCGGTCCATTGCGACTTGCAGGCCAGCGTGCAGGTCTGGCAGCCGATGCATTTGTTGAGGTCGATGACCATCGCCAATTGGCGTGTACTCATGCCGATTTCTCCACATCCACCGCCGATTCGAAGGCGATCATGTTGCCGTCCCAGTTGGGATTGAATTTGAGATGCCCCCAGCCGTCCACCAGTTCCAGCGGCGAGATCAGTCCGGCCACGGCGTTGTTGAGGCCGAGCTGGTTCTTGAACTGATAGGGCTCCCAGGCGTGGTCCATGACCACCGAGCCCGGCGGGATGGCCGGCATCAGCTTGGCGCGGGCGAAGAATTCGCCGACGTCGTTGAACACGCGCACCGGGCCGCCCTCGACTATGCCCTTGTCCTGCGCGGTGCGCGGGTTGAGCCAGACATGCGGCTCGCCGCGTTGCAGGCGCAGCAACTGGGTGTTGGTGCGCCACTGCGAATGGATGCCGTGGCGCGTGTGCGGCGTGTAGAAGGCGAAGGGGAAACTGTTCGGCCGCATGGCCGGCATGGCGGTCGGCGTCGGGCAGCCCAGCTTCATGAACAGCGGATGATCGACGTAGAACTGCTGGCGGCCCGACTGCGTGGCGTAGGGCTGGCGCAGATAGACGTTGTTCTCGAAGGAATGGAAGGGCCGGTTGGCATACAGCGGCGAATTGAAGCCGGCCTCGCGGTTGAGCGTGACGAAGCCGTGCTTCATCGCGTCCTCGGGCGTCCACGGCGCGATGGCCGGCACGTTCTTCATCAGCCAGCGCACGACATCCTCGTCGTTCATCAGCGTGCCGCCGTCGGTGAACTCGGCCGGCAGGTTCTTCAATTCCCGCATCACCGGACCGGCCTTGTCGCCCGTTTGCACCAGGAAGTCTGGATCGGGGATGGAATCGATGCCGCGCCGCTGCGCTTCGCGCGCGATGGCCGCGGCCAGCAGCCGGCAGATTTCCCATTCCGACTTGGTTTCGCCAATGGGTTTGAGTCCCTTGGGCGGCACGGTGATGTTGCAGAAGCGGTGGTAGCCCAGCTCGCCGCGCAGATCCCAGCTCTCGTACTGGCTCTTTGCCGGCAGCACGTAATCGGACCACAACGCGGTGGTGTCCATGCGGTGGTTGACGTTCACCAGCAGGTCGAGTCCTTCGACGAACGCCTTGCGGTAGTGTGATTCCGACTTGTTTCTTTGCAGCAGGTTGTCGGCGAACAGCAGCACGACGCGGGGTTTGCCGAAGTAGGCGTTGCTGGTCTGGCGGAACTTGTCGCCGAGTTCCTTGATGCCCGCGGCATCGACGCCCATGACGGCTTTCAGGTGGGCGTCGGGGTAGTGGCGGCGCATCGTCGCTTCCATGCCGCCGTTCTCCCACTCCGAAAAGAAACCCGAGGCGAAGCGCGCCGGCTTGGGGCTGGAGAGCGGGCCGATGCCGCCGAGCGACCAGTTGTTCTCGGTGTCGAGCCCGCCGCGTTCGCCCGCATGGCCGGTCAGCGCGCAGGCCAGCGCGGCGGCCCAGCAGGTCATGGTGCCGGAGACGTACTTGTGCAGCGAGAAGCCGATGTTGACGATGGTCTTCGGCGCCCGGGCGATGTCGCGCGCCAGGCGCTCGACCAGATCGGGATGCACGCCGGTCTTCTCCTGGGTCGCCGCCGGCGGGAACTTGGCGGCTTCGGCACGCGCCCGGGCGAAAACCGTGGTGACTTCGATGGGCTTGCCGTCGCGGCCTTTCACCTGCCAGGTGCCCTCCAGCGCCGGCTTGAGCTTGCCCAGGCGCAGGCTCTTGCTGAAATGGCCCTGGCTGCCGGGCATCGGCTGGGCGGACTGCGTCGCTTCGTCCCAGCAGTAGAAGACGTCGGCTTTGCCCTTGTCGCGCAGGTCGCGGTGGCGCAGCAGTTCGCCGGGTTTGTCACCGATGTCGGTGCGCACCAGGAAGGGCAGATCGGTCTGCTCGCGCACGAAGGCTGCGTCGATGAGCTGGTCGCGGAACAGCACGTGCAGCACCGAGAGCGCGAGGAAGCTGTCGGTGCCCGGCTTCACCGGTACCCAGTCGGTGGCGAGCTTGGCGGTGGCGTTGTACTCGGGCGTGATGCACCAGACGCGCGCGCCGTTGTAGCGCGCCTCAGTCAGGTAGTGGGCATCGGGAATGCGCGTCACCGCGGCGTTGACGCCCCACAGCACGATGGTCTTGGCGTCGAACCAGGCGTCGAGCGAATGGCCGATGGTGGCGATGCCGTAGGCCAGCGAGGCGCCGGTGAACATGTCGCCGACGGCGCTGGCCGGATACAGCCGCTGCGCGCCGAGCAGCGAACCCAGCCGCAGCGGTCCGGCGCGGCGGCCCTGCGAGAGGATGCCGGTGCCGCAGTGGAGCATCAGCGAACCGAGGCCGTTCTTCTGCAAGGTGTCGACGACGTGCCCGGCGATGTCGGCCAGCGCTTCGTCCCAGGTGACACGCTGCCATTTGCCTTCGCCGCGCGCGCCGGCGCGCTTCATCGGATGCAGCAGGCGGTCGGCCTGGACCATCTGTTTCGAATGCACGATGCCCTTGTTGCAGCCGCGCGGATTGGCGTCGGGAATCTTCGGATCGACCTGCGGATAGGCGGCGGCCTGCTCCTCGCGGGTGACCTTTCCATCCTTGGCGAACACGCGCCAGGCGCAATTGCCCTGGCAGTTCGAGCAGTGGAAGGCGAAGCCCTGCGCGTCGCCACGCGTGGCGATGAATTCGCCGCGGTAGAAGTCTTCCCAGGCCCGGCTGGCGCCAGCTGCCGTGCCGCCAGCGCCGACTTTTGCTGAGCGCGCAAAGCTTGGCAGCGGCGTCAGCGGTCCGCCGAAGGCCAATGCCAATCCGCAATAGGTGGCGCCCTTGATGAATTCGCGGCGTTGCATCGGCTTACCTTTCGATCGGACGGGCGGGATCGGACGCCCACTCGATCCACGAACCGGGATAGACCTTCACCTTGTCGTAGCCGAGCAGCGTGAGCGCGGCCAGCAGATAGGTAGAGCGCCCCAGTCCGCCGTTGCAGTAGGTGACGACTTCCTTCTCGGGCGTAATGCCGGCGGCGGCGAGCGCCTTCTTCATCGCCTCGGGCGACTTGAAGGTGGCCAGCTCGTCGGTCAGTTGCGTCCAGGGAAAACTCTTTGCGCCGGGAATGTGCCCGCCCTGTTTCGCTCCACCATTGTCCTTGCCGGCGTATTCGGCCAGCGAGCGCGCATCCAGCACCAGCGCCCGCCGCGGATCGACATCCTGTGTCTTTACTGCCCAGTCGCTGCGCGGCTTGGGCAGGTAGGTCGCCTTGCTTAACTTCGGTGCCTCCTGCGTCAGCGGGCGGCCCTCTTTCAGCCACTTACGGAAGCCACCGTCGAGGATGCGCACTTTCTGGTGGCCGAGGAAGCGCAGCATGTACCAAATGGCTGAAGCGGCGCGGCCGTCGCCGCTGTCATAGACGACGATGTCGGCCTCGCGCGTCAGACCGAGGGCGGCGAACTTCGACGCTGCCAGTTGGGCAAAGGCAGGCTGGCCGTTCTTGAGGTTTTCCTCAAAATCTTCGAGGTCCAGATAAGGCAGGTGGGCCGCGCCGGGCAAGTGGGCGCGCTGGTAGCTCTCGGCGGTCTCGGCGTCGATCAGCCGCAGCTTGCCTTGTTTCATATCCGCGGCGAGCTGCTCGCCATCCACCATGAAGCTGGCACCAAAGGCTGTTGCCGACCAGAGCAGCGCCATCGAGAGCAACATGCTACGCATCGTCTTCCTCCTTGTTCTTTACTTGATTATGGCTTGCCGGATCAGCGCTTCCATTTCCGGACTGTCCCAATGTTGCGGGCCGGTTTTGCCCGCGAGCAGACGACCCTGACGGTCGAGCAGGTAGGTCACCGGCACGCCGCGGGCGCGAAACGCCGTGGATACCTTGCCGTCGTCGTCCAGCAGGATGTCGAAGAGCGGGGTCCGCCCCTGAAGAAAGCGGGCGACCCCTTCCGCCGAATCGGACACGCTGACGGCGAGGACCGTGAAGTCCTTGCTGCCGAGCTTTTGCTGCAGCCGTTCGAGCGAGGGAAACTCGTCGCGGCAGGGTGGGCACCAGCTGGCCCAGAAGTTCAGCAGCACGACGCGGCCCTTGTAATCGTCCGGTCCGCGCTGTTCGCCGCTGGAATTTGGCAGACGCCAATGCGGCGCGCGCAGGGCCGTCGGATAAGCCTCCATGCCGGCCTTGCGTGCCAGTTCGGCATCGGCCATGGCGGACGCCGCGCCGCTGGCCAGAACGCCCAGCGCACACAACAAGGACAAAAATACACGCCTCACAAACAGCCCTTGAAGAACTTCTTCTCGCCGCTGGTTTCCAGCACGTCGAGCTTGACCGGGGCGAGCACGCCATCCTTGATCTCACCGCTCAGGCGCACCTTTTTTGCATACGACTTATCGATCGCGGTGGCGTTGATCGCCTTGCCCTCCCCCCAGACAAAGGCCAGTTTTTCGCCGCTCTCCAGCAGCAGTACCGGCTGGTCGACGTGGCGCAAGGGGCAGTCGGCGACTTGCAGGCTGACGGCGCAGGGTTCGCCTACCAGCCAGCCGACCCATTCCCCGGCCTGTGCTGGTACGGCAAGCAGCAGACTGGCGCCCGCCACCGCCAGGCGGGTGCGCGACAGCGGCGGCATCTCAGCCCCCTGCCTTGATCGACGCCTTCAGGGCCTCGAAGTCCTTCTTGATTTCCAGCAGCCGGCCCTGCTGCTCCTGTTTCGGCGCCCCTTCGATTTCAAGCACGTCGGCGATCATCTGGTAACTGGTCATGCCGTTGAAATCGCCGCCATCCACCGCCAGCAGCTGGCCGCCGTAATACACCGCCGGGGCCTTGGCGCCTGCGCCGGCATAGGTCACGGGGACGACGACGACCGGCACCTTGTAGACGTTCGACAACTCGGCGGCGATCTGGATATTGTTGTTGCAGCGGATGCCGGGCGGGTCGCGGGAGACCAGGGTCAGCACCTTCTGGCCGTTGAGTTCGGTCGGCCCCGGCACCTGCGCCAGGGCCGCTTGCGGAATCGAACCCACGCTGGCGAGCGCCAGGCCGGCAAGCAATAGTCTGTATGTCGTATGCATTGTCTTCTCCTCCTTGAACGGCGGCCAATCGCCGGAATTTCCCAATTTAAACCCTAGAACTCGTAACGCATTTGCAGATACAGGTTGTCGTCGCGCTTCAACTGCCCGAACTGCCCTGAGGGCTTCCCGCTGTACAGGTTGGCGCCGACCGCTCCCCAAATCTTGTCGGTGAAGCTGTAGCGCAACTCGGGGGTCACAAACCCGTCGCCGTTGCCGTCGTTGTAGGACGCGTATACCGACAAGCGCAGCGTCTGGTGCTGGAAGAACTGCGTCCAGCGCGCCGTGACGGTATGGCTCCAGCGCCGGTCGACCGGGAAGCCGGCCGGCAGGGCGGCGCGATAGGCGTCGTACTGATGCATGTGCTCGACGTAATACTGGAAGCCGAGCGAGACATCTTCGATCGGCTGAAACTGGTATCCGGCCAGCAGCCGGGTTTGCGAGTTGGGCACCGCGAAGTCGTTGCCCGAGCGATCCTGGCGCGAGTCGTAGCGGGCCGCTTCCAGGCTCAGCACGCCTTCGCCGACACGACCGGAGGCGCTGGCGCCATAGACCGAGAGTTGCGGATGGAAGTAGGTGATCCGGGTCGGCGCCGTCATGCTGTCCGGCCGCATCGATGGTGTGCGCTGGAAGCCGCGATAGAGGTAGAGCGCCGCATCCCAGCCGCCGATATCGCGATAGACACGCAGGCCGAGATCGCCTTGTCCAGGCTTGACGGTGCCTCGCGTCGTCACCGTCGGCATCGGATCGTATAGGTGGAAACGCCGGGCATCGGGAATCCGGCTTTCGCGGAAGTGCGGCGACACGACCAGCTCGAAATTGGCGAACTCGGGGTAGGCGGCCAGCTTCAGCGCATCGACGCCGCGCTTCAGGTATTCCATGGGCCGACCGCTGAACAGCGCTTCATGATCCTTGGCCCAGACGTCATTGACGAAAACCAGGTCGCCCAGCCCCCAGGTGATGACCTGGCGGCCGAGGCGCGCATCCCAGTGGCTTGCCGTGTAATCGACATACAGCTCGCGCAGTTCGGACTGATCCTGGCGCCCGAGATGATCCCAGGCGAGGTCGCCCTTGGCCAGCAGGTGCCAGGCGCCGTCGCTGGCGTCCAGCTTGAGCTGGGCGCGTTCTTCCAGCCACTTGTGGTGGCGCCCGTCCGGATTCGCCTCGCGGCTATTGAAGGCCGTGTTCTGTTGCAGGAAGCCGGAGAAAGTCACCTCCGCCCGCGCCAGCATCGGTGCCGACAGCAGTGCCGCGGCGAAGACCAGCCGAGCGAGCATCACTCGATCCACTTGCGCGGGGGCTGGCGCAGGAAGCGCTCGGAGAACAGGCTGTCCTCGATGCCCAGGTCGTAGTCGGTGTTGGCATAGGCGGCTTCGGTGCGATGGCCGGTCTGCTGGTTTTTCATGGTGCGCCGGATGATCGTCGGGTGACCCTTGATCGTGTTGACCTCGTCGGCGCTGAAGGCCTTGTAGGCCGCGTTCTTGCGGTCGAACTGATCCTCCTTGAGCGGCAGGAAGTTCGCCTTGTCCACCCAGGTCAGCTTGTGGCCGAAATCGGCGTCGGCGGTCTTCGGCGTGCTTTTGACCACATAACAGTCGCGGCCGCCGAGTTTCTCCTCACGCTCGATGACATGGGTATCGTCGTCGATGTCGCGACCGGAAACGTCCTCGTAGGTGAAATCCGAGCCGACGAAACTGGAACGCTTGTCCTGCGCAGCGATGCGCTTGACCATGTTGACCGCCGGGATGAACATCCAGCGGTCGTCGTCCTTTGCCGGATACTTGTTGGTCATGAAGCTCATGTCCTTCACGTCGGCCGGTTTGAAGAAGACCATGAAGTATTTCTGCTCGCCGCCCGGCGCGCCGAAATTCTTGCGCAGCATGACCAGTTCGCGCACCCGTTCGCCGCCGTCCTTGCCGATCAGCTTCATGGTGACGCGGGCCTTGAAGTCCTTGCCGGGATAGAGAAAGGCCGCCTGCGATTGCTTCATGACTTCCTCGCCGGTGAGCGCCATGGCCGGTAAAGGCAAGCACGCCGCCAGCAGCAAGCATCCGAATCTGGATTTCATTTTGCTTCTCCTTGATCAAGTAACCAGCGCCGGCCCAGCATGATCAGCGCCGGCAGCAGCAGCAGCGTGAGCAGGGCCGAGATCAGCATCATCGAAACAATGAAAGCGCCCACCGCGACATAGGGCGTCAGCGGCGCGGCCATCATTACCGAGAAGGCGGCGGCGAACAGCAGGGCGTTGCGCACGATGCCCTTGCCCGGCCGCGCCGCGGTCCAGGCCAGGCTCTCGGGCGCCGTCTCGCCAGCGCCGACTTCTGCACGCCGCTGGCGGAAGCGGCTGACGAAGTGAATGGCGAAGTCCACCGCCATGCCCAGCGACAGCGTGCTCATCACCGACAGCGGCATGTCGAAGTCCTTGCCAACGAAGCCGACCACTCCGTAGATCATCAGGATCGTCAGCAACAGCGGCACGTAGGCGATCAGCGCCCACTTCAGCGAGCGGAAATCCAGCGCCAGGATCACCAGCACCACCACCAGGGCCAGGCTGAAGCCGAGCACCAGGTCGCCCAGCACCTCGTCGTTCCACACCAGGTTGAACCAGGCGATGCCGGCCGGTTCGGCCTTCACCGGCAGCGGATGGGCCTTCTGGTAGCTGTCTTTCGCGGCGATCACCTGGCGCATGGCGTCGGCATCCCAGGTCTTCATCTGCACCCACAGGTTGGCCTGGCGGAAGGCCGGGTCGACCACATTGTTGAGGTCGGCAGGCTTGGCCGACATGCTGAACAGGAACAGGTACTGGCCGACGCTGTCCTGCGTGTCCGGCACCACGTCGAACTTCGGATCGTCGTCGTGCAGCACCCGGTTGATGCGCTTCACATAGTCGGCGACGGAGAAGGTCTTGCCCACTACCGGCAGGGTTTCCAGGTGACGCTGGAGGCCTTCCAGCCAGCGCATGGCCTCGGGCCGCTTGATGAAATCATCTTCCGTCCCGCTCACCACCAGATAACCCAGCGAGGTGCCGCCCAGCGCCTGGTTCATCGCACTGTCGGCGATGCGAATCTCGCTGCTGGGCTTGAACCAGGCCACCAGGTTGTTGTTGATGTGGATCTTCGACGTGCCCCAGACCGAAACCGCGGCAAGAATCAGCATGACGACCAGGGTGGCCATCGGTTTGGTGGCGCCGAGTCTGGCGATGCGCCCCAGCGTGCGTGCCACGGGATCGGCGGTCACGTCTTCGCCGCCGGCGGCCTTGCGCAGCTTGTCTTCCTTGACGAAGGTCAGCACGGCGGGAATGAAGCTGAAGGACAGCAGGCGCAGCACCACGGTGCCGAAGGCGATCAGTCCGCCGAACACCTGCACCGGCACGATGTTCATGAACAGCAGCACGGCGAAACCGGCGGCCGTGGCCAGTGCCGTGAAGCGCACCGGCCGACTCACGGTGGCCATGGTCTGGCGGATCGCCGCGAGCTTGTCGCCGCCTTCACGGTAGCGGAAGTAGAACTCGTTGAAGATATGGATGCTGTCGGTGGCGATGGCCATCAGGAACACCGGTGCCATCGAGCTCATGATATGTACCGGGAAACCGGCGCCGATCAGCAGGCCGATGCTCCAGATGATGGCCACCATCGACACCGCCATCATGGCCGCCGAGAGCGCCAGATTGCGGAACATGAGCTGGATCGCAGCGAACATGATCATGCCGGCGATGGGCGAGAACAGTGCCATCAACTTGAACATTTCGGCGCCGAAGGTATCGCGCGCCACCGGGTCGCCTGCTACGTAGTAGCGCTCCGGCCCTTTTTCCTTGGCCACGATCTGGCGAATCTTGTCGGCGATCTCGGCGCCGTTGGCGCCTTTTTCCAGCGGCACGTAGATGGCTGTGGTCTTGCCGTCCTTCGAGATGATGCGGTCGATGAACAGGGAATTGCCGAACAGCGCCTGGCGCAAGGCCTCGACCTCGGCCTCGGTCTTCGGCGCGGCCGGCATCAGCGGCCCGACATTCAGCGTGCCCTCAGCAGCGGTGACGTTGGTGATGGTGGTGAATCCATTCACGTCGCGGCTCGCCACGCCGTCCAGCGCAAGCACGGCTTCGGTGATGCGGGCGATGCGCCCGAGCGTCTCCAGGTTGAGCACGCCGGCGGCGTTCTCGATACCGATGACAATGGTGTCCTCGTAGAGGGCAAACGTCTTATCCACCTTGTCGTTCCAGACCCGCACGTCCGAGGTTTCCGGCAGCATGTGTTTCGGGTTGGTATCGGTGCGGATTTTCGGGAACTGGGTAAGGAACAGCAGGGTCAGCAACGCCGCCCCGAACAGTACCCACTTCGGCCGGGCGATGGAAAACTCAACCAGGGAAAACTTCATGATGTGCGCCTCGTCAGATCAGAACTGGCGCCAGAGCCAGTATTTTTCGTAGAGCACCTTGCCTAGGTGCCAGATTGGATTCGGGCTGCGCATGCGTACATCGGGCGTCGGCTCGGCGTAGAAGTTGCCGCTGCCGACGCCGGCCATGCCGCCGCCGACTTCGAGAAAACACATGCCGTGGCCGTCGAAACGCGCCGCCTCGCCCTTGCCGGTCCAGGCGCGGGCGATGTTCCTGGCCACCACTTGCGCCTGCCCGTTGGCGAAGACCCCCGCCTT
Source organism: Rhodocyclales bacterium RIFCSPLOWO2_02_FULL_63_24 (assembly GCA_001828935.1). Classification (GTDB taxonomy): domain Bacteria; phylum Pseudomonadota; class Gammaproteobacteria; order Burkholderiales; family Rhodocyclaceae; genus Sulfuritalea. The sequence continues at coordinate 19,923 of MHZX01000135.1, forward strand.
GGGCAGAGGCCGGCCCATCTTGAGCGGAATCGAGGTGACGTCACCGATGGCATACACCCCGGAATGCTGTGTTTCCATGGTTTCGCGGTCGACGGCGATCCAGCCCGAGTCGGCGCACAGCCCCGCCGCCTTGACCACGGCCGGCGCGCGGTGCGGCGCTACGTAGAGCAGCAGGTCGAAGGCGGCCGTGGCGTCGTTGGCGAAATGCAGCCTGCCGGCTTCGACCTGGGTGACCTGATGGCTGGGAAAGTAGGCGATGCCCTTTCTTTCCAGCATCTGCATGACCTGACCACCGACCACCGGGCCGGTGACCAGCATGGGTGCCGGTTCGGCAGCATAGATGGCGACGGTCGTCTCCTTGCGCAGGCTGCGCTTCTTGCAATACGCGGCAACCAGCATCGCTGCCTCGTACGGCGCCGCCGGGCACTTGTAGGCGGGAGCCGCCGTCAGCACCACGATCCGGCCGCCTTCGAAGGCCTCCAGCGCGGCGCGGATTTCCTGCGCGCCCGGTAAGGTATAGAGATTGTGGCCGGCCTCGGCCAGACCCGGCACCGCCTCGGTCGCGTAGTCGGCGCCGAGCGCCACGACCAACGCATCGCCGCTCAGGCTGCGGCCGTCGACCTCGACCGTCCGGCTGGCGGGGTCGATGCGCGTGATTGCGCCGGTGACCAGTTCGATGCCCTTGGCGGATAGCGCCGCGAGTGGCCGCGTAAAGGCTGCTGCCTCGTTGTCGCCGGTCATGTGCCACAGCAGCGACGGCGCGAAGACATGGGTGCGCTCACGCTCGACCACCAGCACCCGGTCCTGCGCCGGCAGGAGCTTGCGCAGGGTTTCGGCGACCACGATGCCGCCAATGCCGGCACCGAGGATCAGCGCGGTTCTGGCCATCAGAACACCAGCACCTTATCGGCCCACTGCGTCCATGCCGTCAGAATATCCATGGTGCCGCGCGTGGCGCCCTCGATCAGGCGCTCCTCGGCCATGCCGCGTGCATCCATACAGGTGCCGCAGACGGAAATCTCGCCCTTGCGGCGAATCACCCCGCCGAGCATGTCGCCGAGGTTGTAATAGCCCTGCGGCACCTTCTGTCCGGCGGCGGCGCAAGCGGCGCCGTCGCCCATCAGGAAGACGCGCACTTCCTCTTCGGCGTTCAGCAGCGTACGCGCCAGACGCGCGGCGTTGTAGCTGCGCTCGGTGCCATAGGGCGGGTCGTTGAGGATGAACAGATGCTTTGCCATTTGATTTGCCTCCGGTCTTGATGGTTGATTTCGATGCCGCGAATTTCCGTGCAATCCCGCTTGCTCGACTGGATAACGATCTAACGATCGTTAGATCAATCTAATCCATGTCTGGCTTGCCTGTCAAGAAATATGTGGAAGCATTTGACAGGCGATCGGCGAAACCTTAGATTGAACGCCATGAATAATCCAAGACATGTCAAGGATCTGCTTTACGAGCAGGTGGCCCGCATCGGCAAGGCGGCTTCCAGCCCCAAGCGCCTGGAGCTGATCGAACTGCTGTGCCAGGGCGAAAAGACGGTGGACACGCTGGCGCGCGAAGCGGCCATCAGCATGAAGCTGGCGAGTGCGCATCTGCGCGAGCTGCGCGCGGCGCGCCTGGTGGAAACCGAGAAGCAGGGCAAGTACGTGATCTACCGGATCGCCAACCGGGAAGTCGCCGACTTCTGGGTGGCGATCCGCTCGCTGGCGGAAGATCGCCTGGTCGAACTGCGCCTGGTGATAGAGCAGATGGTCAATCATCCGAAGGAACTCGCGCCACAGGATCGCGACAGCCTCGTCAAGCTTGCGCGCAAGGGCGATGTGATGGTGCTCGACGTCAGGCCGGCGGAGGAGTTCCTGGCAGCGCACCTGCCGTTCGCGCGCTCGATTCCAATCGATGAACTGAAGCTGCGGCTCTCCGAACTGCCCAAGGGAAAGAAGGTCGTCGCTTACTGTCGCGGTCCCTACTGCCTGATGGCGCGTGATGCCGTCGAACTGCTGCGCAAGAAAGGCTACGACGCGGTTTGGCTGCCCGAGGGCGTCGCCGAGTGGGGCATTGCACCGGTGCGCTGACGCAGGTTGAGACCGGCAGCGTGGCTAGACTTTGGTCTTTCGCGCGATCAGCGTGACGAAGGACTTGATGCTCTGGCCCGGGGCGTCGAAATCGCGAAATTCGCTGTGCAGAATGTTCCAGCCGGCGAATCGGGCCGTCAACTCGGTTCGCGCCATCAGGCAGCAATTGCCGGGCTGGAACATGTCCAGATACGTCGTTCCCTCGATCAGGGTATTGACCACCGCGATGCCGCCCGGCCGCACCCGATCCTGCAGCAGCGCAAGCAGGCGCGAGGCCGTTGCACAGTCGAAAAACATCAGCAAGCCGATCGACACGACGCAATCGAAATCTTCGCCGATTTCATAGTTCCGCAAATTGGTTTCGATCGCCTCGATCGGCAAGGCGTCGGCCGCCGCGCGCTGGCGCAAGTGCTCGATCGCGGCCGGGCTCGCATCCAGCGCCAGCACCTGGCAACCGCGCTCGGCGGCAGCCAGCGCCAGGTTGCCCAGGCCGCAGCCGAAGTCGAGTACGCGCCCGTGCAGGTGCGGCAGGGCGGCCAGCTCGAAGGGATTGAGCTGGAAGTCCCGGTTTTGCACCTGTTGCCGAAATTGGCGGTCGAAGAAGTTGATGCTGTGGTTTGCGTTCATGAAGGACCAAAAAAAACCGCCGGACTTGCCGGCGGCTGAATTTTACGGGATATCCCGTTAGAGA
>MHZX01000136.1 GCA_001828935.1 Rhodocyclales bacterium RIFCSPLOWO2_02_FULL_63_24
GGATACACGTTTCCCGCTCAGACTCAAACCCCATTGGACAATGCTTCACCATCACTCGGCACCGGGCTCGCAGTACAATAACTCCTCTCTCTACGGAGGCGCTCGCCATGGGAAATAAACTCGAACTGCTCGAAGCCGAAGCCCTGCAGCTGACAGCTGGCGAGCGCGCAGCTTTCGCCCAGCTATTGCTTGCAAGTCTCGACGAAGATACTGACATTGAGGAAGCGTGGGCCGCCGAAACCGAGCGCAGAATTTCTGACATTGAGAGCGGAGCGGTACAAGTTATTCCAATTGCTGACGCGCTTGCACAGGTACGTGCGTCGCTGAAGTGAAGCTCGTCGTTGCTCCGCTGGCGCTCACCGAACTACACGATGCGGCCGCGTTCTATACGCTGAAAGCGAATGTTGAGCTTGGTCTCGCGTTTGTGGCGGAGTTTGAGCGAACGGCCAATTTCGTCTTGGCCAATCCCCTGCTCGGTGCTGTATTTCGTGGCACTCGTCGGCGATATATTCTCCGTCGGTTCCCATACAGCATCGTCTATCAGGTCACCACGGAGGAGCTTCGAATTCTTGCCGTCGCCCATCACAGGCGGCGTCCTGGCTACTGGGCGCATCGGAAGTAGGTCACCAAGATCACTTCGACCAGTGACGTCCAGCCCGGCGATCGACCTCGTTCGCTTCGCTCTCTGGACGCTACAAAGGAGTACCTGATGTCAAACGTCGCTGGCACTCTTCCATTGAACCTGCTTCGGCTAAAGGACTTCACAACCTTTACGCCAAGCGGCTCCCTGGAACAGGAACCGACAAAATCGTCTAAGCGGTAGTAGATGGGCCAATCACGTGCCGCGTTGTCTCAGCGTTGAAGTACGACAAACCTCAGGTCGCATGAGCGCGCGTCCTGAGCCGCCGTGTCGCCAGCGCCGACTCTTGTACCGCTGGCCCTCAGGCCGTAAGGCTATCCACCGCCGCCCTGCCCGCTGCGTAGCGCACGGCATCCTGCTGCCAGCCGGCAGACGGCGAGATCCGCTGCAGTCTTGCGGAGCGCACCGGGTCGTGCGCCGGCGTCCAGTGCTCCAGCACCTGGGCCACCGCATCGGGCGCGTTGCAGATCAGCAGCATGTCGCAGCCGGCGACCCAGGCCGCCTGCGTGCGCTGGACCATGTCGCCGGCGAAACTGGCGCCTTCCATCGACAGGTCGTCGCTGAAAATCACGCCGTCGAAGGCAAACTCCCGGCGCAGCTTTTCCAGCCACACCGGCGAGAAACCGGCGGGACGCGAATCGACCTGCGGATAGATGACGTGGGCCGGCATCACCGCGTCGAGCTTGAGCTGCCGATAGGGTGCGAGGTCCGGTGCCATTTCGGCCAGGCTGCGCTCGTCGACCGGGATCGCCAGGTGCGAGTCCGCCGCGACCCAGCCGTGACCGGGGAAATGCTTGCCGCAGCAGCCCATGCCGGCGCCGCGCAGGCCGTCGATCAGGGCGCCGGCCAATTCGGTCACCGCCACCGGATCGCGGTGGAAGGCGCGGTCGCCGATGACCCCGCTGGGGCCCCAATCGAGATCCAGCACCGGCGTGAAGGATAGATCGACACCGCAGGCGCGCAGCTCCGCCGCCAGCAGGTAGCCGATGTCGGCCGCTGACTTGCGTGCAGCGACGGCATCGCGATCCCACAGTTCGCCGAGGCGGCGCATCGGCGGCAGCTGCGTGAAGCCCGCGCGACAACGCTGCACCCGTCCGCCTTCGTGATCGATGGCGATCGGCAGCACCGGCGTGCGCAGGGCATGGATCGCCGCACACAGCGCGGTGAGCTGCTGCGGATCGCGGTAGTTGCGCTTGAACAGGATCACCCCGCCGACCCGCGGGTGGACCAGGCGCTCGCAATCGAGGGCCGACAGTTCGAGGCCGGCGACGTCGATCATCAGCGGGCCGAGCGGGAGAGCGTTCATGATTTTTCCAGTATGACGAAGGCGACGGCGTAGTCCTGCTCGTCGCTGATGGAGAGATGTGCGGTGAGTCCGCGTTCGGCGAAATGCGCGGCGAGCGTCGGGCCGAAGGCGAAAAACGGCCGGCCGAGTTCGTCGTGGTCGACGGCGATTTCGGGCAGCAGCACGGGGGCGCGGACGCCGGTGCCGAAGGCCTTGCCCAGCGCCTCTTTCGCGGCGAAGCGCTTGGCCAGGAAGCGCGCCGGCTCGCGGCTGCTGCGGCAGGCCGCGCGCTCGTCCGGCGCCAGCATCTTTTCCAGGCCACGCTCGCCATGGCGCTGCCAATAGTCGGCCATGCGCGCGACGGCGACGATGTCGGTGCCGATGCCGTGGATCATGCCGCCTCCGCCGGACCGCCCCAAGGAGATGGCAAAACAAACACACGGAGCGGGCGCAGCCCGCGAACCGCACTCACCCCCGTCCTTGGGGCGGGGGTTGGGGGGTGGGCCGTCACAGGCACTGGGCTTCCCGCATCAGCCGCTTCATCTCGGCGACGGCTTCGCGCATGCCGACGAAGATCGCGCGGCTGACGATGGCGTGGCCGATGTGGAGTTCGCGAATACCGGGCAATGCAGCCACCGGCTGCACGTTGAAGTAGTTGAGCGCGTGACCCGCGTTGAAGCGCATGCCGGCGGCGCGAACCGCCGCGCCGGCGCGGCGTATCTTGTCCAGTTCGGCCAGCACCGGCGCGCTTTCGGCATCGCGACCGCGGCTGTAGAAGGCATGGGCATAGGGCCCGGTATGGATTTCGCACACGCGCACGCCAATCCGCGCAGCGGCTTCGACCTGGGGCAGTTCGGCGTCGATGAAGGCGCTGGTGACAATGCCGGCATCGGCCAGCCGCGCCACCACCTCGCGCAAGCGCGCCTCCTGGCCGGCGACGTCAAGGCCACCTTCGGTGGTGATCTCGTGCCGGCCTTCAGGCACCAGCATGGCCATCTCTGGCTTGATCTGGCGGGCGATGTCGACCATTTCGTCGGTGGCGGCCATTTCGAGATTGAGCTTGATGTGAGTCAGTTCGCGCAGCCGTCGCACGTCGTGATCCTGGATGTGGCGGCGATCTTCGCGCAAATGCACGGTGATGCCGTCGGCGCCGCCCAGGTGCGCTTCGACGGCGGCCCATACCGGGTCCGGTTCGTGGGTCTTGCGCGCCTCGCGCACCGTCGTCACGTGGTCTATGTTTACGCCGAGTTCGATCATGCTGCCTCCGCAAGGATTGCCGATTGGATCACAGTTCCTGCAATTCGATGAACACCCGCCGCGATTGCAACGGTTTGCCGCCCATATGATGGGCAATGAGCTGGCGCATGAGTTGCCTGCTTTCGAGCCGCGTGCGCGGATCGGCATAGTCGTCCGCCGCCATGTCGAGCAGGGTCTTGCCGCTGATGGTCGCCGCCTCGCCAGCGCCGACTCTGCTCCGCACCGGGCCGCGCTCGATCAGGTAGGCGTATTCCCCTTCCGGCGCCACCGGCAGACCCGACTCGACGTCGATCTCCAGCGTCAGGCCGTAGCCCAGTTCCTTCAACAACGTCTTCTCGAAACGCCGCAGTTCCGGCGCGTCGGCGCCGCCTCCGGCCAGCGCACGCAAGGCGGCGGCGTAGGCGTCGAACAAGGCGCCGTGGGCATCTTCGCGCGGCAGCATTTTGAGCAGCAGCTCATTCAGATAGTAGCCGAGCAGCAGACAGCGCCCGCCCAGCAAGGGCATGCCGCCGAGCCATTCGGCCTTGGCCAGGGTCTTGACCTCGCCGCCGCCAAACCAGCCCAACTCCAGCGGCTGAAACGACATCAGCATGCCGCGCATGGCCGAGCGCGGCCGCCTTGCGCCGCGCGCCAGGAGCGGTACGCGGCCATGATCGCGGGTGAACACATCGACCACGAGACTGGTTTCGCTGTAGGGATGCAGGTGCAGGACATAGGCCGCCTGGCCGTCGACGCGCTTGCTCACGATATCAAGCCGAAGCTGGAAACCCGGTGGAAAAGAGGCTAGGCCGCCGCAAGTCAGCCGTAGCCCAGGCTCTTCAGGGCGCGCTCGTCGTCGGCCCAGCCGCCTTTGACCTTGACCCAGGTCTCCAGCCAGACCTTGCCGCCGAACAGGGTTTCCATTTCCTTGCGCGCGTCCGTCGAAATACGTTTCAGGCGTTCGCCGCCCTTGCCGATGACGATCGAGCGATGCCCTTCCTTGTCGACGATCACCGCCGCGTGAATCCGGCGCAGCTCGCCTTCCTGTTCGAACTTCTCGATTTCGACGGCGATGCCGTAGGGCAGCTCCTCGCCCAGGTTGCGGAACAGCTTTTCGCGCAATATCTCGGAGGCCATGAAGCGCTCCGAGCGGTCGGTGATGTCGTCCGCGGCAAATACCGGCGGCCCTTCCGGCAGATAGCGGGCGACGGTGGCCAGCAATTCGTCGGTGCCGAGGCCTTTTTCGGCCGAAAGCGGCAGCACTTCGGCAAATTCATGCAGCACCGACACGCGAGCAATGAAGGGCAGCAGCTCGGCCTTGTCGGCCAGGCGGTCGATCTTGTTGATCACCAGCAGCACCGGTATGCCGGCCGGCAACATGCGCAGAATCTCGGTCTCGCCGGCGCCCCAGCGCCCGGCTTCGATCACCAGCAGGATCAGGTCGACATCGGCGAAGGTCGAGGTCACGCTGCGGTTCATCAGGCGATTCAGCGCATTCTTGTGCGTCATCTGGAAACCGGGCGTATCGACGAAAATGAACTGCGCCTGGTCCGTGGTCAGCACGCCGTGAATCCGATGGCGCGTGGTCTGCGCCTTCTTCGAGGTGATGCTGACCTTCGCCCCGACCAAGCGGTTGGTCAGGGTCGATTTGCCGACGTTGGGGCGGCCAATGACGGCCAGGTAGCCGGTGCGAAACGCCGCGCTCATGGCTTGATCTCCGCGATGGCCCGCTGTGCTGCCTGCTGTTCTGCAATGCGCCGGCTGCCGCCGGTGCCGGTGCTGCGGATGCCAAGATCCGGAATGACACATTCCACTTCGAACTCCTGGGCGTGCGCTTCGCCGTGCGTGGCGAGCAGCCCGTAGCGCGGCAAGGGCAGATGCCGCCCTTGCAGGACTTCCTGCAAGGCGGTTTTGGGATCCTTGCCGGCACCATTCGCGTCGATGCGGCTCATGGCAGTCTGATACAGGCGCTCGATAACGGTCCGTGCCGCGTCAAACCCGGCATCCACGTAAATCGCCCCGAAAATCGCTTCCAGTGCATCGGCAAGGATCGACGGACGGCGGGCGCCCCCGCTCTTCAACTCGCCCTCGCCCAGTTGCAGATAATCGCCGAGCCCCAAGTTGAGGGCGATATCCGCCAGGGTTTCCTGCCTCACCAGAGTTGCGCGCAAACGGGACAGTTCGCCTTCCCTGAGGGCGGCAAAGCGCTGGTGCAGGTAGGCCGCGACGGCACAATTGAGTACCGAGTCGCCAAGGAATTCCAGACGTTCGTTGTGGGGAGAGCCGAAACTGCGATGGGTGAGCGCCTGACGCAACAACTCCGGCCGGCCAAAGCCGTGCCCGAGCGCTGCTTCCAGGCGCTGCGGCTTCATTGTTTGGCGCTGCTGCCCTCGAAATCGAAGACCAGGCTGACGTTGCTGAACAACGGTATCTTTTTTGTGTAAGCGAAAGAAATCACCAGTTCGCCGCCTTCCTTGGTGATTTCGAGATCCTGCGCCGATATGCTCTTGACGTCATCAATATCCGCACGCTTGGTGAAGGCTGCCCGCACCTGCGCCACGGATGCCTCTTTCAGGCTGCCGTCGCCGGCAGTGCCCTTGATCGCCTTGACGGCGTTGCCATACTCCATCCAGGGCGGCAAGGCCTTCATCGCCAGCAATGCAACCAGGCCAACAAGCACGCCACCGATCATGAGTGCGTTAAGGCTGACACCACGCTGAAGTTTCATGTTTCCCCCTAGTGAAACGAGCCGATCCGTTTCAGATCGCTAAAATTGAACCAGATGAAGAACGCCTTGCCCACCAGGTTTTCGTCAGGGACGAAGCCCCAGAATCGGCTGTCCTGCGAATTGTCGCGATTGTCGCCCATCATGAAATAGTGTCCGGCGGGAACCTCGCAACTCACGCCTTCGCTATTGTAGTGACATTTATCCGCATACGGAAAGCGGACGATTTGCTGGACAAACGGCGGTGCCTCGGCTTCGACCAGGATATGGTGCTGCACGCTGCCCAGGGTTTCCACGAAACGCGGCGTATAGAACAGGCGGTCGCGGTCGAGATAGTCCTCGACCTTGGTTTGCACGATCTCCTGGCCGTTGATGGTCAGCCTCTTGTTGCGATAGACCACCTTGTCGCCCGGCAGGCCGACCACGCGCTTGATGTAGTCGAGCGACGGATCGGGCGGATAGCGAAACACCACCACGTCGCCGCGCTGCGGAGAATTGAGCTCGACGATCTTCTTGTTGATCACCGGCAGGCGCACGCCGTAGGTGTATTTGTTCACCAGGATGAAATCGCCGACCAGCAGCGTCGGGATCATCGAGCCGGAAGGAATCTTGAAGGGTTCGACGAGGAAGGAGCGCAGCAGGAAGACCGCCAGGATCACCGGGAAGAAGCTGCCGCCATATTCGACCCACCACGGATCGGGTGCATCCGCCGGGCGCTTCTTGCGTGCGTAGAAATGGTCGAAAGCCCAGACGACGCCGGTGGCGACGACCAGCATAAAGAGGATCAGTGCGAAGTTCATTTGTCACCCACGCGTAGCACGGCGAGGAAAGCTTCCTGGGGAATTTCGACGCTGCCGACCTGCTTCATGCGCTTCTTGCCGGCCTTCTGCTTTTCCAGCAGCTTCTTCTTGCGCGTGATGTCGCCGCCGTAGCACTTGGCCAGCACGTCCTTGCGCATGGCCTTGACGTTTTCGCGGGCAATGATGGTCGAGCCGATCGCCGCCTGGATGGCGACGTCGTACATCTGGCGCGGGATCAGCTCGCGCATCTTGGCTGCCAGTTCGCGGCCGCGATACGGCGCGTTGGCGCGATGCACGATCAGCGACAGGGCGTCCACCTTGTCACCGTTGATCAGTACGTCCAACTTGACCACGTCGGCGGCGCGGTACTCCTTGAACTCGTAGTCGAGCGAGGCGTAGCCGCGCGAAACCGACTTCAGCTTGTCGAAGAAATCCATCACCACTTCGGCCATCGGCATGTCGTAGGTCAGCTGCACCTGGCGGCCGTGGTAGGCCATGTTCACCTGCGAACCGCGCTTCTGCTCGCACAGGGTGATCACCGCGCCGAGGTATTCCTGCGGTACGAAAATCTTGGTGGTGATGATGGGCTCGCGGATTTCCTCCATCTTCTGCACTTCCGGCAGCTTGGCCGGGTTTTCCACCTGGATGGTGGTGCCGTCGCGCATCAGCACTTCGTACACCACCGTCGGCGCGGTGGTGATCAGGTCCTGGTCGAATTCGCGCTCCAGCCGCTCCTGGACGATTTCCATGTGCAAGAGGCCGAGGAAGCCGCAGCGGAAGCCGAAACCGAGCGCCTGCGACACTTCCGGCTCGTAGTGCAGCGAGGCGTCGTTGAGCTTGAGCTTTTCCAGCGAGTCGCGCAGGCTGTCGTATTGATTGGACTCGACCGGATAGAGGCCGGCGAACACCTGCGACTTGATTTCCTTGAAGCCGGGCAATGCCTGGGCGGCCCGCCGGTCGACGGTGGTCACGGTGTCGCCGACCTTGGCCGCGTCGAGTTCCTTGATGCCGGAGATGATGAAGCCGACCTCGCCAGCCCGCAATTCGCTACGCGTCACCGACTTGGGGGTGAACACGCCGACCTGTTCGCACAGATGCTGCGAACCTTCCGCCATCAGCAGTATCTTGTCCTTGGCGCGCAAGCTGCCGTCGACGACGCGCACCAGCATCACCACGCCGACATAGTTGTCGAACCACGAGTCGATGATCAGGGCCTTCAGCGGCGCCGCCGGATCGCCCTTGGGCGGCGGGACGCGGGCGATCACGGCTTCGAGCACGTCATCAACGCCGAGGCCGGTCTTGGCCGAACACAGGATCGCCTCGGTGGCGTCGATGCCGATCACGTCTTCGATTTCCTGGCGCGCGTTGTCGGGGTCGGCTGCCGGCAGGTCGATCTTGTTCAGCACCGGCACCACATCGACGCCGAGTTCGATCGCCGTATAGCAGTTGGCCACGGTCTGCGCCTCGACGCCCTGCGAGGCATCGACCACCAGCAGCGCCCCTTCGCAGGCGGACAGGGAACGGCTGACTTCGTACGAGAAGTCGACGTGTCCCGGCGTGTCGATCAGGTTCAGGTTGTAGGTTTTTCCGTCGCGCGCCGTGTAGCTCAGCGCCGCCGTCTGAGCCTTGATGGTAATGCCGCGCTCGCGCTCGATATCCATCGAGTCGAGTACTTGCGCCTCCATTTCGCGGTCGGACAAACCACCGCAACGATGGATGATGCGATCGGCCAGGGTGGATTTCCCGTGATCGATATGGGCAATGATGGAGAAGTTGCGGATGTGATCCATGAGGTCAACAAAAAAGGCGCTCATTCAAGCTCTTGAGCACCTTGGAGACTTAAAAAGCAAGGGGCGGATTTTACTTGAAACTGCCCAAATACTCACGCACTTTCGCCGCATCGAGGAAGTAGTAACAGAGTTCGCCGCCCTCCTCGTCGGCCAGGACCGGCACCAGTTCGTCGTATTTGGCTTCGAGCGCCGGGTCGGCATCGACGTCCACCACCTCGATGTCAAAAGGCGGCACACCCGGCTCGCTGCGCAGGGCTTCCAGCGCAGCGAGCATGTCGTGGCACAGGTGGCAGTAGTCGCGGCTGTAGAGTCTCAGCCGCAGCGATTGCCGACGCTCCAGCGGCTTATTTATCGGACAGGCCCTTGATGGTGATGAAGGTCTGCGAGTCGCCGCGCCGTACCAGTAACGTAATCGTGGCGCTCTTGTCGACGCCCTGCAGCAGATCGTTGAATTGCGCCAGAGACTTGACGTCGGTCTGGTTGCCCTTGACGATCACCGACAGGATGATGTCGCCGGATCGCAGGTCGGTACGCGTGCCGCCGTTCCTGACTTCCTCGACGATCAACCCGTGCAGGATGCCCAGTGCGCGCTTCTGTTCCGCGGTTGGCACGGCCAGCACCAGTCCGAGCCGGTTGGTCGCCGCCGGCTCGCCGGATTTGCCGCCGCGACTTGCGCTGCGCGTGGCGCCTTCGTCGTCGGGAATCTCGCCGACGGTGGCATGGACCTCGCGACTCGCCCCTTTGCGCCAAAGCTGAATCACCACCTTGCTGCCCGGCTTGGTGGAGCCCACTATACGCGGCAGGTCGCTGGACTCCGCCACCGCCTTGCCGTCGAACTTGAGAATGATGTCGCCGACGACGATCCCGGCCTTGTCGGCCGCCGCACCCTTCTCCACCGAGGCCACCAATGCGCCCTGCGGCTTGCCGAGATTGAACGAATCAGCCAGTTCCTTGCTCACCTCCTGAATGCCGATGCCAAGCCGGCCGCGGCTGACCTTGCCCTTGGCTTTCAACTGACCCTGCACTTCCATCGCCAGGTCGATCGGAATCGCGAACGACACGCCGATGGAACCACCCGAGCGTGAATAGATTTGCGAATTGATGCCGACCACTTCCAGGGCCTCCGCACTCGCCCATCATAACGGCGTAAGACCGAGCATGTTCATCCGCACGTCGTCATCCCAAGCAGCGCCCTTGCGCTTCAAGCGCAAGCTGGCCTTGGTCTTGTCGGTAGTATCAAGACGAATCAGGTTGAGCACGATCTTCTTCAGGAGCGACAGATTTTGCGGAGCGTTGTCCTTGCGTACGGTACTACCGTCCTCGCCAAAGCTGACATCGAGGACCCAGTGAAGCCGATTCTCGATTCCCCAATGAGCACGGGCCGCTGCCGCAAGATCTTCGGCGCTCAGCACGCGGGAACTAATGTAATAGCGCCGCTCCATGTCCGACTCTCTGTCGCCGACCTTGCGGATGGAATCGATGCGGCCGATCGTTTTGCACTTGGGCCAGTCGGCCAGGTCGACGATTCCCTTGGCTGGCAGCACCGAGGCGATCTGACCGACGAGTCGACCATGGGACTTTTCAACTTGGCTTTGCCGGTCGACGCCCTCGACTTCATGTTGATCGATGAAGATGGTCTCAATCGCCTCCAGCAGCGTCGGTTGATTGCCCTTGACCATCAACAGGTAATCGCCACCTTTGCCCGTGATCTGACGGGCGATGCTCTTCTGGCAGCCCATGGCGTCGATGCTGACGAGGAAACCCTTGAGGTAGAGTGCGTCGAGCAGTTCCGGGATAGCGGTGATCTCGTTGCTCTTGCTGGCGACCTTTTCCTGGCCGAGAACGACGCCCAGTTCCGTGGCGAAGGCGCTGACCATGTGAATGGCGGTCTCACCGCCGGTGCCCGATCCGCGCACCGTCTTGCCGTCGACTGCAATGGTGCCGCTCAGGGCGCCGACGACACTCCCTACCCAGCGGCGGAACACGGTCTCGAATTGCCTTGGATCGAGAACCCGGAAGATGCGCAGAAAGGTCTCCTCCGAGGGAACACCGTTCTTCAGCACCAGGAACCGGCGCAGCCACGCTTCCTTTTTCCGAGCCCAATAAGCGATGTCTTCGACCGTATCCGTATCCGAGAGCATGGCCGCGATGGATATCACGAGAATCTCCCGAAAGTCATGCAACGTCCCGTTGCTGGGTTTGCGCGGATCGTCGATTTCGCTCAGACAGCCCATCAGGCATACGCCGTTCGTCGCAGTCATTTCTGTCGCTCAAAAGACGAGAGTAGACGCGATTTTGCAAGGGTTTACAAGATGGATGCATAAGCTGGTGAATGTAAACGATTATTCAAGTCGTGTCATGTCAAATGCAATTATGCGTGCCGAGTGCGGAAGCCCTGCGACCACTTCGCCTTTCATGTTGAACAGCGGTCCGCCTGAGTTGCCGGGATTGATCGCGACGTCGGTCTGGATGAAAGGCACGTAATTTTCGTGCGCCAGCGACCGCCCTTTGGCGCTGACTATGCCGGCGGTCACCGTATTGTCGAAACCGAACGGCGAGCCTATGGCGACCACCCATTCACCGACCTTGAGCTTGACCGAGTCGCCCAACTTGGCCACCTGCAAATTGCTGGCTTCGATCTTGATCAGCGCTACATCGGTGCGCTTGTCGGCACCCAGCACCTTGGCCTTGAACTCCCGCTTGTCGGTGAGCTTGACCAGCACTTCGTCGGCACCGTCGACTACATGCGCGTTGGTCAGGATGTGGCCGTCGGCGCTGACGATAAAGCCGGACCCCAGCGAGCGGCTCTTGAATTCCTGCGGTACGCCGGGGAAATTCGGTATCTGGCCGGGGAAGAAGCGACGCAGCAGTTCCTGCGTTGCATCATCCCCGTCGAACGGGAACTGGTGGCCACCACGCCGTCCCTTGATCACCTGCGTGGTACTGATATTGACGACCGTCGCGCCTTGCTTTTCGACCAGTTCGGTAAAGTCGGGCAGATCGCGCGCTTGGGCCTGCTGCAACAGGGATAGGGAGGAAAAAGCCAATGCCAGAGAGATGATGAGTTTCTTCATGATTTTTCCTTGAAACAAATTTCCTTGGTTTGAACTTGCAACGAAAACAATCGACCGTCGTGCCGCGCACGAATCTCCTTAAGCCGCAGCAGGGCCAGCCCGCAACCGAGACCGGTCAGCATTCCGATCGCCGCCCACGTGTCGTCGCCCAGGGACTGGCCGACGACTGCGCCGCCAATCGCCAACAGCACAGGCAGCACATACGAGGCGAACGAGGCACGCCAGAGCGTGCCATCCGCCACGTCGAGGCTGACGTGGTCACCCACGCGAGCACCGATCCGGTTCGCCACGCGGTACCGACGAGGCCCCGCGCTGATGCCGAGCAGGCCTTCCTGACAAGCATCGCCGCTCGGACAACTGCCACAGGCAGGCGCGCGGCCCGGCACTTCGACCCAAACCTCGCCGCCCGATACTTCGACCACCACCGCATCGCGCTGGCTCATTTGCGCTTCCGTTCGATGCCATCGCCGAGACGCCTGACGGCAAGCGCCGGCACCTCGCCCATGACCACCACGCGATGGTCGCCCAATTGACGTCGGTATACATTGACCGGACCTACCGAGGACACGCTCTCCGCTGCCGCGCCCGTACCGCCAGGTTCGATGAACACTGAGATCGATGCCAGCCCATCGGAAAACACCACATGCATGCTCTCGGGATTCTCCGGGGCGGACTGTCGCTTCATGGCTACCACTTTACGAAAGCCGGGCAGCGTGGTGCGGAAACTCCAGCCCATGTCGTCCGTCCGCATCTCGGTGGCCCTTACCTGCTGCACCCGTACATGTTCGCTATCGAAGCGTGGTTTCAGTGCCTCGTGTTCGAGTTGGCCGCCAATCTTGACCTGCGTAAACGCGAAGGATTCCAGCGTCTCGCCGCGTTCGCCGATCAAGGTCGCCTTCAGCAACAAGCCGCTGGCATCATCCATCCAGAATTCATGGCCGTAGCGCAGATCGTCGCGCGGCTCCAACAGCACGGCGCGGCTCTTGACGCCGGCCACCCGACCCAGCCCGCCGCCGCGAATAGCATAGTGCTCCGGTAGGCCACCCAGGCCGGCGGGGAGCAAAACAGGGAATCCACGCCCGCTTGAACGGTTCTCGATGATGACCAGTTTTTCTTCCGGGAAGAAACATTTGACCTCGCTGCCGGCGCGCAACACCTCGCGCGGACTGCCCTCGAGCGCCTCGATGCGCTCGACCTCCTGTCCGTCTTTCAGCGAGTGCGCGATACGCGACGTATCGACCTTGCTCCCGCTGCGATAGACGAAAGTTCCGCTGTAGGTCAGCTGCCGCGAGCCTTGGGCAATCCGTTGCAGCAAAGCCAGACCGTCCTCGGCCAATGCCAGGGTGGGTACCAGACCCGCTGCCAGCCCGCCGGCGATCACCATCAAACCCAGACGCAAGGGGCGCAGCACAGCCATCAACGCCCCTCGCCGGATGCCGCAACAGTGCGGATGTTGCGCGCACCACCGACCATCGGACCGCCCTGCGAATAGGCCTGATGAGCCACCAGATATTCCTGCAAGCGCGGCGTCGTCGATTGCGCAACATTAGCTTGCGGCTTGAGGCGAGCCAGTTCGGTAGCCGCAGCAGGCGCCCCTTCCCCGGCCGGTGCCAGCGCCAGCCAGGCGACCAAGGCAACGCCGGCAGCCGACGCCGCCAACGCCAAGGCCGGCCGCTGCCACTCCATCGCGCGTCGTCGCGCCGGAGCCAATACCGTGGGTTCCTGATCGAGGGCCGACATCACGCGTGCGGCGACGTCAGTCTCCAGCCTCCGCTGGCCGCGCAAGACAGCGCCGATCAACTGGCAATCGCACCATTCGCGACGCAACTCCGCGCTGCGATGCAGAGCATCGAGTGCCTCCGCCGTCTCGTGACCTTCGAGCTCACCGTCCATCAGTGCCGAAATCCGTGTCTTCATGTGTTCACCATCGTTTATCCGGGGCCGCATCCAGCAGCGGCCTCAATTTCGCTGAAATCGCGTCGCGTGCGCGGAAAATTCTCGAACGTACCGTTCCAATCGGGCAATCCATCACTTGCGCAATTTCCTCATACGACAAGCCCTCGATTTCACGTAGCGTAATCGCGGTGCGCAACTCCTCCGGCAGCGCTTCCATTGCCGCGTTCACCGTCTGGCCGATCTGCTTCGTCATCAACAATCGTTCAGGGGTATCCGTGTCGCGCAGCAGTTCAGCCTCGTCATAGCCTTCCGCCTCCTCGTTATCCACCCCGGTGGTCGCCGAAGCACGCCGGCCATGAGACATCAGCCAGTTTTTTGCGGTGTTGACGCCGATCCGGTACAGCCAGGTATAGAAGGCACTGTCGTTGCGAAATCCCGGCAAGGCACGGTAAGCTCGAATAAAACTGTCCTGAACAATATCCTCCACCTCGGCCGAGTCGCGCACCATGCGCGAAATCAGACGCGCGAGCTTGCGCTGGTACTTGGCAACCAGCAGACCGAAAGCCTGCTTGTCGCCCGCCTGCACCCGCTCGACCAGGATCCGGTCTGCTTCGCGATCTCCCATGGGCCTTGTTGTCTATTCTCGCCAGATGAAAAAAATGCACGGCCAACCATTGACCGCAAGCGAGTATAACAAGCCACTCCGCCCACATTCCTCACTGTTCCGACCGGCCCAACGTCCAATACGCAGCCGTTGCCGACAGTGACCGGAGCCTATACAAATAGTTCCACACTCCGAGCAGTGATATAGTCCCGCCCCATGAATCCGGCCGCCATTCAGCATTTCGACGTCCTCATCATCGGCAGCGGCCTTGCAGGCCAATCGCTGGCCCTGAGACTTGCGGATACCCGCCGTGTGGCGTTGGTCACCAAGAAGACCCTGGAGGATTCCGCCTCCGCTTGGGCGCAAGGCGGTATCGCCGCAGTGCTCGACCCCGCCGACAGCATTGAGGCCCATGTCAATGACACGTTTACCGCAGGGGCCGGCTTGTGCGATCCCACAGCGACCCGCTTTGTCGTCGAACACGGCCGCGAGGCCATCGAGTGGCTGATTGCGCGCGGGGTTCCGTTTACCCCCGACGACTCCCCGCTGGGTTTCCATCTGACGCGCGAAGGCGGCCACGGTCAGCGCCGCATCATCCATGCTGCCGATGCAACGGGTACCGCCGTACAACAGACCTTGACCGAGCAGGTCAAGAACCATCCCAACATCACCATCCTGGAACGGCATATTGCAGTCGACCTGATCACCGCGGCCAAGCTCGGTCTGCCGCGCAATCGCTGCCTGGGCGCCTATGTACTGGATATCGCCCGCGACCGCGTGCTGACGCTGGGTGCCAGCCATACTGCATTGGCCACGGGGGGGGCCGGCAAGGTCTATCTCTACACCACCAATCCCGACACCGCCACGGGTGACGGCGTAGCCATGGCCTGGCGTGCCGGTTGCCGGGTGGCGAACATGGAGTTCATCCAGTTTCATCCAACCTGCCTGTATCACCCGCATGCCAAGTCTTTCCTGATTTCAGAGGCTCTGCGCGGCGAAGGCGGCCTGTTGCGCCTGCCGGACGGCACACGCTTCATGCCCGGACACGACAGTCGTGCCGAACTGGCACCGCGCGACATCGTCGCCCGGGCGATCGACTTCGAGATGAAGCGTCATGGCCTCGACTGCGTCTTCCTCGACATGACGCACAAGTCGGCCGACTTCCTCCGCGATCATTTCCCGACCATTCTGGCGCGTTGCTTGCAGTTGGGCATCGATATCACCCGCGAGCCGATTCCGGTGGTGCCTGCCGCGCACTACACCTGCGGCGGCGTGGTGACCGACCTGGCGGCGCGCACCGACCTGAGCGGACTCTATGCGCTGGGCGAAACCAGTTTCACCGGGCTGCACGGCGCCAATCGCCTGGCCTCGAATTCGCTGCTCGAATGCGTGGTTTTTTCTGCCTCTGCGGCTCAGGACATCCTCGCCGCGCCGGTGGAACCCCTGCCCCATCTGCCGCAATGGGACGAAAGCCGGGTGCGGGATGCCGACGAAGAAATCGTCATTTCCCACAACTGGGCCGAACTGCGCCGCTTCATGTGGGACTATGTCGGCATCGTGCGCACCAACAAGCGGCTGGAGCGCGCACTGCATCGCATCCGCCTGCTGGAAAGGGAAATCGACGAGTACTACGCGAACTACCGCGTCGGCAACGACCTCATCGAATTGCGCAACCTGGTGCTGACGGCACACTTGATCGTGAAAAGCGCCCAGCGCCGTCACGAAAGCCGCGGCCTGCACTTCAGTCGCGACTATCCCGACACCTTGCCACGCGCGCTGGAAACCGTACTGCACCCGCGCCAGACCTGAAGCCGCGATGCATCAGGCCGGATGTGTCGCGTTCGAACGCCAGCGCAACCAGAGCCGCAACTGACGGAAATCGTCCGCAGCAAGACTGTCGGCCAGCACGGTCAGCGCTCGCCAGCGGCCTTGCTGGCGATACAGCAACACCACCAGGAACGACAAGACAACCGAGTGCGGGTGCACGGCGGCCTCGCTCGCCGTTCCGTCAGCGCCGACTGTCTCCAGACGGCCGTCGCCGCGCAAGATCAAACTCGCGACCGGCTCCGTCCTGCGCGCAAGCGCCAGCGAAGCCCCGACCAGGATCAGCAGAACGGCCGCCAACCATGGCGGAATGGTGGCCGCCAGGACGGCGCCCGCGGCCACGCCGTGAGCGATCGCCTGCACCAGCCGCAGACGCCGCGAGGGTTTGAGGAAAACAGACACGGAGGCGACCGGCTTCATCGCCCCACATGCCTATATGCGACGGAATACCAATGAACCGTTGGTGCCGCCAAAGCCGAAGTTGTTCTTCAGCGCCACGTCGATCTTCATGGACCGCGCGGTATTGGCGCAGTAATCCAGGTCGCACTCCGGATCCTGGTTGAAGATGTTGATGGTCGGTGGCGATATCTGGTGATGCACGGCGAGTACCGTGAACACGGACTCGAGGCCGCCAGCACCGCCCAGCAAATGGCCGGTCATCGACTTGGTCGAATTCACCACCAACTTCTTTGCCGCATCGGCGCCGAAAGCCAGCTTGATGGCTTCGGTCTCGTTCTTGTCACCCAGCGGCGTCGAAGTGCCGTGGGCATTTACATATTGCACCTGATCAGCATTGACGCCGGCATTCTTCAGCGCGTTCACCATGCTGCGCCGCGGCCCGTCGGTGTCCGGCGCCGTCATGTGGAAGGCGTCGCCACTCATGCCGAAACCGGACAGCTCGGCGTAGATTCTTGCGCCGCGCGCCCTGGCGTGCTCATATTCTTCCAGCACCATGACGCCGGAGCCTTCGCCGAGCACGAAGCCATCGCGATCCTTGTCCCAGGGACGACTCGCCGTCGCCGGATCGTCGTTGCGGGTAGACAGGGCCTTGGCCGAACCGAAGCCACCCACCGCCAACGGCGTGGTCGTGGCTTCGGCACCGCCGCAGACCATCACGTCGGCATCGCCATACTCGATCATCCGCGCACTGATGCCAATTGCATGGAGGCCCGTGGTACAGGCCGTCACCACCGCGATATTCGGCCCCTTCAGACCCAGCATGATCGAGAGGTTGCCCGAGATCATGTTGATGATGGTGCCGGGGATAAAGAAGGGCGAAATCTTGCGCGGACCACCGGCCACATAGTCGCTGTGCGTTTCCTCGATCATCGGCAGGCCGCCGATGCCGGAACCGATGTTCACCCCTATCCTGTCGGCATTTTCGCCATTGACCACGATCCCTGAATCGCGGAAAGCCTGGATACCGGCCGCCATGCCGAAATGGATGAAAGTATCCATACGCCGGGCTTCCTTGGCGGACAGATAGGCGGCGACATCAAAGCCCTTGACCTCACCCGCGATGCGCGCCGGAAAGGCGGATGCATCGAAGCGGGTGATCGGCCCAATGCCGCTCTTGCCGGCAATCAGGTTGTCCCAGGCTTCGGGAACGCTATTGCCAACCGGCGAGACAAGGCCCAGACCGGTGACGACCACACGGCGTCGCGACACGATGAACTCCGAAAAAAATTGGAACCGCTACGAATTACTTCTTGAGATTGGCGTTGACGTAGTCAATCGCCTGCTGCACGGTGGTGATCTTCTCCGCGTCTTCGTCAGGAATCTCGCACTCGAACTCTTCTTCCAGCGCCATCACCAATTCAACCGTGTCGAGCGAATCGGCACCGAGATCGTCCACGAAGTTGGATTCATTCTTGATGTCAGCTTCATTGACGCCCAGTTGCTCGGCGACGATCTTCTTGACGCGTTGTTCGATGTTATCCATCTTGAAACTCCTTCCCTATAGTGTTCGGGTGGTAAAAACTTCGTTATTTTAACAAAAACGCCGGCCCCCTCGCGGGTTCTACATCCGGTCAAGCCATGTACATGCCGCCATTGACATTCAATGTCGTGCCGGTGATGTATCCCGCACGCTTCGATGCCAGAAACGCCACCGTCGCGGCGATTTCGTCCGGCTGTCCGAGGCGCCCGAGCGGAATTTTTCCGAGCAGCGCATCGCGTTGCGCGTCGGGCAGCGCGCGAGTCATGTCGGTATCGATGAATCCGGGCGCAACGCAGTTGACCGTAATGTTGCGACTGCCCAGTTCCTGCGCCAGCGCACGGCTCATGCCGGCCACCCCGGCCTTGGCCGCCGCGTAATTGGCCTGGCCCGGATTGCCAGCCTCGCCGACCACCGAAGTGATGTTGATGATGCGCCCGAAGCGCGCCTTCATCATGCCGCGCATGACCAGCTTGGACAAGCGGAACACCGCCTTGAGGTTGGTCTCGATGACGAGGTCCCATTCATCGTCCTTCATGCGCATGGCGAGATTGTCGCGCGTGATGCCGGCGTTATTCACCAACACCGAAACCGGACCGAACTTCTTTTCGATCTCGCCGATCAGCGCGTCGCAGGCCGCCGCGTCGGTGACATTCGCCGCCGCACCCCAGCCAGCCATGCCGCCGGCATCGAGCGCTTTCTGGATTTCCGTCGCCCCCGCCTCGGTGGTCGCGGTACCGATCACCGTCGCGCCCTGCGCGCCGAGTTCGAGCGCGATGGCACGGCCCAGACCGCGTGAGGCGCCTGTCACCAATGCAATCTGTCCCGTCAAGTCAGTCATATCAAGCTCCCTTTACCGTCGCCAGCGCCGCATCGACGCCGGCCAGGTCATTCATGGCGCCGACGCCGAGCCCATCCACGCAGCGCTTGACCAGTCCAGACAAGACCTTGCCCGGACCGCATTCGAAAACATGGCTGAGGCCGGCGGCCTGCATCGCCTGCATGGTCTCGACCCAGCGCACCGGCGCAGCCGCCTGGCGCACCAGCGCAGCGGCGATCGCGATCGGATCGGAAAGCTGGGCCACATCGACGTTGTTGATCACCGGAATCTGTGGCGTCGCCAAATTCAACTCTGCCAGACGCGCCTTGAGCGCTTCCGCCGCCGGCTGCATCAGCGAACAGTGGAAAGGCGCCGATACCGGCAGCATCAGGGCCCGTTTGGCTCCCTTCGTCTTGACCAGTTCGGCCGCGCGCTCGACCGCCGCCTTGTGACCGGCAATGACCGTCTGCTTCGGCTCATTGAAGTTTACCGCCTGCACCACCTGGCCTTGCGCAGCCTCGGTACAGGCCTCGATCACGGCTGCGGCATCGAGTCCCATGACCGCCGCCATGGCGCCTTCACCGGCCGGCACCGCCGCCTGCATCGCCTTGGCGCGCAGTTCCACCAGCGGCACCGCATCCTTCAATTGCAGCACTCCCGCAGCCACCAGCGCCGAATACTCGCCAAGACTGTGCCCTGCCATCAGCGTGGGCTGCGGGCCGCCTTTTTCGATCCAGAGGCGATACACGGCGATGCCGGCGGTGAGCATCAGCGGTTGGGTATTGACGGTCTGGTTGAGCGCATCCGCCGGGCCGTCGGCAACCAGTCGCCACAAGTCGCGCCCCAATGCGGAAGAAGCTTCGTTGAATGTGGCGCGGATTACGGGTGCATCGCCATAGGCCGCCATCATGCCCAGCGATTGCGAACCTTGTCCCGGGAACACAAGTGCAAATTTCATTTCGATGCTTTCCAGTTCAAAACCTGAGCAGGGTGGCGCCCCAGGTGAAGCCGCCACCGACGCCTTCCAGCAGCAGATGTTGGCCGCGCTGAATTTGGCCGGAACGCACCGATTCGTCGAGCGCCAGCGGAATCGACGCCGCGGAAGTATTGCCGTGACGGTCCACGGTGACGATGCATCTTTCCGGCGGAACATGGAGCCGTTTCGCCGTAGCCTGCAGGATGCGTACATTGGCCTGGTGCGGGATCAGCCAGTCCACCTGCCCCGCCGTCATGTCGGCCGCCGCCAGCACTTCGTGCGCAACATCTGCCAGCACCTTGACGGCGAACTTGAACACCGCCTGCCCATCCATGCGCAGGAAGGGATCGCCGGTAACGACGCCGCCGCAAAGCTGGCCCGGCACCGACAGAATGCCGTGATGGCTGCCATCCGCGTGGAACGCGCTGGCCAGCAGGCCGGGTTGGTCGGACGCCTCCAGCACCACGGCACCGGCGCCATCGCCAAACAGCACGCAGGTGCCGCGATCCTTCCAGTCGAGAATGCGTGAAAAAACCTCGGCGCCGACCACCAGGGCACACTTGTGCGAACCGGAACCGATGAACTTTTCCGCAATCGTCAGCGCATAGACGAAACCGCTGCAAACGGCCTGCACGTCGAAGGCCGGCGCACCGTTGGTGATGCCGAGCTTGCTTTGCAGCAAGGCCGCCGCGCTGGGAAACACATAGTCAGGCGTCGAGGTCGCAACGATGATGAGGTCGACCTCCTCGGGCTTGCGTCCGGCGGCGTCCAGCGCGCGCCGACTGGCCTCCAGCGCCAGGTCGCTGCTGGTGACGCCGGGCGCCGCCAGATGGCGGCTGCGGATACCGGTGCGTTCGACGATCCACTCGTCGGAGGAGTCGAGTCCATGTGCAGCGATCAGGCTTGCATTGCTGACGGGGTCGCCGGGCAGGTAGCTGCCGGTACCGCCGACACGTGTATGAATCTTCACTGGACCTCCATCAATCGCAGAGAGTCGGCGCTGGCGCGCTCGGCGTACCGGGGATTCCGCTTCGCGGGCCGGCAACGGCGGCCATGCGCGCGGCGATGGTTTCCGGCAAACGCTGGCGCGCCTCCTCGGCGGCCTTCTCCAGCGCATAACGAAAAGCCAGTTGATCCGCCGAACCGTGGCTCTTGACCACGATGCCCTTGAGGCCCAGCAGGCTCGCGCCGTTATAGCGACGGGGATCAAAGCGCTGGCGGAAGGATTTCAATACGGGCATCGCCGCCAGGGCCGCCAACTTGGTGACGATATTGCGCGAAAACTCTTCCTTGAGCGCGCCGACGAACATGTGCGCCAGGCCTTCGGCTGCCTTCAGGGTGACATTGCCGACGAAACCATCGCATACCACCACATCCGCCGTGCCCTTGAAGATGTCGTTGCCTTCGACATTGCCGATGAAATTGAGATCGGTGGCACGCAGCAGTTCCGCCGCGCGCTTGACCACCTCATTGCCCTTGATCTCTTCTTCGCCGATATTCAGCAGGCCAACCGAAGGGCGCTCCTTGTGCTCTAGCGCAGAAACCAGCAGCGAGCCCATGATGCCGAACTGCAGCAAATGCTCGGGGCTGCAGTCGACGTTGGCTCCAAGATCGAGTACATAGGTGCTGCCCTGCTGCGACGGCAGGACGGAGCAGATGGCCGGTCGGTCGATTCCAGGCAGGGTCTTCAGCACAAACCGCGACACGGCCATCAAGGCGCCGGTATTGCCGGCGGACACCGCGGCGTTGGCCGTTCCCTCCTTGACCAGATCGACAGCGACACGCATCGAAGAATCCTTCTTGCCGCGCAGGGCGCTGGCTACCGCCTCGTCCATCTCGACCATTTCCGAGGCGTGACGGATCGACAGGCGATTACCGAAGGTCCCCGTCAAAGCCTCCGCCTGCGGACGCAGAACCTCCTCGCGACCGACCAGGATGGCGGCGCAATCGGTGTCATGGCGCAGGAATTCGAATACGGCAGGTAGCGTAACCGACGGACCGTGGTCGCCGCCCATACAATCCACCGCGAGGGTGATCGCCATCGCTGAGTGATCTTCCGGGACTCTTTATGTAAAAACGGCCGGACGCGCATCGCGCATCCGGCCGGTTTCGACAAAGTGGATTATTCGCCCTTGGCCTTCACGACCTTCTTGCCACGATAAACGCCGGACGGCGAGATGTGGTGGCGCAGGTGCACCTCGCCCGTGGTCGGCTCGACGGCCAGCGGCGGGTTGGTCAGAAAGTCATGCGCACGATGCATACCGCGCTTGGAGGGGGATTTCTTGTTTTGTTGTACAGCCATTTCGCTACTCCTTGTTTCAATGCTTCTTAAAAGCGGCCAGCGCCGCAAACGGCGATGATCCAAGTTCACTTGCATTCGCCGAAGGCGACTCGCACTGCTCGTGCCGCGGCGCGATGGGCAGCGCCAAGAGTACCTCGTCCTCAATCAGCGACAATACCGCCAGCGCCTTTTCGGCGTCTATGGCATCCGCCTCGTCATCGACCAGATCGTCGTCCGGCCAATCCTCCCCCGGCCCGATCAATTGCAGCCGGCTCCTGATGCTGAGCGGAAACTTAACTCCACCGAGACAGCGCTGACAACTCAGCACCGGCTCACCTGCGATATCCAGTTGCAACCACGACTTGCCTTCGTCGTCGCGCCATCCTTCCAGCCGAACCGCCAGCAAACCCGCCGTCGTTGCCAACAGATCCGCCAATCGCGGCAACTCGCTCAGACCGACGCTACGCTCCAGCACACCGCCGCTGCGCGCGAACTCAAGGCAGTCTATGATTGTTCCGGCTATCGAATCTGACAAGGACTGGCGCTCGCGCGACACAAACGGTGAATGCTATCATGCCCAGCCCCTTCCTTTCAAGTCCGAAACATGGTTTGCCGCGTCATCCTTGCATCAACCTCACCCTTTCGCCGCGAGCTTCTGGCTCGCCTGCAGATTCCGTTCGAAACCGCCAAGCCGGACACCGACGAGTCGGCGCTTCCGCAGGAGGCACCGGCGGACACCGCCCGAAGACTCGCCGAGGCCAAGGCCCGCGCCGTGGCGCAACGCTATCCCGACGCGCTCATTATCGGCTCCGACCAAGTGGCGGCACACGGTAGCGAACGCTTTGGCAAACCGGGAAAGCGCGAGAATGCCATCGCCCAATTGCGGCTGATGCGCGGAAAAGAGGTGGTCTTCCATACCGGACTTTGCCTTCTCAACAGCGCCACCGATCGCGCGCAGGTTTGTTGCGTCGATATCCATGTCGGCTTTCGCGACTTTTCCGATGCCGAAATCGAGTCTTACCTGGACAAGGAAGACGCACTCAACTGTGCCGGCAGCGCCAAATCCGAGGGTCTTGGCATTTCCCTGCTGGCCTACCTGCGCGGCGACGATCCCAATGCGCTGGTCGGCCTGCCCTTGATCGCCCTGTGCAACATGCTGCGCGCCGAGGGCGTCGTGCTGCCGTGAACTGAGGGTTCCGTGTCCGGCACACTCTGGCTGCTACCCGTCGCCCTTGGCGACACGCCATGGGAACAATGTCTCCCGGCGGTCACTCGTGAAACCGCCTGTCGGCTGACCCATTTTGTCGCCGAGAACGCCAAGACCGCACGCGCCGAACTCAAGCGCCTCGGCCATCCACTCCCTTTGCGCGACCTGGCCATCGAACAATTGCCCGAGGCGCCGAAGGCCGCCGACGTCGAGCGTCTGCTCGCACCGCTGCGCGAAGGCCACGACCTGGGTCTGATGTCGGAAGCCGGCTGCCCGGCGGTGGCCGATCCCGGCGCCCTACTGGTGCGCCGCGCCCATGAACTGGAGATCGCCGTAAAACCGCTGGTCGGCCCGTCGTCCCTGCTGCTGGCGTTGATGGCCTCCGGTCTCGACGGTCAGCGCTTCGCCTTTCACGGCTACCTCCCTGCGCGCGAACCCGAGCGCAGCCGCCGCATCGCGGAACTGCAGCAGGAATCGGCCCGCCAGAAGCAGACGCAGATTTTCATCGAAACCCCTTACCGCAACCGCGCGCTGTTCGCCGCCCTGCTGCTCAACTGCCGCCCCGCGACGCGCCTTTGCCTGGCAACCGATCTGACGCTGCCGAGCGAACAAATCGCCACGCGCCGCATCGCCGACTGGAAAGCAAGCGCGCCGCCGAATCTGGATAAGCGCCCCACGGTGTTTCTGTTGCTGGCCGACTGACATGCCCGCCCAGGTCAGACTGCATCAAATTCTCGACTGGAACTCGCCGCAACAGAATGCCCGGCTGTGCCAGGAACTGGCCAGCGGACTGTCGCAGCCGCAGGCCCGCATTGCGCCGAAGTTCTTCTACGACCCGCTTGGCTCGCGCCTGTTCGAGGCGATTACCGAACTGCCGGAGTACTACCTGACCCGCAGCGAAGCCGCGATCTTTTCCGCGCATCTGCCGGCGATCCGGAATGCGCTGGGTGCCGGCTTCACCTTCATCGATCTCGGCTGCGGCAGTTGCGGCAAGGCCGGCGCGCTATTTCATGCCGGAGTGCTTCCCGCCCGCTATGTCGCGGTTGATATTTCGGTCGATTTCCTGCGCGACTCGCTGCAGCACCTGCAACGCGAATTGCCCGCGATCGAGATGGTCGGGGTCGGACTGGACTTCACCGACGAATTGAAGCTGCCCGACGATCTGCCGCCGGAACGGCGCATGTTTTTCTATCCCGGCTCCAGCATCGGCAACTTCGATCCGCCCGAAGCCCGCGAGTTTCTGCGGCGACTGGCCGGCCAGATGGACGCCTCGGGTGGCCTGCTGATCGGCGTCGACCTGATCAAGGACAAGGCACTGCTCGACGCCGCCTACGACGACGCCCTGGGCGTCACGGCAGCCTTCAACCGCAACCTGCTAAGGCACGTCAATGCCCGGCTCGGCGCCGACTTCGAGATCGGCGACTGGCGGCACGTGGCCTTTTACAATGCCGGCGACAAGCGGATCGAAATGTATCTTGAGGCACGTCGCGCGCTCGCCGCTGCCTGGCCGGGTGCCGGCGGCCGTCAGTTCAGGCACTTCGCCGATGGCGAACGGATTCATACCGAAAACTCGTACAAGTATTCGCCCGAGGACTTCTCAGCCCTCCTGGCATCCGCCGGATTTGCCGACATCCGGCTGTGGACCGATCCCCGCGCCTGGTTTGCCCTGTTCTTCGCCCGCAAGGCCGAATAGCAGCTCAGACACCCACGCTCACCCGAGCCGGTCCGGAATCCAGACTTCCGATGACTGCGGCCGCGCCGAAACCTTCGGCGCGAAATATTTCCAGGACCCGGCCGCTGGCGGCGGGCTCGCACGCCACCAGCAGGCCGCCGCTGGTTTGCGGATCGGTCAGCAAGGCGCGCTGCATGGCGCTGATCGACCCATCAAGCACGATATCGTCGCCATAAGCCATCCAATTCCGGGCAGAGGCGCCGGTAATGTAACCGGCCGTCGCCAACCGTTCCACCTCGGCCAGCACAGGAATCTGCGACATGGTCAGCGCTGCCGACAATTTCGCCCCGCGACACACTTCCAGCAAATGTCCCAACAGGCCGAAGCCGGTGATGTCGGTCAGGGCATGTACGCCGTCGAGATTCGCCAGATGCTTGCCGGGAGTGTTGAGTTTGGTGGTGCTGGCAAGCATGGCCTCGTAGCCGGCGGCGTCCAGCGCGCCCTTCTTCAGCGCCGCCGACAGGACGCCGACACCCAGCGGCTTGCCCAGGATCAACACGTCGCCAGGCTGCGCGGCGGCATTGGTCTTCACCCTGTCGGGATGCACCAGGCCCATCACCACCAGGCCATAGATGGGCTCCACCGAGTCGATCGTGTGACCGCCGGCGATCGGGATGCCGGCCGCGGCGCAGACGCTTTCGCCGCCCTCCAATATCTTGCCGATGACCTCCAGCGGCAGTTTGTCGATCGGCATGCCGACCAGGGCCAAGGCCATGATCGGCGTGCCGCCCATGGCATACACGTCGCTGATCGCATTGGTGGCGGCGATC
Source organism: Rhodocyclales bacterium RIFCSPLOWO2_02_FULL_63_24 (assembly GCA_001828935.1). GTDB lineage: Bacteria > Pseudomonadota > Gammaproteobacteria > Burkholderiales > Rhodocyclaceae > Sulfuritalea. The sequence continues at coordinate 25,597 of MHZX01000136.1, forward strand.
CGGCCGAAGTCGTAGGGGTCGTCCACGATCGGCATGAAGAAATCGGTGGTGGCAATCAGCGCCTGCTGATCGTTGAGGCGGTACACGGCCGCGTCGTCGCTGGTTTCAATGCCGACCATCAGTTCCTTCGGCACCGGCCAGCCGCGCGCGCTACGCAGGATTTCGGACAACACGCCGGGAGCGATCTTGCAGCCGCAACCGCCACCATGGCTGAAAGATGTCAGTCGGATCGGGTTGCCTGACAGTTTGCCTGAATTCATCGTTCCGATTACCTTGTCATTTCAAGAAGACTACAAACGGCCGCGCACTCACGCGCCGGGGAAAACGAGGATACCCGCTCGGCGCAGCGTGCGGCCAAGAGCGCGTAATAGCCAGGATCGCGCGCCGCAGTGGCGATCAATTCCGCCAGTCGCGCCGCGTCGCCGACGGGAAACCAGCCGGGATAGTCGGCGCCAAGCATACCGCGATTGCCGGAGATATCGCTGCCCAGGACCGGCACGCCGCTGTTTACGGCCTCGATCAACACGTTTGCCCCTCCTTCCATCAGCGACGGCAACAGCAGCAGGTGGCAACGCTTGATGCGCTGGCGGGTCGCCGCTTTCGCCAAGACCCCCAGGTAGCAGTAGCGATCGTCCCTTGCGCCAAGCGCAGCGACTTGCGCGGCGAGCCCGGGATCAAGCGCCGCGCCGATGTGGAACAGACGCACAGGAATATCGTGGGGCAGGCACAAGAGCGCGCGCACCGCGGTGACCGGATCCTTTTCCGGCCGCTGATGCCCTACCAGCGCCAGATCGAAGTAACGCCGGCTGCGCCGGCCAGGCTTCAAAAGTCGCGCCGACTGATAGATCACCACTGCCTTGGCCGCCTGGTCGCTCGACAACTCGCGCAGTCCCTCTTCCTGCAGCACGATCAGACGACTTGCCAACGTCAGCGAGCGCTGTGCCTGCGGGTTCTCGCGGATGTCGCGGTAGAGATCGGTCCCGGTCAGGACCAGTACCAAGGGACGTTGCGGATAGCGTGCGGCGAAGCTCGCGATGGAATCAGCCGAGCGACGCGCATGCAGGGCGATCATCAGCGCATCGTCGGCGCCGCTCCATTCGCGCTCGATGCGCACTCGCGCCTGAGGCGCCAGGCAGCGCGCCCATCGGTGCGCCGTATGCCAATTGCCGTTGTTGGCACTGGCCAGCGCCGGGCTGATAATGGCAACGGAGGGAGGGGAAGTTATGGCCACGCCTGATCTGAGAACTGCCGACAAAACGCCGCTCGCCGATGCGATGCGGGATGGGCGCGATTATACGATCAGGCTGCTTGACCAATGGGCGGCGTGGCATGACACCGTCAGCGTCGAAGGCGTCCCTTCGCCCGCCCCGCAACGGGTTCCTCTGCTCGCGATCATCAATCCGCCGTTGTGGGAACTCGGCCATGTCGCCTGGTTCATGGAGTACTGGTGCCAACGTTATCGAGGGCAGGCGGCGGCACCCCGTCCCTCCGTGCTGCGTGATGCCGACCGCTGGTACGACTCGGTCCATGTACCGCACGACAGTCGCTGGCAACTCGATCTGCCCGACTGGAAGGCAACCCGTGACTATCTCGAAAACACCCTCGATGCGGCTCTCGAAGCTTTGCACCGCCTGCCGGAAACCGAGCCCGCGCTCTACTTCCATCGACTCGCCCTGTTCCATGAGGACATGCATTACGAGGCCTTCGGCTACACCCGGCAGACCCTGGCCTGGCCTGCTGCGGACGGCCTCGAAGACCTGCCGCCGCCAAACGACATCGAACTGGCGGGAGGGGAGTTTCTGCTGGGCAGCTCACCGAACGGCAAAGGCTTCGTTTTCGACAATGAAAAGTGGGCTCATCCGCAGCACGTCGACAGTTTCGCGATTGCTGCCGCTCCGGTAAGGAATGCGGACTATCTGAAATTCGTCGAAGACGATGGCTACCGGCAACCGCAATGGTGGTCGCAAGACGGCCGGGCCTGGCTCGCCGCCAGCGGCCAAACCATGCCCCGCTACTGGCGCAGGAAGGAAGGGATCTGGCAGCAGCGGCGGTTCAACAACTGGATTGCCCTGGCACCCGGGCAGCCGCTGATTCACGTTACTGCGCATGAAGCCGAAGCCTGGTGTCGCTGGGCCGGACGGCGCGTGCCCAGCGAAACGGAGTGGGAATACGCCGCGCTCAAGGCCGGCAATTTCGCCTGGGGTAGCCAGGTCTGGGAATGGACCGCCAGCGCCTTCGCGCCCTATCCCGGCTTCAGCCCCGACCCCTACGCCGAATACGCCGCGCCGTTTTTCCACACCCACCGCAGCGTGCGCGGCGGCTCGTTCGCCACCCGCCAGCGCATGCGCAATCCACGCTATCGCAACTACTACGAACCGCAGCGCGACGACATATTCGTCGGCTTCCGCAGTTGCAGGGCCGAATAGCGGCTCACAGACGTTGCAGCGCAAACAACGCCAGGAAGCCGCAGCCGATGGTCAGCAAGGTGTTGCGCCACAGGGCAGCGACGAAGATAGCCACCAGGCCGGCCCACAAGCGCGGATTGTCGCCGCCGAGAATCAGTTCGCCCTGCACCAACAGAAGTTCCGGCGCCGTCAGCGCCGTCAGCGCCGCGACGGGCACGAAGGGCAGCAGGCGACGAAACCACGGCGGAGGCTGGTAGTGGCCTTCTGCGGCGATAAACGAGTAGCGGATGCCGAAGGTAAGGCCGCCGCAGGCCAGCATCAGCCACCAGAGATTCATTTCGCCGTCCTTGTCAGCGCCGCCCCGACCACCAAGCCGGCCAGCGCCGCGATGAACAAGCCAACCTTGTACGGCAACGCGGCCAGGGCGACCGCCGCCGCTCCTGCAACAAGGGCGGCGGCAAACAGCGCGCGGCTGTCGACCATCGGCACCACGATCGCGATGAAGGTCAGCGGCAACGCAAAATCCAGCCCCAGATTCGAAGGCAATTGCGCGCCGATCAGCACCCCCGCCAGCGTCGCCACCTGCCAGCCGGCCCAGAGGCCGAAGCCCGAGCCGAACAGGATCCAGTGCCCCGCCGACGACCGCGACGGAGGCGCCGCAGCCAACAGATGCGGGATCGCCGCCGCATAGGCTTCGTCGGTCAGCAGATAAGCCAGCAGGAGTTTCCAGCGCCGCGGCAGGTGCGCCAGAACGGGCGCCACCGAGGCGCTGTAGAGGGCGTGGCGCAGGTTGACCAATCCCACCGCGCCCGCGGTGAGCAGCAGGGGCGCACCGGCACCGACCAATTGCGCCAGCAGAAACTGCGCGGAACCGGCGAAGACGATCGACGACATCGCCATCGCCGCCAGGGGCGGGATGCCGCTTTGCAGCGCCACCACGCCGTAGATCACACCGAACGGGGCGACGCCCAGCAACAGCGGCATGACCGAGCGCAGGCCCAGCGAAAACGCCTGCAGCCGGTTCATGGCTTGCCGCCGGACTGCCCCAAGGCAGCCGCTCCAGGACTCTGCGCGCGCAGCGAACCGTGGTCCCGACTTGTGTCGGAAATGAGGACGGGGAATATGCCGTTCATTTGCGCGCCGGCAGATTGACCAGCACGATACCCCCCACTACCATCGCCGCGGCGACAAAAAAGTGCAGGCTGGGCTGGTCGCCCATCAGGGCCATGCCGAAGCCGACGCCGAACAAGGGCGTCAGGAAGGAAAACACCAGCAGGCGACCCGCCAGATAGCGTGTCAGCAACCAGAACCACGCCAGGTAGCTGATGAAGGCCACGATCACGATCTGATAGGCCATCGCCCAGAGAGTCGGCGCTGACAGCACGCCGATGCCGCGCTCGCCAAGCAGCCAGGAGAGCGGAAACATGACAGCGGCCGAGACCACCAGCTGATACAGCAGCACTTTGGTCGCCGTCACTTGCGCCAGCTTCGTGGCCCGGATCAAGACCGTCGTCGCCGCCCAGAACAGCGCGGCGAGCACGCCGAAGGCGTCGCCCAGCAGGCTGCCGCCCGACGCCTGGTCGATGAAAGCCAAGACCAGGCCGGCGAATGCCAGCAGCACGCCCACCGCCTGCCGCCATCCCATGCGTTCGCCGGGCACGAAGAAGTGCAGGCCGAGTACCGTAAAGCACGGCGCGGTGTAAAGGAACACCACCATGCGCGACACCGTGGTGTGATCGACGCCGACGAAAATGAAGACGAATTCGAGGCTGAACAGAAACCCGGCGAGCAAGCCCGGCCGCAGCGACCGGTCGTGAGCGAACAGGGTCATCCCGCGCCAACGCGCCCAGGCGTAAACGAGGACAGCGCCAAGACCGGAGCGCAACCCGGCCTGCATGACCGGGCTGATTTCGGCGACGGCAAGTTTCATCGCCACCTGCTGCATGCCCCAGATGGCGCACAACAGCACCATCAGGGCAAAGGCCGCCGGACCGGGAGCGCTACGGGCGTTCATGCCGACCCCAATGGCGGCAACTGGTGGCGTCGCCGCGCCTCGTTGCAGGCTTCGTCGCCGCGGCCAACGGCGGCCAGCGGCGCGAACTCGCGACAGGCGTCCGGACGAAACTCGTAAATGGCGCAGGACACCGCCTCGCCGATGCGCCCGCGCAAAGCCACGCAGCGCCGCGGCGCGGTCGCCGTGCCGCGGATGCACGCCAGTTGCCCGGCGACCGATTCGACCAGCCCTGCCGGCACGCGGCCCCCCGACACATCATCGACTTCTTCGATATGAAACGAGACGCGGAAAGTGGCGCAACAGGCTCCGCAACTCTGGCAGTGGCTCACGGCGAACTACAGCAGAAAACGCCCCAGCCACCACGCAACGGCGGCAATCAGGGCACTCGCCGGGATGGTCAACACCCAGGCCCAGACGATGCCGCCGGCCACGCCCCAGCGTACGTTGCTGGGCCCCTTGGAAGCCCCGACACCGACGATGGCGCCGGTAATCGTATGCGTAGTGGACACCGGTATCCCCAGCCCGGTGGCCAGGAACAGCGTGATGGCGCCTCCGGTCTCGGCACAGAAACCGCCCACCGGCCGCAACTTGGTGATGCGCTGGCCCATGGTCTTGACGATGCGCCAGCCGCCGAACATCGTGCCCAGGCCCATCGCTGAATAGCAGGAGAAAATCACCCAGGTCGGCACGGATTCGCCGGTCTTGGAAATGCCGGCGGCAATCAACAGCATCCAGATGATGCCGATGGTCTTTTGCGCATCGTTGCCGCCGTGGCCCAGGCTGTAGGCCGCCGCGGACAGCAACTGCAGACGGCGGAAGCTCTTGTCCACTCTGCGCGGCGTACTTCGGTTGCATAACCAGGACACCACCACCATCATCGTGCCGCCGAGGATGAAGCCGAGCAAGGGTGCAATCAGGATGAAGGCAACCACCTTGCCGATCCCGGCCCAGACCAGGGAACCGGTACCGGCTTTGGCCATCGCGGCGCCGGCCAGGCCGCCGATCAGGGCATGGGACGAACTGGACGGAATACCGTAATACCAAGTGATGATGTTCCAGGCGATGGCCCCGATCAGCGCACCGAACACCACGTAGTGGTCGACGATGTTCGGATCGATGGTGCCCTTGCCGATCGTGGTGGCGACCTTGAGCTGGAACACCATGACGGCCAAGACGTTGAAGAAGGCCGCCCAGGCCACTGCCTGCTGCGGCTTCAGGACGCCGGTGGAAACAATGGTAGCGATGGAATTGGCGGCATCGTGGAAGCCGTTCATGAAGTCGAACACGAGCGCCAGCAGCACCAGCACCACGATCACCGTCAGACTCATCTCGACCGCATGCATGACGGTCGCTCAGGAATTCTCGAGGATGATGCCCTCGATGATATTGGCAACGTCCTCGCAACGATCGGTCACCGACTCCAGCAACTCGTAAATGCCTTTCATCTTGATCAGCTGGCGCACGTCCGCCTCTTCGCGGAACAGCTTGGTAATGCCGGTGCGCATGGCGCGGTCGGCATCGGATTCGAGCTGGTCGATCTCGCGGCACAGCTTGAGCATGCCCGGTGCGTTATCCATCTTGTTGAGCAGGACCACGGCGGAACGGACCCGTTCGCAACTGGAAGCAACGATGTCCGAAAGCTGCCTGGCTTCAGGCGTCAACTGGCGTATGTCGTAGAGATACATCGCCTCGGCGAAATCCTGGATCAGGTCGAGGATGTCGTCCATGCGCATGATCAACTGGTGAATCTCGTCGCGATCCAGCGGCGTATTGAACGAGGTATGCAGCAGCGCAATGGTTTCGTGGGTGATCTTGTCGGCCCCGGTCTCGATTTCGTCGATGGCCTGCACATGCTGCGCCAGCACGTCGGGCCCCTTGCCCAGGTCATCCACCAAGGCCACCAGTTGCCGCCCGCCCTTGACGACCAGGTCGGCGTGGGCATTGAACAAATCGAAGAACTTGGCCTCTCTGGGCATCAATTTCGAGAACATCGGGTTCCACCGCTGGCAAAAAAACAGGCGGAGTTTATCAGCTTCCGGTAACAAGCCCCGCGTCTTGGCAACTGTTAGAATTCCACCTCGCCGCTCCTGCCGGCACATTCTTTCGGCCTCAATCTTCAATGAAACGCAACCGCCTTCCGCGCCGCGCCCGCCAGACGCCGGACTCCGAACTTCTGACGCGCCTGGCTACGCGACTCAGCCAGTCATCCAACCGAATTGAGGATGCCTATTGGGAAGCCCGCCTGGCCGCTCACATAGACCGCCTGCTGGCCAGCGACGCCGAGGAAACCCTGATCGCCGTACTCGACCAACTCTACAGCGGCGGCTCGCGTGCCTATGACGAACTGGCCGACATGGTCGAGTCCTGCGCCGAAACGCGCCGCGCCGAGACGGCCGGCGAACTCGACGTGGTGATGATCGCGGCCCCCCTGCTGGCCTGGTCGCGCTTCCAGATTCCCTCAGGCGGAATTCCGCCGGCGCAAATGGACGCGCTGCGGGTGCAATTGCAGGCACATGTGCTGGCCGCCGATGCCAAACTCGGCCTCGCCGACGTGCTCTACAGTCCCGACCAGTTGCCGCAAAACTACGTCGCCACGGCGCAACTGGCGGAAAAGCTGGCCAAGGCCGCGATCCATGGCCGCAACCTGAAGGTCGACCCGGCGCAACTTGCCGAAACCATGAGCTTCCTCTCCGATACCCGCTATCTGATCGGCGCGGTCGCCGCACCGCGCGGCGCGGCGCTATTCCGCTGGCAGGAGGACGATGGCGATCCCGCAGAGTCCTTCCGCCAATGGGCGCAACAGGGTGGCGACGCGTTGCGCCCCTTGCTGCCCGCCTGCGCCCTCGAGTTCCTGCCGGTGCTGGCCTACCATGCCGCGGTGCGCGATGCCGACCGCGCCTCGCGCCCCTGGTCGCTGCGCGCCGCCGTGGCCTTTCTGCAAACCGTGCTGAATCGCCCGGCAGCCGAGCTGCGCGCCGTGGTGGCTCCATTCCACGATCGCCAGCTCGAGGAATTCCGTATCGGCTTCACCCAGGCCGGCAGCAGCGACGTGGTGCATGGCGTGGTCTGGCCGCTGCTGGAGCACGAGGACGAAAACAACGACGCCCCGGCGCAGATCGAAGCCACGCTGCACGAGGCCGGCGTCGCCAGCGTGTTGTTGCTCGACCAGCGCTTCCCGCTGGAATTCTGCGACGACTGCGGCGCCCCGCTCTATCCGAATCCCGAGGGCGAACCGATGCATGCGGAACTGCCCGAAGAGCAGGCCGAAACCGCTCCGCGGCACTTGCACTGAACGTCAAGAGTCGGCGCCGGCGCGACGCCGACGGCGATTATTGAAACCGGTAAGGCGTCGTCTCCAGCCCCGGATCGCGGCCCGCCGCCAGATCCGCCAGCAACTTCGCCGACCCGCACGCCAGGGTCCAGCCCAGCGTGCCGTGACCGGTGTTGAGCCACAAGCCGGCCAGCCCGGCGGCAGCCATGTCGCCGATGACAGGTACATTGCCCGGGGTGGCGGGCCGCAGCCCGGCCCAGTAGTCGACCTGCGTCACCGCCTCCAGCGCCGGGAATATCTCCCGGGTGCGCCGCAACAGCGCCGCGCAGCGCGCGGCATTGAGCGACACGTCGTAGCCGTTGAACTCCGCCGTGCCGGCGACGCGCAAGGCTTGCCCCAGGCGCGAGATGACGATCTTGTGGCCGTCGTCGGTGAGGCTGACCGACGGCGCCGTCACGCCGTCGGTCAGGGCCAGCGTCGCGGAATAACCTTTGGCCGGATAGACCGGCAGGCTCACGCCCAGCGGCCGCAGCAGCAGCGGCGAATAGCTGCCCAGGGCCAACACGGTGATATCGGCGCGCAGGAGTTCGCCCGACGCCAGACGTATGCCGGCCAGGCGGCCGCCATCGCGCAGCAAGGCGGCCACAGTTTCGCCATGGCGGAAACACACCCCGCGCGCCGTGGCGTGCTGCGCCAAGGCTTGGGTGAAGCGTCGCGCGTCGCCCGATTCGTCGCTTGCCGTGTAGGTACCGCCGACTATGCGGACGCGCGAAGCGGCCAGCGCCGGCTCGATGGCAAGACACTCGGCCGCCGTCTTCGGCACCCGCTCGCAACCGAACTCGCGCATCAGCGCCGCCTGCGGCAGCGCATGCTCGAATTCGCGCGGATCGGTGTAGAAATGCAGGATGCCGCGTTCCAGGTGATCGTATTCGAGCGCCAGGTCCCGCCGCAACGCCTGCAAGGCGGCACGGCTGGCCAGGCCGAGCCGGACGATGGCGCCGACATTGGCGCGCGCCCGCGGCGCCGTGCATTCGCGCAGGAAACGCCAGCCCCAGGCCCATTGCGCCGGATCGGCGCGCAGGCGCCAGAGCAGCGGCGCATCCTCGCGCCCGAGCCATTGGAGGGCCTTCAACGGAGCGCCCGGATTGGCCCAGGGTTCGGCATGGCTGACCGAGATCTGGCCACCGTTGGCGAAACTGGTCTCCTGCGCGGGCTGCGGCTGACGGTCGATCACCGTGACCTCGTGACCGTCCGCCGCCAGATACCATGCGCTTGTCACACCGACCACGCCGGCCCCGAGCACGGTTATGCGCATCGCCTTGTCCAGAACTTATTCACACGCCGGTTGATCTCAGTCACCATGGAGCGGATTATAGTCAGCGCCCAGAGGCACTCATGAGCAACAAGCCGAAGATCAACAAGACCGAAGCCGAATGGCGCGCACTGCTTACGCCCGCGCAATACCATGTCGTCCGCGAGAAAGGCACGGAAAGAGCCTTCAGCGGGGAATACTGGGACTGCAAGGATCCCGGTACCTATCGCTGCATCGGCTGCGGCGAAGCCTTGTTCGCATCCGCGACGAAGTTCGATTCCGGCTGCGGCTGGCCCAGCTTCACCGCGCCGATCGATGCCGAAAGCATCGCCGAAAATGACGACCGCAGTCATTTCATGCGCCGCACCGAGGTCGTCTGTAGCAAGTGCGGTGCCCACCTCGGACACGTCTTTCCCGACGGCCCGGCGCCGACTGGCCTGCGTTACTGCATAAATTCAGCGTCGCTGAATTTAGCCCCTGACGAGCCCCCCCACCCCCTTCCGCGGGAAGGGAGTAACTGATTTGCTCGCTGCGCTCGATTGGCACCCGGCGTCCGCAGCTTATAATTCAGCCCATGAAATTTCTCTTCGACCTGTTTCCCGTCATCCTCTTCTTCGCCGCCTTCAAGGTGTTCGGCATCTACATCGCCACCGGCGTGGTAATCGCCGCCACGGCGGCACAGATCGGCTGGGTCTGGCATCGCCACGGCAAGGTGGACACCATGCTCTGGGTCAGCCTGGCCTTGGTGGTGGTGTTCGGCGGCGCGACGCTGATCCTGCGCGACGAGACCTTCATCAAGTGGAAGCCGACCGTGCTCTACTGGCTGTTCGCCGCGACCTTGTTCGGCTCCGCCCGGTTTTTTGGCAAGAACCTGATCCGCGCCATGCTTGAGAAACAGGTGGAACTGCCCGAAACACTATGGAGCAGGCTCAATCTCGCCTGGATCGGCTTTTTCGCCATCATGGGAGTGGTCAATCTCTGGGTGGCGTTCAACTTCAGCACCGATACCTGGGTCAGCTTCAAGCTTTTCGGCGGCATGGGCCTGATGCTGGTGTTCATCGTGATCCAGGGCATGGTGCTGGCCAAATACATTCCGGAAGACAAACAGCAAACCGCTCCCCAACCGCCATCCCAAGGACAAAGTTAACCCATGCTTTATGCCATCGTCGGCGAAGACGTGCCGAACAGCCTGGAACAGCGTCTCGCCAGCCGTCCCGCCCATCTCGCCCGTCTGCTCGAACTGGAAGCTGCGGGGCGCATGGTGCTGGGCGGCCCGTTCCCCGCAATCGACAGCCCGGACCCGGGACCCGCCGGCTTTTCCGGCAGCCTGATCGTCGCCGAGTTCGACTCGCTCGCCGCCGCGCAGGCCTGGGCCGATGCCGACCCCTATGTCGCCGCCGGCGTGTATGACCGCGTCACGGTACGCCCCTTCCGCCAGGTTTTTCCGAAGTCATGAGCGTCATCGATGCCATGCGCGAGAAACTCGGCGTGCTCGATCCGGTCGCCGTCGAGATCATCGATGACTCGGCCAAGCATGCCGGCCATGCAGGCGCCCGCAGCGGCGGCGGCCATTACCGGCTGGCGATCGTCTCGCCGCGCTTCGCCGGTTGCAGGACAATGGAAAGACATCGCTTGGTGTATGATGCGCTCGGCCCGCTGATGAAGCGGGAAATTCACGCACTCAGCATTACCGCCAAAAGCCCGGACGAACACTGACAAGCCCCGCCAGACAAGCCTCGCCACACATCCAGACCATTCAGGAACCAAGATGAATCGTACCCTCCGTCATGCACTCCTGCTCGCCTTCGCCGTATCGGTAAGCGCAGCGCCCGCCTTCGCCCAAAAGAAGGAATCCGCGACATTCGCCACCGTCAATGGCAAGGCCATCCCGAAGGTTCGCGCCGAAGCACTGATCGCGGGTCAAACCGCCCAGGGCCAACCCGACACGCCGGATCTGCGCAAGGCGGTGACGGAAGAACTGGTGCGCCGCGAAGTGCTGACGCAGGAATCGCTCAAGAAGGGCTTCGACAAGAAACCCGAGGTTCAAGGCCAGATGGATCTTGCCCGTCAGGGCGTGCTGATCGGCGCCTATCTCAACGACTACGTGCGGACCCATCCGGTCACCGAGGACCAGATCAAGAAGGAATACGACGAAATCAAGGCCAAGCTCGGCAACAAGGAATACAAGGCCCGCCACATCCTGGTCGAAAAGGAAGACGAAGCCAAGGCGATCATCGAGAAGCTGAAGAAGGGCGAAAAACTTGAAGCCCTGGCCAAGGACTCCAAGGATCCCGGCTCCAAGGAGCGCGGCGGCGATCTCGGCTGGGCCAATCCCGCCTCCTTCGTCAAACCCTTCTCCGACGCCATGACCAAGCTGGAAAAAGGCAAGTTCACCGAAACCCCGGTGAAGAGCGACTTCGGCTGGCACGTGATCCAGCTCGAAGACACGCGCGAACTCAAGCTGCCGGGCATGGACGAAGCCAAGGGCCAGATCGGCCAGCAACTGACGCAGCGCATGGTGCAGAAACACATCGACGACTTGCGCGCGAAGGCCAAGGTGGAGTAATCCACGAGCCATGAACCGCAATAACCCGGCAACGCACTACACTGGAAAACGCTCATGAAAATCAAAACCGTCATCGCCGCCTGCCTGATTGGACTCACGGCCGTGCCGCTCGTAGCCCAAGCCCAGCAGGCCGGCAACCAACAGCAGCAGGCACTGCCTCCCGCCTTGCTGGCCGCCATCGCGTCAGGCAATGCTGCAGCGGTTGAACGGGCGATTGCCGCCTTGGCAGCGGGAAATCCGGTTCGGGCGGCACTACTGGCGGCGCAAACCATGGCTGCTGCAGAGCGAATGATTGCGACCAACCCTGCTGCTGCTGCCGCGGTCGCTAACGCGGCGATGCGTGTCGCCCAGTCGCCCGCAGTGCAGAGCGCCGCTTCTGCCCAGGTGGCCACCATGTTGTCAGCAGCCTCACGAATCATGGTTGCGCCGGCGGTCATCGCCGCTGCACCCTCTGTCGTCGCCAGCTTGGCAGCGACAACCGTAGCGGTCGCATCAACACCGACAATGGTTGCCGCTGCACCAACCGTATCCGCAGCAGTGGCTACAGCGGCTACCTCCGTTGCTACCAATCCGATCGTTGTGGCCGCCGCGCCCCAAGCAAGCAGTGCGCTCGCCCAGTCGGTTACCACCCTCACCGCGGCCGTCGAAACGCAAACCTCGACTACGCAAATCACGACTACCACCACAACTACGCAAACGCAGACTTCGAACAGTCCTTCCTGAGCATCGCATCGAATCGGGTAGGAGGCGGGGTCACCCCCGCCGTCCTCCCACACCACCGGACGTGCGGTTCCGCATCCGGCGGTTCATTGAACACACTGGA